>CAZRJT010000032.1:0-19125 GCA_964600585.1 uncultured Bacteroides sp.
TCTGTAAATAGCCGGGCAAGTCTTCGTTTCAGGCAAGTTTCCGTCTTAGGCTTGTATCCGATACAGACTCGTTGTCTGAAACCGGCATTTACGCGGAGACATATAAACATTATTTTTCAAGGTTCTTTAATAAAACAAGCGAAGCCAGGAAATATCGATAATTCCTGACTTCGCTATTTTTATTAGGATTTTTGACCTATTAGAATTTTATGCCAAAACTCAACACTACCTGATTATTGTTGTCGGTTATGTCTGCCGATGGTGGAGTGGCCGTGAAGTCATTGGGCGTATAAGCGTGGAATGTACTTTTTCTATTTGTATGAACGTAAGCGGCATCTAAATAGAAATTCTCATATCGGTATCCTAATCCGAGCGATATATGCTGAGTTTTATTATCAACCTGGTAGGAAGGAGTAAGCTCAGTCTCAGCGGCACCAAATGTCCAAACATCTACATTATTGTTCGCAAACGCCGACTTGGTAGGCGCCGATTGGAAATTATATCCTGCTCTGAGGCTCCAGTGGCGATCAAGTCTATATTCGGCCCCAAGCCTAAAGATGTTTGCGGCCTGATAATATGTCTCAACATCGCCTTTTATATCGGTATATTGGTTGCCGTTACGATCCTTCACATTCATACTTTGGAACGGACGGTATTCATAATCAAAGCTTACGATTGCCTGAGAGCCAAGGACGCCTGCCACACTGGTCACTAAACGCCATGGTGTACGGTACTTCCATTCAAAATAGTCGTTGTATCCTTCGTCAGTTTCAACCGCCGAGCTATATCCGGTGCTATATCCATAGTCAATCTGAGCCCAGCCTTCTTGATTGAGATTGTAATATGTAGGTGTATGAACGGCCAATCCGAAACGCAATTCATTGATTGGTTTCACGATTACACCAGCCTTGAAATTAAATCCAGTGCCAGATATACGTTTCCAGCTGTCGAGTCCGAAGCCTCCGTTGCCTGTCTCGGTGCCGGTAGCCGCTGCGTTAGGAATCCTGGCATTGTTCATATCCTCCTCGTAATATGTACTTGATTCATAACTAATGTCAGTTATACCAAACCCGATACCCCAGTAAACGCTATTCATAAAGTTTCCACCTAAGTTTATGGAGTATTCATCGGTATAGCCTTTTTCCAAAACGTCAAAACCGCCGTTACCGGTTGTGCCGTTTTGCCATAAGCCATTATATACGGCCGATTCGCCAATTGGATTGATTATATATGAATTATAGCCAAGGATGCTAATCCATGGCGAATATGAATCCTGATAGGGATTATACGAGTCAGTGGGCAACAACTCGTTAGGGGGAATATTGCCTGTATATCCGGCTATATAATTCGACAAAGACCCGTTTAATGACGAAAATCTGCCCCTATATGCCCTGTCAAATGAATTGACACGTGAATATGAAGCACCCCAATTAAAATAAGGCATTATGTCGCTTTCAGTGTATATTGACCCAACGTACCCGAAATTGTTGCAATAAAACTTAGTCTGTTTATTATTAATGCTGAGACCTTGAGTCAGAGACTTTGTGCTCTGCAAATCAAGATTTAGAGTTACGCCAACTTCATTGCTACGGTACACACCGATGCCGGCCGGATTGTGGGTCACAGCCGACAAATCACCACCTAATGCACCGAACGCACCACCCATTGACATATATCGGGCCGTTCCTCTGAAATCGAGCTGCCCCAATTGATATGCATCAAGAGCACTTTGCGCAAATGAGATAAATGGAACAGTGCCTATTATAGCTGAAATTATAGTTTTTTTCATAATTAATAATTGGTTTGAATTCAAGTTAATGAATTAGTGTATGAATCCACAATGCAGTTAATTCTTTTATCGTCTGCCGCGTCCACCGCCACCGGACATTCCTCCACGGCCACCTCCCGATGAACCGCCGCCACTAATGCCGTGTCGTCCGCCACTTGACGAGCCGCTAAAAGATGAACCATTACGCCCCGGACGGGTATAGGAATTGTTGTTGGAATTCTGATTGTTAGGGCGTGTATAGTTATTATTGTTATTTGACGGGCGTGTGTTTGGACGATAACCATTCTGATTGGTTCCATAACGACCACCTGCACTATTTATCACTCGGTTGTTAGTGTATCGATTGTTTCCGGGACGATAATTCGCTCCAGGACGTTGACCAGACACTCCGGGACGGCCAGCAAGATTGGGACGGTGCACGGCTCCGGGATGACGCGGATTGTAATAGTGGGGATGACTGCCACCCCATATCGGGCCGGGAGTCCAACCCCAAGACGGCCCCCATGCCCATGATGGACCCCAGTTCCAACCCCAGGACGGTCCCCATGCCCATGATGGTCCCCAGCCCAAGTTCCAACTCCAGGAAGGCCCCCACGACCATAACGGGCCCCAAGCCCAATCATTCCACCCCCAGCCCCACGATGGCCCGTAGGGATAACCCCAATAGCCATAGGATGGAGTGTCAATTATAATATTGATATTAGCCGGTTGGGAATAGTAGTATTCCGAAAGGTCAGGATCGTTTGAAGAAGTAACTATTTCAGGATTATAGAATCTCTCTATACGACGCGTGTATGCAAAATCATCGAGGATAGTGTCGTTTGTAGCTGTTGTCGAAGCTGACCCAAATACACCTCTACGGTTATACTCATCGACACTTCGCGTTGATGAAGATATGACAGTATATGTATCTGAGCCTGCATAATTGCTGACTTTCGAAGCGTTTTTTCTGGCTGCCTTTATGGCTTTAGCCGCTTCTTGATTCTTATCTTTGTTTTTTGACGGATTGAAATAGATATCATCATCGTAATATCCTTGTCCCCACATCAATCCGACTCCACTAATAAGCATTGCGGCCAGAAGAGATATTTTTTTACCGTTCATACTATATTGGTTTTTTATGTTTTTGTATAATTAGACTTTGAATCCAACCGTATAGTTTAATCCACATCTATTTTTAATATTACAAAAATAGCCAATTTATTTGAATGTTTTTGGTAGAGAAGCAATAAATAATTTTTTTTAACAACAAGTTGCCGGTGAAATATTTCACCGGCAACAGTCTTAAAATAATTGTTATGTCTTAAATCGAGAGTACTTGCATTATTTTTTTGCCATAGGCTTCATGTCATATGACAGCATCGTAAGCGAAAATCCCCAATAGATGAATGAAAGTGAGGTGAGGAAACTTACCATCATCATATTCTGAACCCAACCAGCTTCGATAAAGAAGAAGCCAATAATCATAAGCAGTATGCCATTTATCATATACAACCACCAATAGCGGCGCTCTCGCTGGCTAACCGAACTGATGATTGCGCTGATACCCCAAAACAAGAATATTATCGCAAGAAAGTAGGGAAACACGGCTTCTGACAGTATGATACTTCGAACAAGCATAAACCCAATGAAAATGTCGATAACGCCACCGGTAAGCCACCAGCCCCAGCCTCGTGGACGTTCAGGCCCTGATGCGACTAATAGCTGGACAACGCCTGCGAGGACAAGCATCCATCCAAATATTTGAGATGCAACGGCATAACCTGCAACAGGCCAAAACCAATATGCAAATCCACACAAAACCATTAAGATACCTACTGTAAGGACTATCCACCAATGTTTGGATTGGCCCCAAAAGTTGATTTTAGAAACTTCCATAATAAATATTTTTAGTTGAACTGAATAATTATTTTATAGTATAACATACGTTTAACTTATTTTGTTGTGATTGAAACATATTATTTTATAATGATTCAGTCTATTTTTTTGTATTTTTGCACAATCATTTGAACACATCTAATTTTAATGACTTATCCAGAATCATTTGAGCATAAAATCGGATTTTCCGCCGTTAGAACACGTTTGAAGGAACTTTGTATGTCAACATTAGGTATGGCAAATGTTGACTCGATGTGTTTTGCTTCGGATTTTGCTCGTATTAAGTTGATGTTGGAACAAACCGCCGAAATGTGTGGTATTATTTCAAGCGACGAAGCTTTCCCGCTTGATTCTATAACAGATTTAACATTGCAGCTTTCATCGATTCGGGTTCCAGGCTCGTTTATGTCGGCGGCAGATTTATCTAAATTACTCAAGTCGCTCAATACAATGTCGGGACTATCGTCATTTTTTTCAAAATGTCGCAATGAAGATGGTGTAAGTTCGTATCCGGCTCTTGATGTCGAATCGTTCCCATTGATGTCGTTTCCAGATTGCATATCAGCTCTTGACCGTATACTCGACCGTTTCGGAAATATCAAAGATAATGCTACGCCCGAACTTCATGCCATACGCTCTCAATTGGCGTCAATGTCGGGCTCTGTAAATTCTGCTATACGTAGAGTTATGGCGAAAGCCGTGCAAGAAGGGGTGTTGGATAACGATGCCGCACCCACTGTGCGTGATGGCCGGTTGGTTATCCCGGTAGCCCCGATGCATAAGCGAAAAATATCAGGTATCGTCCATGACGAATCGGCTTCAGGTAAGACTATATTTATCGAACCGGCAGAAGTCGTAGTCATAAACAATCGCATACGCGAGCTTGAAATTGAGGAACGAAGAGAAATAACTCGAATCCTAATTAATACGGCTGACATTCTTCGTCCTCATATTCCTGATTTACTCAACGGATTTTATGCGCTTGGCACATTCGATTTCATTCTTGCAAAGGCGCGCTATGCGCAAGAACTTGAGGCACATATGCCGACGCTAGACAATAAACCAGAAATCGAGTGGTTTCACGCATGTCATCCTGTACTCCAGACTTCGTTGAGAAGTCAGGGGAAAGAAATTGTGCCTCTCGACATCACACTCAATCATAAGGATCGGATTCTGATTATTTCAGGCCCGAATGCTGGCGGTAAATCGGTTTGTTTGAAAACCGTTGGCATAATACAATATATGGCTCAATGCGGATTGTTGCCGACATTGTATGAAAATTCTCATATGGGTATATTCAATCATATACTGATAGACATAGGCGATGACCAATCAATTGAGGATGATTTGAGCACGTACAGTTCTCACCTGAAAAATATGAAATTTTTTCTGTCAAAGGGCGGAAAGGATACACTTATACTCATTGATGAATTCGGAAGTGGAACTGAACCTCAGATAGGTGGTGCCATAGCGCAAGCTTTGTTAGACCAATTCAATAAGATGGGTAATTGGGGAGTGATATCGACTCACTATCAAAACCTTAAGCATTTTGCCGAGGAATCTGATGGATTGATAAATGGTTCGATGTTATACGACCGTCAACATATGCAACCTCTCTTCCGCCTTGCAATTGGCAATCCAGGAAGCTCGTTTGCCGTAGAAATAGCGCGTAAAATCGGTTTGCCGCAGACAATCATAAACGAGGCTGAACAAATCGTAGGAAGCGATTATATAAATATGGACAAGTACCTGCTTGACATAGCGCGCGATCGTCGATATTGGGAAAATAAAAGGTCTGACATAAAATTAAAAGAAAAAAAGCTTGAACAGCAGTTGGAGCTATACCGTAATGACGCTGATGCTCTTCGAGAGAAAAGGCGTGCCATTCTTGACGAAGCAAAGGCAGAAGCCCAGAAGTTATTGGACGAAAGCAATGCAACAATCGAACGAACTATCTCCGACATAAGAAAGGCGCAAGCCGACAAGGAATTGACGCTAAAAGCCCGAAAACGCCTGGAAGAAGAACGTCGTAGCCTCCGAGCCGCATCCAACGATGACAAGGAGCCGGAAGTACTTCGGAAAGCGCCTAAAAACAAGAAAAAACAGGAGGGACGTATCGTTGTTAAAAATAAAATAGAAGTTGGCGACGTCGTGAAACTTGATGGTGAAGGTACGCCCGGTAAAGTGATTGAAGTGTCGGGAAAGAATGCCACCGTCGTATTCGGGATGATAAAAACTACGGTAAAAATAGATCGACTGCGCATCACACATGCGAGCTTGAAAGGCAATCAGAACAAATCTTCATTTATTTCCGTAACAACGTCAAATGACTTGCGTGAACGGCAATTAAACTTCAAGCAAGACATTGATGTGCGCGGTATGCGAGTCGACGAAGCTATTCAGGCCGTAACGTATTTTATTGATGACGCAGTGCAATTCAGTTCATCGCGTGTGCGCATATTACATGGCACCGGAACGGGGGCTCTGCGCCAGTCAATTCGTCAATATCTTGACACCATACCAGGTGTAAAATCATATCGCGATGAGCATGTCCAATTCGGTGGTGCCGGTATTACTGTCGTGGATTTGAAGTAGTGTTCTCGTTTCAGAACAATAGTGCTATTCGATAGACACTAAATGCAAGAACCCAGGCCACTATCGTGTTATATATCATCGAGAATGCTCCATATTGCCATTTGCCTGTTTCCTTAACTATTGCCGTCACGGTTGCTATGCATGGGCAATATAGTAAAATGAACACCATAAACGCCAATGCTGTCGCTGGCGTGAAATCGGGCTTTCCCGTATATTTGTTTGGAGCAGTGAGGCGACTCGACAATGCAGCGTCGGAAGTCTCTTCATCGCCGGTATAAAGCACTCCCAATGTCGAAACCACAATCTCTTTTGCCGGTATTCCCGCTATAACCGAAACGGTAGCCCTCCAACTGAAACCTAAAGGATCAAATATCGGATTTACGGCCTTACCGAGCATTTCAAGATATGAGTCATGGATATAATCTATGTCCGAATCGTCCGACACGTATTCCCGTCCTTCTTCCATTGCAACGGTTCGATTGTTAAGCGGAAGATAATTAAGGGCCCACACCAGAATGCTGGCTACCAATATAATGCCACCCATTTTTTTGAGATATTGCTCGCCTTTACCCCACGTGTGGCGAAGAGATGCTTTAAGTGTCGGAATTCTATAGGGAGGCAGCTCCATTACGAATGGCGTGACATCGACTTTAAAGTATATGCGTCGCAATAGTCGGGCTGTAACCATGGCCACCATAACGCCTAATATGTACAAACTTAGAAAAACGAATGAAGCATATCGGTCAAAAAAGGTGCCTATTAATAGCACATAGATTGGCAATCGAGCTGAACACGACATAAATGGATTAATAAGGATTGTTATTATCCGACTGCTGCGACTTTCAATGCTCCTTGAGGCTAATACCGCCGGCACATTGCATCCAAATCCCATCAGCAGTGGAATGAATGATTTACCGTGCAATCCAATGCGATGCATTAGCTTATCCATTATAAATGCCGCTCGCGCCATATATCCTGAATCTTCCATAAACGATATGCAGAGGTATAATATCAATATATTAGGAAGAAACACTATCACCCCTCCTACACCTCCTATAATTCCATCTGATATCAAGTCTTTAAGCACTCCATCGGGGAAATTGTTTTTCACGACATCGCCAAGCCAGTCAACAAAATTTTCAATCCACGTCATAGGATATGAGCCAATTTCGAATGTCAACCAGAAACACAGAAACATTATGAATATGAAAATCGGAAAACCGATCAGCTTATTCGTTACGAATAAGTCGATTATGTGCGAAGCAGTGACAGTAGCACGTTGTCCTTTTGTCAATGTTTCGGCCAAAGCTCCGGCGATGAAGCCATATTTTTCTCCGGCTATAGTGGCAGATATGTCTTCGTTATGTATCCTCTCGATACGCGCCAATTCTTTATCTCTGATTAGTTTCAAGCCGTTGGCATTCGGACTTTCGCTTATCAGCTCTTCTACTTCACTGTCATGCTCAAGCATCTTGATGGCTAAATAGCGTGGCGAAAAATGTGGCGAAATGTATGAATCTTTCTTTATTTCGTCTTTAATGGTAGTTACGCCTTGCTCCACGTCTTCACCTAAGTTTATGTGGATATGGCGCACTGACTTATTTTGGCCTTCATATACGGCTATTATCGTATCAAACAACTGATTCACCCCATAACCTGTACGCGACACAGTAGGCACAATCGGTACACCGATCATTTTACCTAAAAGTTTATAATCAAGTTTGTCACCCGACTTTTCCAGCTCGTCATACATATTAAGGGCTATGACCATACTCCGGTCCATATCAATCAATTCGGTGGTCAGATATAGATTACGCTCCAGATTCGACGCAACCACTACGTTCACTATCACATCGGGAGTCTCATCCTTGAGATAACGGCGCACGTACAGTTCTTCTGGTGAATACGATGCCAATGAATAAGTGCCTGGAAGATCTACAATGTTGAATCGATATCCACCATAGTTGAATTGCCCATTTTTGGCGTCTACGGTCACGCCACTATAATTGCCCACATGTTCGCGTGCCCCTGACGCAATGTTGAATAGTGATGTCTTGCCGCAATTAGGATTACCCACCAATGCTATATTAATCGTTTTCCGGTGAGAGTCAAATATGTTTTCATATTGTATGTCGTCAAGCACCGTGTTGGTATGGCTTTGCCCAATTGCCGAATCTGCATCTTCAATCGGAATCACTTCAACCAGATGTGCTTCGGCTTTACGAAGGGATATTTCGTAGTCGAGAATTTTGTATTTTATGGGATCGCGTAACGGAGCATGCAGCAGTACTTTTACGATATGCCCTTTCACAAAACCCATTTCAATCATACGCTTACGAAAAGCGCCATGACCTAATATCTTTACAATCACGCCTTGTTGGCCGGTTGTTAGTTCGTCCAATCTCATATCTTAAACCAAGTTTATGGATTTCGATGTGCAAATATATTAATTTATGCGCAGACGACCGAACTTTTGCGGCCATTATTTATATCCAGTTTAAATAACAAATATAGTCTGTCATAGTCTGTCATTACAAAGCATCCCACTTTTCTTCCATAAGTTACGTATAGTAATTCCAGATATTTATATATCTAAATGCTCCACAGAAATTCCTGTAACGAAATTCATTTAATGTTTGAGAGTCGACTAATCAGTTGCTCCCGGAGTTTAGCCAATTCATTCTTTGACATAGGCTTTTTGTCTTTGCTTATAAATGTAGATTTAATTTAAATCTTAATATGTGAAAAGTAGCGTTTTTCGGGAAAAAGGTGCTACATTTGTGTAATAGTTGAATTTAAATTATGTTGTCTTAATGAAAAATTTGTCACTTGCATTCTTTACTGGGCTTATTGGGGTATTCAGTGTATCGGCACAAACAACTTTCAATATAAATCCGAAAGTTCGTATGCAACAAATCGATTGCTTTGGAGCTTCTGATGCTTGGAGTATGCAATTTGTTGGGCTAATGGACGAAAGTGTGCAAAACAGAGTGGCCGACTGGCTATTCGGTTCTGAATTTGACAAAAAGGGTAATCCAATGGGTATAGGTCTAAGCATATGGCGATTCAATATAGGAGCGGGAAGTTCGGAGCAGGGGAAAGCCAGTAAAATAAATTTTTCCACTCGCACTGAATGCCTTCGTGACAGCAATGGACAATTCGATTGGAGTAAGCAAATTGGACAGAGAAAGTTTCTGAAGTTGGCAAAAGAGAGGGGAGTCGAACGTTTTCTTGGCTTTTTGAATTCACCTCCCGTGTATTTCACACAAAATGGATTGGCCACAAATACAGGACGCGGAGGCACTTTCAATTTACGCGAGGATAAATATCAAGCTTTTACACGGTTTATTGCCGATGTAGTAGAGGGACTTGAAAAACACGATGGCATCACACTCGATTATGTGGCTCCGGTTAATGAGCCTGACGGACATTGGAATTGGCAAGGCCCAAAACAGGAAGGCACGCCGGCCACTAATGAGGAAGTGGCTCGTGTAGCGAGATTGCTTGATGACGAATTTGAACAGCGAAATATGTCTACTGGAATCATCATTCCGGAATCATCTGATTATAGATGCATGATGGGTGAACATATGGCCGGTAATGAAAGAGGATATGAAATTCAGTCGTTTTTTTGTGCTGACAGCACTGATACATATGTCGGAAATCTAAAACGCATTAACAATCTTATAGTAGGACATAGCTATTGGACCAATACGCCAGTGCCAGCAATGAAAGCTTTCAGAGAGCAATTGCGCGATACGTTAAAAAAATACGGCGTAGATTTCTGGCAAACGGAAGTATGTATAATGGGCAATGACGAGGAAATAGGTGGTGGCGGTGGTTATGATCGCACAATGAAAACAGCATTGTACGTTGCACGAGTAATACACTATGACCTCGTATATGCCAATGCGCGTAGTTGGCAATGGTGGAGGGCTATCGGTGGAGACTATAAAGATGGACTTCTGTTTCAGTATAAGGATAAGCATACTGATAATGATACAATTGTCGACTCTAAGCTATTATGGACACTGGGGAATTACAGCAGATTTATACGTCCGGGAGCAACACGAGTAGAAGTCACGGCGTCAGATAACGGTGGAAAGTTGTGTGCCGATGCCGCTTCGGACCCATATGGGCTTATGTGTTCAGCTTATGTAAATGCCGATGGAAAAATGACGATTGTTATGATAAATTATTCAGAAGAATCGCAAGCTGCATCGATAAAAATAGAGCCTTCACATGGTGTGTATTTGGGAAAATGGAGCGTTTTTCGAACGTCAGACATAGAAGGGGAGTCGCTTAAAAGAATTGAGCATAATATTTCTACTGTAAGATTGGCCCGGATGCAATTCCCGCCACGCTCAGTCACAACAATCATATCAGTCAAATGATAGCATAGGAAATGAAAATAATTACTAACTTTGCATAAATATTAAAGTTAGAAATAAGATGGGTTTTTTCAATTTCTTCTCAAAAGAGAAAAAAGAAACACTTGACCGCGGCCTTGAACGGACCAAAGAAGGGGTTTTCTCTAAAATAACCAGGGCTTTAGCAGGCAAAAAAACTATCGATGACGATTTTTTGGACAATTTAGAGGAAATATTCATTACCTCAGATGTCGGTGTTGAAACCACGTTGAAGATTATTGATAGGCTGCAGAAACGTGTCGCCCGTGACAAATATGTGAGTACAGCAGAGTTGAACAAACTGCTATGTGAAGAAATTACGGCCTTGCTTGCTGAAAACAATAACGAATCAACTACTGACGATTTTACAATACCCAAAAACCAGCAACGTCCATACGTCATTATGGTTGTTGGAGTGAATGGCGTCGGAAAAACGACGACAATAGGCAAACTGGCCGCTCAATTTAAAAAGGCTGGTAACAGTGTGATGCTTGGGGCTGCCGACACTTTCCGTGCTGCGGCAGTTGAACAGCTTGATGTGTGGGGTGAACGCGCCGGAGTTCCGGTGGTCAAACAAAAACTTGGAGCAGACCCTGCATCTGTGGCATTCGATACGCTTCAAAGTGCAAAAGCAAATCAGGTGGATGTTGTTATTATTGATACAGCTGGACGTCTACACAACAAGAAAGGCTTAATGGACGAATTGACCAAGATACGCAATGTGATGCAAAAGGTAGTTCCTGATGCTCCGAATGAAGTGTTGCTTGTCCTTGACGGGAGCACAGGGCAAAACGCATTCGAACAGGCTCGTCAGTTCGTAGCTGCTACCAACGTGAATGAATTGGCCATAACCAAACTCGATGGAACGGCAAAGGGCGGTGTGGTAATAGGCATAAGTGATCAGTTTAAAATTCCTGTAAAATATATAGGGCTTGGCGAAGGTATAGAAGATTTACAGGTATTTCATAAGCGCGAATTTGTTGAGTCGCTTTTTGGTAACAATTAAATATGGCTGAAAAGAGGACAATAAATATAATCACATTAGGCTGCTCTAAGAATCTTATTGATTCCGAGCGTTTGATGAAAATGCTGTCCGACTCAGGATTCGACGTCCAACATGAGCCTGAACCTGAACACGTGTCGACTAAAGATGTCGTAGTGATAAATACGTGCGGCTTTATCGGTGATGCAAAGGAGGAATCGGTCAACACAATATTGGAATGGTGCGCGGCTAAAGAAGCCGGGAATATAGGCGCGGTTTATGTTATGGGGTGCATGTCACAACGTTACCGGAATGAACTCGAAGCTGATATTCCGGAAGTCGACGGATGGTATGGTAAAACCGACTGGCCGAGTTTGGTAAAACATTTGTCAAAAAAGAATCCTGCCACAGCCATTTATGACCGAATCATAACAACTCCTCGTCACCATGCCTATGTAAAAATCGCTGAAGGATGCAATAGATTTTGTTCGTTCTGTGCCATACCGCTAATTACGGGCAGATATAAGTCGCGTCCAATTGAAGAAATCGAGAGCGAAATAAAAATGCTTGTCGGACAAGGCGTAAAAGAATTCAACGTCATAGCTCAAGATATATCGTATTACGGTGTGGATTTATATGGCGAACAGCGTTTGCCGATGCTCCTCGACCGCATAGCTCAGATTGATGGCGTGAAATGGATAAGATTGCATTACGGTTATCCGGCGCAATTTCCAATGGAGTTGCTTGACGTTATGGCCAAGCATAAAAATGTATGTCGTTATCTTGACATCGCATTGCAGCATATATCCGATCCGGTATTGAAAAATATGCGTAGGCACATAACTTCTGATGAAACAATTAAACTTCTTGAGACTATCCGTGCCAAAGTGCCGGGCATACATATCCGCACCACATTGATGGTGGGATTTCCGGGAGAAAGCGAAGCTGAATTCGAAGAACTGGTAGAGTTCGTAAAAGCACAGCGATTTGAACGTATGGGAGCATTTGCGTATTGCGAAGAAGAGGACACCTACGGCGCCAAAACGTTTGAAGATACTATCAGCGATGAAATAAAGCAGGAACGTCTTGACAAGATTATGGCTTTGCAGGAGAGCATATCACTTTCGTTGAATGAAGAAAAAGTGGGAAGCGTGATACGCGTCATAATTGACCGGGAAGATTCGGAATATTACATCGGACGCAGTGAATTCGATTCACCTGAAGTGGACCCGGAAGTGCTGATTGAAAAATCACGTAAATTGGAGCGTGGTGAATTTTATGACGTACGCATTACTGATGCGTTGCCGTATGAATTAATTGCCACGCCAATCTGATTTAAAGCTTATGATATCGGATAATATAGCCCAAGCCATTGACTTATGCATAGGACGCAACATACCGTTTGCAGTATACGCGTATCCGAATGATGACGAAACACGGTTTATTGCTGCACTTAAGTGCGGTGAGGGTCTCTCAGACGAATTGAATTGCGATGGATTTGTAATTGGATTTTTTTTACCAGATGAAAATCCAATAATAAGGATTCCAAAACAGTTTACCGCCGAAGATGTCATTGACCGATATCGCTCGGAAAAGAGCAAAAGTAAGTTGCCTGAAGCCGAAATATGGCCCATATATTCATCTACGCGATACATCAATTATTTGGCGGAATTCAAGGAAATTGTTGCTTCATTAAAAAAGAATGGCGGAAAGACAGTGCTGTCGCGCGTGATAGACATTACGAGTCGTAAGAATATCGCGGCTGTCGCTAACGAATATTTTTTACGATTGAAGCAAACATTCAGATATTTATATTTCACACCCACTACGGGCTTATGGATTGGAGCAACACCTGAAACGCTGTTGTCATATGACTACGTTTCGCATAACATTGCGACAATGGCATTGGCAGGGACACGAGATGCGGGTGAAGAAGTATGGGATGAAAAAAACCGGGAGGAGCATGAATATGTGGTGAAGCACATAGAGTCTGTGTTTAACCAATTCGGAATAACAGCAATAAAGGATGAACTCACCATATGTAGATTCGGGAATTTAGAGCATCTATGCTCCAGATTCAAGGCCGTAGCAGACATTAACCCAGAAGAGTTTCTAAAGAAACTAAGTCCCACTCCGGCTGTTTGCGGATATCCGTTAGTTCGCGCTATCGATCAAATACTAAGATACGAACTTCATTCGCGCCACTGTTATGGCGGTTGGATAGGAGTCAAAGACAATACACATCTCAGCACATATGTGAATTTGAGATGTGCATTGATAGGCCCAGGTGGCGACAAATCGAGATGGCGTTACAATATCTATGCCGGAGGTGGATTGGTAAGGAGTTCAGTATGTGCCGATGAGTGGCATGAAGGAGCCCGGAAGATACAGCCATTATACGAATCCATTATAGATGATTCGGAGTCGACGAAAAATACTTCGTGGGTGTCTATTTGGGAATGTGGTTTTAATTAATAATATGTAAGAAAAACGATAAGCAGGTATGAGACCAAAATCCGATAGTAGTGGTCGTGCAGTATGGATTATAGTATTAGGCGTGTTTACGCTCTTTATACTGTCGTTCGTTGACTTTTCGAAACATACCGACGGGGTTATTAAAAACTACGATCTGTTTGGAGATATATTAATAGATACAGCTGTCGACACGCTTGACAGCTATGATCCATTGGCCGATACAGGCGATATTGACCCGGAACTTCTTAAGGCAATGGATGAAGCTGAGAATGAGGCAGTGGATAAGACCGAACCTGAAAATGTTTTAACGGATAACGAAAACCAAGTTAAGACGAGTGATGACAATGACAACGGGAATGAAAGTGGTGCATCGTACGTGACAGTATCAGAGTCAGAGTCAGAGCCCGAACCCGAGTTGCCCCCCGTTAAGCCAAACAGAAACGGAGAGACCGTATTGATTGAAAATTACAGTCAGAGCGGGCTCGCCCCATTGCGTAACGCACTTCGCCCAGGCAATCTGGCAAGGATAGCGGTCATCGGAGATAGTTACATAGAAGGCGACATCTTCACACAAAACCTCAGAGAACTTATGCAAACGCATTATGGCGGTGCAGGCGTGGGATATATGAATATGCATTCGGAATTCCCTGGATTCAGACGTTCCGTAAGACAAAGCGGATCGGGCTGGGTGGAGAGATCGGCTGCCAAACGCCATAAGAATCAATATATGTCATTGTCGGAGCAGTATTTCCTTGCGACGAGTCATTCGACTTCTAATTATAAGGGTGTAAGCGCATTAAAACATATCGACGAATGGAATCGTTCGATGTTCTTGTTCGTTGCCCCAATGGGAGCCACGATAAAGGCGAAAACGTCGGATGCAGAAGCGTGGGAAACATTTGAATTTGTAGGAAGCAATGACGTTCAAGCTCTTTTGGTCGAAGGGCGGACTTCGGAATTCAACCTTTCAACGTCAACCGACTCACTCGTTGCTTTAGGTGTGTGGCTCGATTCTGAAACCGGAGTCAGCGTCGATTGTATGTCATCGCGAGGCTATTCAGGCATCACATTGTCCAATATAAGCGTGGAGTTGTGCCGGCAGATGTCAAAATACGTTGATTACGATTTGATAGTACTCGAATTTGGCATAAACGCAATGAGCGCAAAGCAGCGTAATTACAGCGTATATTCATCAAGAATGGTCAAGTCGATAGAGCGCATAAGGGAGTGCTATCCTAATGCAGCAATATTGTTGATGGGGATAGGCGATCGTGGAGAAAAACGCGGTTCGACGGTACATTCAATGTCTACCGCACCACTGATGATTGAAGCTCAGCGTGATGCAGCCAGAAAAGCAGGCGTAATGTTCTGGGATACGAGAGAGGCTATGGGTGGAGAAGATGCAATTGTTGACTGGAGCAGGAACGGCTACGCCAACAAGGACTACATCCATCTGACACATAAGGGCGGCGGCGTGCTTGCTGAAAGATTTTTCCAATCATTACAAATTGCACTTGGACTATGAGCATCTTCCGATTGTTGACGTTCGCGTTCTGTTTGCTTGTGTGCGAAGCTATCATAGCCCAAAGTGTGGCAGTTGATACGATAGGGGATTACGACGACAAGTACATCCGTGAAAATCCGGACATAGATTTTGACGAAATGGAGGAGGAAATCGTCATACCGGATTATATCAATGTCCAAAGCAATCACATAATAATGAACGGTGCCAACTGGTCAGGGGTAAAGAGGGCTCTGTCGGGAATCGATTCGACATCGGTTTCAATAATACACATCGGTGACAGCCATCTGCAAGCCGATATCGCCACCAGGCTAATACGCGAGCATCTGCAACTGGATTTCGGGAACGCGGGCAGGGGACTGATTGCACCGCTCAAGATGTGCGGTACGAACGAACCTACCGACTATGTGTTCAACAGTAAGAACACGTGGAAATACACTAAACTAATGAAAGCTCCGTGGAGCTTTACAATGGGATTCACCGGTACATCGGTGTCCCCGGCCAAAAGCAGAAACGAACTTACAATCGCAACATCCACGAAGGAGGATTATAATCCATTTTCCTCACTAACAATATTCCACAAAGGGAAAATGAACATAAGCCGAATCGAGAATGAGGAGGGAGACACGGTGATGTTCAGCACCATACCGTCGCGGGAATACACTCACATATATCTCGGGGAACCTTCGACATATGTCACGCTACACTTTGAATCAGCCGGCGACTTGACGGTTTTTGGAGCCAACCTATCGGGCGACCGTCCAGGAATATTCTATCATACGATAGGCAATAACGGGGCTACGTATGGCGTATACAACAAGATCGGCAACATCGGTGCCGGAATAGCTCCGTTGCATCCGGAGCTGGTGATAATATCGTTAGGAACCAATGAGTCATTTGGAAGTTTCGACAATCTTGCTTTATACCGCAACATAGATATGCTCGTGAAGGACATAAAGATGGCAAATCCCAATGTACAGATATTGCTTGTAACACCGATGGAATGTCAGCGCAGAGAGATCAAGACGGTGAAGCGACGAAATAAGAATGGGAAATTATATACAGTAAGACAGCGTTCGAACACATATACGGTGAATCAGAATATCAGACCAGTGCGCGACACCATACTGCGCTATGGACGCGATAACGGAATAGCGGTTTACGACTGGTACGAGATTGCCGGTGGTGAGGGCTCGTCAGTCAAATGGGTGTCCGACGAGCTATTCGGAAAAGATCGTGTTCATCATACATCGACCGGATATCGTCTGCACGGGAAGATCATGTATGACGCGCTCATTGAAGCATTAAGAAAAAATTGATATCTTATATGGACTTAGACTTCGACTTTAAAAAGGTTACGGACTTTTTTAAAAATATAGATTTCGGCAGTGTCATCGATGCTGATAAGCTTAATAAGGTGCTTCGTTTCGACGAAACATCTCCGCTATTGTTCAACACCGGATTGTTTCTGGTGCTGTTCGTGGTGTTCATAATCATCTATAAGCTTCTCTCGCGCCATAGGAATCTGAAACTGTTTTTTGTAATATTGTTTTCGTTATACTTCTATTACAAGTCGTCAGCTGAATATTGCTTTATATTGCTTGGCGTGTGCGTGTCGGACTTTCTGCTTGGAATATTGCTAGGAAATACTACCAAAAACTTCGCACGGCGTTTAATAGTGGCATTGAACGTGGTTATGAACGTCGGTATGCTTGTATATTTCAAATACTTCAATTTACTGCTCAATACCATATCAACTTTTGCCGACAAGCCGTTCGATGCTCTTGACATTGTGCTGCCAGCGGGCATATCATTTTTCACGTTCCGTTCGATAAGCTATATCGTAGATATCTATCGCAAAGAGATTGAGCCGTGCCACGATTTTTTGGCCTATACTTTTTATCTCACATTTTTTCCGCCATTGCTTGCCGGTCCGGTGGTCAGGGCGAAGGATATGCTGCCGCAAGTGGCGTTGAATCCGAGGGCTTCGCGAGTGATGGTGAGCGAGGGCTTGTTCCTGATAATGGCTGGATTGGTGAAGAAAGTAATAGTGGCCGACTATATAAGCCAAAATTTTGTCGACAGGGTGTTTGACAATCCTTCGTTATATAGCGGCTTTGAAAACTTAATAGGCATATATGGCTTTACGATACAGCTTTATTGCGACTTTTCAGGTTACAGCGATATGGCAATCGGGATTGCATTGCTGTTAGGATATCGATTTCTCGATAATTTCAGGTCGCCACTTAAGTCTCAAAATCCCACTGAATTTTGGCGTAGATGGCACATATCACTGTCGTTTTGGCTACGCGATTATCTTTATATACCGCTCGGCGGGAACCGCTGCTCGCGACCACGAAAACACTTCAATCTGATGACTACAATGCTTTTAGGTGGATTATGGCATGGCGCATCATGGATGTATGTGATATGGGGTGGACTGCAAGGCGTGTTTCTTGTGGGACATAAAGAGCTAAAACGAGTGATGCCCATCATCAGCAACCGTCAGCGCAAAGCGTGGTGGCGCGTGGCGTTCAATGTATTCATTACATTCAATTTAGTGGCATTCAGCTTTATGTTTTTCCGCGCAAGTTCAATGGACACAGTAAAAGATATGACCCATCAGATATTCCATGACTTCCATCTTTCGGTGGCTCCTCAGTTCTTAGAAGGGTATATGCTCATATCTTTAGCCATATTGTTCGGCTACCTGATGCACTTTGC
The DNA here is from genome assembly GCA_964600585.1 of uncultured Bacteroides sp. Lineage (GTDB taxonomy): Bacteria > Bacteroidota > Bacteroidia > Bacteroidales > Muribaculaceae > Paramuribaculum. The sequence goes on from CAZRJT010000032.1 coordinate 18,375, forward strand.
TCCGTCGAACTGGACTGACAAATTCAAGAATATTTACAATGCATTGCCGCTAATATTGCAAGCGTTTATTCTCGCAGTGGTGATATTCATGATAATCCAGGTGCGGAGCAGTGAAATAGTGCCGTTCATATACCTGCAATACTAATCTGGAATCCGATTACAAATCGAATCCACTGCATTTACCAACGATTTCAATGTACTCTTGCTACCTTTTTGGCTGAACCGGGCTTGTCGCGCCGCGGAGTGAGGAACCCGGACGGCGGATAGTTCACGTTTCAGCTCTCGCGAGGGCAGCTGCCCGGAGCCGATTGAAATAATATGGCTCAAACGCAGGATTGGGATGAACTCGGCCTTTCTTCGGCGATTTTCTGCGGACTCTTCGGTCACGATGGGGCCGCATCGCTCCCTCAGAGTCCATGGGAAATCTCTCGAAGATAGACCGTCCTGCTTGTTCGACCCATATGTATTTCAACCGGCTCTTGACACAAATTTTAGTGGATGGGGGATTTGCCGTACTGTCGGGCTTGCGGGCGGTGGGGTGTGCCCTGCCCCGCGATTTTCACAAACTGCGGGGAGACCGGGTTCGGGCGGTGGGGATTGGGGTGGATGAAGCTCCACCATAGTTTCGCCGCGGGCGCGCTCGATGGCCTCGGGAGTGGCCGTAACCACGCCGTAGGGAGTCGACGGGTCGGACTGGTGGCGACGGCATTCGCGGGCGAAGCCCGTGGTGGACGTCTCGCGACGGCCAGGC
>CAZRJT010000033.1:0-19027 GCA_964600585.1 uncultured Bacteroides sp.
AGTGAGAAGGTCGCGGAACGAATCCTGCTGATCTTCGTAGCTACCCGACAGTTCGATGTTGATGCCCACCGGAATGTCGAGTTTGTCGATTTCGGCTTGCGATGCTTCTACGACTTCACTCATTGGCACACCCGAAACCACGGTCGACACGGTGATGATGCGTTCGCGGTCCTTACGTTCGATGGTCGGGGGGGTGAAGCGTTCCACAACTGTGCCGATATCCTTTATGCGTACGCCCTGACCGGCCGAATTGTAGATGAGAATGTTTTCGATGTCGGCAATCGACGAACGGTGTTCGGGTGCATACATCACCTTGATGTCATATTCTTCGCCGTCTTCTCGGAATTTCGATGATATGCTTCCGTTGATGCGGTTACGCATATAATTTGCTGCTGTTTGAAGGTTCAAACCGTATATTGCCAGCTTTTCGCGGTCGAAATCCACTTGATATTCCGGCTGATAATCAGAGCGCGATATCATAATGTCGGCTGTTCCCTTGATATTCTGAAGAATGTTTGACACCATTTTGGCCACCGAGTCAGTTTCCTCAAAGTCGTAACCATATATTTCGTAGTCGATTGTGGCCTGGCCACCCATCGCTCCGCCGCGGTTGCCGCCCACATTCACCTGGGCTTTCTTGAATTCAGGATAATTCTTCAGGTCTTGGCGCATCAGCGATGCAATTTCCGTAATTTTACGTTCACGGTCGCCCGGGTCAAGCAGGCGGATGTTCATCGACACGATATGCGGGCCGTTGTCGCGTAACGATGCGAATGTATTGTCGCTCGAAGCCTGGCCTGTGGTGTAGTTGAGCACCTTGATTTCCGGATATTTTTCGCGCCATTCTTTAGCGAGTCGGCTGGCCGCTTCCTGGGCTATCTCGACACGCGTGCCTATTGGCAATTCGAGATTCACGCCGAGGCGCCCGTCGTCAGACGTCGGGAAAAACTCAGTTCCTACGAATTTGAGCAGACCGAGTGAGCAGACGAAAATCAGCATGCACACTATGATGGTTGTTGTCTTGTGGGACACCACTTTCGACAATAGCCAAGCATATCCGTTATCGAATGCATCGAGTCCTTTATTTATAGGAGTGAACAGTAACGTGTAGATTTTACCGTGCTTATTGTTCTTGCGCAGAAGTTGCGAGCAAAGCATCGGGGTGAGCGAAAGTGCGCATACGGTCGATATTATCATCATAATGGTCACCATCCATCCTAACTGACGGAAGAGCACTCCGGTCATGCCCGTCACGAGTGTCAGCGGGAAGAACACGGCAATGAGTGTCAGCGTCGATGCGATTACCGACACTGCCACCTCGTTCGTACCATGTATGGCAGCTTGTTTCGGGTCGCTTCCTCGTTCGATGTGGGTGGTCACGTTCTCAAGCACCACGATGGCATCGTCCACCACCATACCGATTGATATGGATAAGGCCGATAGCGATACGATGTTTAGCGAATTGCCGGTGATCGCCAGATATATGAACGAAGCTATGAGTGAAATAGGAATCGTTATGGTGATGATGAGTGTTGCGCGCCAGCGTCCGAGGAACGAGAACACCACTATGACGACGAACAGCAATGCATAAAGCACAGTTTCGACCAGCGATGCAATCGTGTTGCGGATATTGTCCGATGTGTCAACGATGATGTCGAGCTCGACGTCCGAGGGGAGGCGTTTCTGAAGCTGCGGGAGCATTTGCAACACTTTGTTGGATATCTCTACTGAATTGGCCCCAGATTGTTTCTGAATCACGATCATTGCGCCTTTCTGGTCGTCGTTGTATGTCTGTTGGGCTCTTTCCTCAAGCGAATCATCTATGCGGGCTACGTCGCGCAGGTAGACATTCTTTCCGTTCGACGAACCCACCACAATGTCCTTGAGCTCGTCAGACGTCTTGAATTCCCCTTGCACGCGGAGCGAATAGGTATCCGAACCTATGTCGAACGAGCCGCCCGGGATATTACGGTTTTCGGCTGCTATGATTGAAGATATCTGTTCTATCGACAGTCCGTAGGCTTCGAGTCGTGACGGGTCGACATAAATGTGTATCTCGCGTTTCGGGGCGCCCGATATCGACACCGAGCCGACGCCCGATATGCGGGCGAGGGGATTGGCCACCGCATCGTCAAGAATTTTATAGAGGCCAGGCATGCTTTCCGATGCTCTAACCGACAGCATCACGATTGGAATCATGTCGGAGCTGAACTTGAAGATAATTGGGTTTTCCGAATTATCGGGCAGGGCGCTCTTCACCATGTCGAGTTTGTCGCGCACATCATTGGTCAGCACGTCGATGTCCTTGCCATATTCGAATTCGAGTGTAATCACCGATATGTTCTCGCGCGATTTCGATGTGATGTGCTTAAGGTCGTTCACGGCATTGAGCGCATTTTCGAGCGGGCGAGTCACATTCTGTTCTATATCCTGGGCACTGGCGCCTTGATACGATGTCATTACCATTATGGTATTCGTCTCCACGTCGGGATACAGGTCTATTGGCAACGTGGACAATGAAAACAAACCCAAGATGGCCACGGCCACGAAGCATAGCGTGGTCATGATAGGTCGTTTTACAGCACTGGCATATAAGCTCATAATTGAATTTTATTTCTTGTTCTTGTCTATGACGTCAACTTTCACTCCGTCGGCGAGTCGGGTCTGGCCGGTTATCACCACCTGGTCATCGTTTTCAACGCCCGACACCACTTCATAAGAGTTGTCGATTCGACGGCCGAGTTCCACTCTATTGTAGCTCACGGTGCCATTGTTGCTATTGTAAACGTACACATACTTGTTGCCCGACCCCGGTTGTTTCACGATTGCCCTATCAGGCACGACGACGTGGTTTGCTTCGCCGAAATTCATTTTCACGCGGGCGAACATTCCCGGCAAAACGCGGCCGGCAGGATTGTCTATCGTTATTTCAACCACGAATGTACGGGTGTTGGCATCTACGGTCGGATGTATCAGGTATACGGTTCCGGTGAAAATCTCATCGGCGTAAACGTCGAGAGTGATGTCGACCTTCATGCCCTTCTGCACTTTGGTGAAGTCAGTTTCCGACACATTTATTATCACCTTCACCGGATTGGTCTGCTCTATCGTCAGGATGGGTAGTGTGCCGGTCATATCGCCCGGATCATAGTTGCGGGCCGTCACCACGCCTGATATGGGAGACGTGAGGATGGTGTTTTCCACCATATTGTCATATTGGCGTTGCGATGCGTCGAGTTCGGTTTTCATCTGGTCGACGGCCTGTTGTGTTCCTCCGCCTATTTCGAGCAATTTCACTGCGCGTTCATATTCGCGGCGAGTATTCTCGAGGCGCACCTGCAGTTGGGCTATGTTCACGTCGTCAAGCACCACTACACGTTGTCCCTGAGCCACTTTCGAGCCTACGTCAACCAATATGCTTTTTATGCGGTTGGGAGTCGACGAAGATATGTTGTTGGTTTTGAATGCTTCGACGGTTGCCGTGTATTCGCCGATTTGGGGCACCTCTTGAGCATAAACTCGTTGAATCTCCACTTTCGGAAGTTCTTCCTCAGCGGCTTGTTTCGAGTCTGAAGTCGATGAGCAGGCGGACATCAAGGCGATGGCGCTTCCTGCCATAATTCGGATTGTAAGTTTAGATAGACGCATATATTTTTATGTTGTTTATTTTCAAAGCTTTTTTATTTGCTATTCTCCTCCCACGAGCCAAGCAGCAATTCGAGGTCGCTGTCAGCCACCAGATAATTGTATATCGATTGCAGGTAGGCGAGACGCGATTGTGTCAAAGCCAATTCGGAGTCACGCAGTGACAGATACGACACCGAGCCCACCACCGTGAAACTTTCCTTCATTATGTCGTGGGCCTTCTCTGCCTGTTTCACGCTTTCGGCACACGATGCTATCTGCTTGATGTTCATTTGTATGTTGTCGAATGCCAGATTAGTCTGCATATTTATCGAGCGTTCAAGGTTTTCGCGTTGCCATTGCATCTCTTTCACCTGTATGTCGGCCTGCTTTATTCGGTTATAGCGTTGTCCGCCTTCAAATAGCGGCATCGACAATGTGAAGCCAATCATCGAATAAGGATTCCAACGGAAGTTGCGCAGCGGGTTTCCGTTCGACATCGACGTCCAATTATAATTGGCAGCAAGCGATAATGTCGGATACCAGGCCATCTTCTGTATCGTCAGCGCGTCTTTGAGCTGGCGTGTCTGGATGTCGAGGAGTCGCAGCTCAGAGTTGTTCGATATGTTGTTGCGGTCGATGCTGAACACCCGGTCGTACATCGTGTTTTCATAATCCGACAGCGTAGTCGACGCCTCGATTTTCACTCCGGAAGTTCCATCCATACCCATCAATATCATCATCTGCAGCCTTGCCTGCTTTATGGCTATTGTTGCCTGGGTCAGTTCGGGTTCCACGTTCTTCACTGCCACTTCGGTGCGCAGCACGTCATATTCCGATGCCGTACCGAGTGCAAATTGCTTGGCGTACATGTCGGCAGTGAACTTGGCCATGTCGTAGCTCTCCTGAATCACTTTGTACGAATCCTGGGCAAGCAGCAGTGTGTAATATGCATTCTTTATCTGGTTCACCAATGAGAGTTTCGACGAACGGGCCTGCTCAATCGATTGCAATATCTGGCTGTCCGACAACTTCAGCGTTTTCCATAGTTGTGGGGCTATGATGGGCAGCGCGGCCGAAAATCCCATGGAGAAGGAGTTGTCCAAGCCCACCTTTATGCCATTGTTTGCGCTCGACGATGCTGCTGGTTTTGTTTCCTCTTCCTGTTTGTCATCGCTCGCACTGTTGTCCGTGCTCCCGAAACGGCTCATGTTCATGTACATGGTCTGTTTGGCGAGCGTCCTGTTATATGTGGCCCCGAAGCTTATAGAGGGCAGCAGTTGTCCGAGCACCTCCTTCTTCGAGTAGTCCATACGGCTTATTTCCATGTCGGCCACTTTTATCGTAGGATTGTCGTCGAGTGCTATTTCGATGCACTTGTCGAGTGATAGCACTATTGTTGCCGAGTCAGTGACTGACGGAGTCTGTGCATTTGAATTGATGATGTTGCAGGCTGATAAGATCAGTGATAGTGATATGGATTTATATCTCATAGCAGCTTAATGTGATTTTATGTTTTTATTACGCAAAAATACACAATAATCATTTCATTCTAACCACTAATAAGATAAAAAAGCCAACCTAATCGCCATTTTGGCATATTTTTAGGCAATTTAAGCCAATCCGTCTCGCAAATACAGTGTTTAAGGCTTAAACGGCGCTGACCGACATATTATGGCAAATGAAACGCGGGATGCAAACCGATTTTCCGATTTTGCATCCCGCGGATTATTAGATGAGATGTGACGTTTATTCCACTACTTCGAATCCTGCTTCCTCAAGAGCTTTCTTGATTGAAGCGATGTGTTTATGGTTGCGTGTCTCGAGCTCGATGTGGAGTCGGCAGCCGTTAATCTGAGTATTCGATGCCACGCGTTCGTGCTGCACGCTCATAATGTTGGCTCCATGCTCGCCGATGATGTTGCACACCTTAGAGAGCTGACCCGGTTTGTCGTTGAGGCTGAGTTCGATGAAGCTGCAGCGTCCGCTCTTCACGAGGCCGCGGTTTATCACGCGGTTGAGGCTCGTAACGTCGATGTTGCCGCCCGACACTACGCACACCACTTTCTTTCCCTTGATGGGAACTTTGTCGAACATGGCGGCTGCAACCGATACGGCACCTGCACCTTCGGCCACAAGCTTCTGCTGTTCGATCAGGGCGAGGATGGCGGCTGCGATTTCGTCGTCGCTCACGGTCACGATTTCGTCAACGTACTTCTGGCACATGTCGAACGTATTTACGCCCGGTTCCTTCACTGCTATGCCGTCGGCTATGGTCGACACGCTGTCGAGGTGTACGCGGTCATGTTGCTGCATCGATTCGGCCATCGAAGGTGCGCCTTCGGCCTGTACGCCGTACACCTTGATGTCGGGTTTGAGCGTCTTGAGGGCGAATGCAACACCAGAAATCAGGCCACCGCCGCCCACTGGAACTATTACGGCTTCAACGTCGGGCATTTCTTCGAGAATCTCGAGTCCTATGGTGCCTTGTCCGGCTATTACGAGCGGGTCGTCGAACGGATGTATCAGCGTGTATCCGTGTTCCTTCTGGAGCTCGAGGGCTTTCTGGTAAGCGTCGTCGTAAACGCCTGGCACGAGGCACACTTCGGCTCCGAGAGCCTTTGTGGCTTCGACTTTCGAAATCGGAGCGCCCTCGGGTAGGCAAATCAATGATTTGATGCCATTGTGCGTGGCTCCTAAAGCAACGCCCTGTGCGTGGTTGCCGGCCGAGCAGGCGATAACGCCTTTTTCTTTTTCTTCGGGTGTGAGTTGTGATATTTTATAGTAAGCGCCACGCAATTTGAATGCACCGGTGTGTTGTAGGTTTTCGGGCTTCAGATACACCTGGGCCTCACTATTAAGTTTGGTAACTCCTATCAAGCGCGGATGGCGCGCGATGTCTTTGAGCACTTTAGCTGCATTAAAGACTTCTGCAATGTCAAGTTCTGCCATGGTTTTTTAAGTTTGTTGGGGCAAAGATAACATTTTTTTTGTAATTTTGCCGAGTATTTGTTCAATCATATTTAAGCATCGAACAATCTCGCTGAAGAAGCGTGTTTTAATGTGTATTACTTAACGTAAAAATTTTACATATGTCGACAGTTTCAAAGGAGGCGGCTCTTGAATATCACCGCCAAGGGAAGCCCGGTAAAATTGAAGTGGTTCCTACCAAACCCTATTCTACACAACATGATTTGGCGTTGGCTTATTCGCCCGGCGTGGCATATCCATGCAAGGAAATCGAACGTAATCCGACCGATGTGTATGAGTACACCGATAAAGGCAATCTTGTGGCCGTGATATCGAATGGCACTGCCGTCCTCGGACTGGGTGATATAGGAGCGCTCGCCGGAAAACCGGTGATGGAAGGGAAGGCCCTGCTGTTTAAAATATTCGCCGGACTCGATTGCTTCGATATCGAAGTTGACGAAAAGGACCCCGAAAAATTCATCCAGATAGTTAAAGCGATTTCGCCCACTTTCGGCGGAATAAACCTGGAGGACATCAAGGCTCCGGAGTGTTTTGAGATTGAACGTCGATTGAAAGAAGAATGCACGATTCCGGTGATGCACGACGACCAGCATGGAACTGCCATAATTTCAGCGGCCGGATTGCTCAATGCTCTTGAAATACAGGGCAAGGATATTGCCGATGTGCGTCTGGTGGTTAATGGTGCCGGCGCGGCAGCCGTGTCATGCACAAAATTATATATAGCGTTGGGTGTGCGTCGCGAAAACGTGGTGATGTGCGACAGCAAAGGTGTGATAAATGACAAGCGCACCGATTTAAATCCGCAGAAGGCCGAATTCAAGACCAGTCGCGACCTCAATACGTTGGCTGAGGCTATGGTGGGAGCCGACGTATTCCTCGGATTGTCAGTAAAGGATGTGGTGACGCCCGAAATGCTGAGATCTATGGCTGAAAAGCCCATCGTGTTCGCTTTGGCAAATCCCGATCCGGAGATTGCCTATGACAAGGCAATGGCATCGCGTTCAGATTTAATATTCGCCACCGGCCGTAGCGATTATCCCAACCAGATAAATAATGTACTTGGGTTCCCGTATATCTTCCGCGGCGCATTGGACTGTGGCGCTACGACCATTAATGAGGAAATGAAGCTCGCTGCGGTTCATGCAATCGCCGATTTGGCCAAATTGCCTGTTCCGTCGGTGGTCAATGCCGCTTATGACATAAATGGCCTTAAATTCGGACGTGACTACATATTGCCCAAACCGCTCGACCCGCGCCTGCTCACAGCCGTGGCTCCGGCCGTTGCTCGGGGTGCTATGGAAAGTGGCGTTTCGCGTCGTCCGATTACTGACTGGGAGGCATATAAAGAGAAACTCCGTAAGCTTATGGGGTACGACAACAAGCTTATGCGACGCATATCGGAGCATGCAAAGCAAAATCCCAAGCGGGTGGTGTTCGGCGAAGCAAATACCGACAATATGCTTAAAGCAGCCGTCATTGCCGCTAATGAGGGCGTCTTGATCCCGGTGCTCCTTGGAAATGAGGAAATGATCCAGAAGCGCGCTACACGTCTCGGCCTTGACATATCGGGAATCGAAATCGTCAACCTTCGCCATGACCGTGAAGCTGACCGTCGAAGCCGTTTTGCGATGAAGCTGACCGAAAAACATCAGCGTGAAGGTCTCACGTATCCCGAAGCATTGGAAAAAATGTTCGATCGCAATTATTTCGGTATGATGATGGTGGAAGAAGGCTGTGCCGACGCATTCCTTGGCGGCACTTATTCGGCTGCGCATACGATTGGACGCATTGCGGAGGAGGTGATAGGCATACGCCCGAGCTACAAGCATTTTGCCGCAATGCACATCATTAATACTAAGCGCGGAACATTCTTCCTGGCTGATACGCTCGTCAATAAGAAATTCGACGTCGACGTGCTGCTCGACGTGGCCCGACTTGCGCGTAATTCCGTTGAATACTTCGCCCAGGAACCGGTGATGGCAATGGTGTCGTACAGCAATTTTGGCTCAAGCAACGAGCCTGAGTGCGTGAATGTGCGCGAAGTCGTGGAGAAGATGCACGACCTTTACCCGGAATTGCCTATCGATGGCGAAATGTCGCTTAATTATGCTCTTAATAAAGATTTGCGCGATAATGACTTCCCATTCAATCGCCTCAAGGGACAAGATGTGAACACTCTTATATTCCCCAATCTAAGCTCAGCAAGCACGGCTTATCGTGTGATGCTCGAAATGGGTCTCGGAAACTCTATTGGCCCGATCCAGATGGGGTTGAACAAACCGGTGCATTTCGTGGCTGTGAATTCTGAGGTTCGTGACATAGTTAATATCGCCACGATTGCCGGCCTTGATGCTGCGGTTCTTGAACGAGCCGGTCAGGCAGCAGATAAATAATAATGTGTTACGTGCGATGGGTATTCATCAGCGCGACTATATGATGCGTGAAATCGATAAGATAGCCAAAATCATTGGCTATCTTATCGCGCGTATTATGGGGTTAGGTTCGGCGGAAGAATTGACACGAATGTTTTCCGACACAGAAACCACGCTTAAGACAGAAATCGACTTCGATTTGAGTCGATGGCTCGATTTGCCCGATTCGGAGGCATTGGTCGTTTTAGACGAAATGAAGTTTGAATACGAGCATTTCGACAAGTTCATAGATTTGCTTATGGCGATGGCATCCAAGATGCCTGGGGACGGATTTCGGAGGAGAAAGTTGTATGAACGCTGTCTGCTTCTTGACGACTATGCCGGCCGTAAATTCGGCATAACGTCGTTTACCAATTATTTTAGACGCCAGAAAATTCAGAATAAATTGTTTCAACCCTGATTTGCAAATCAGGGTTGAATTGATTAACTTTACAGCATTAATTAAAAAACATAGGTAAATAGACATGAAATTCAGAACAATCTTCTCTTCACTGATGCTTGCCGGCGCAATGTCGGTGTGGGCTGCCGCTCCGCGTTATATATTCTATTTTATAGGTGACGGAATGGGTATGGGGCAAATATCTTGTGCTCAAGGCTACGTCAGGGCAGTTGCCGGTCCCGATAGTTTGCTTACGATGATGAAGTTTCCGGTAGCGTCGTTTGCGTTCACGCAGTCAGCATCGTCGCCCGTAACCGATTCGGCTGCCGCTGGTACGGCATTGGCCACCGGACACAAAACAAGGAATGGCATGCTTGGAATGGATAAAGACACGGTTTCGGTTCGTTCGATTGCTGCCGAATTGCATGATAAGGGATATGGTGTGGGGCTGGTGACCACTGTTGCTCCTGACGACGCCACTCCTGCTGCATTTTACACGCATGTGCCCAGTCGCTCGATGTTCTATGAAATCGGTAAGGATGCCGCAGCGTCGGGTTATGAATTCATTGCCGGAGCCAACCTTCGTGGAACCAAAACCAACGGGAAGCCCAACGATTTGTTGAAAGTGTTTGCCGAAAACAATGTTTCGGTTGTTCGGGGTCTTGATGCGTTGAAGGATGTGAAAACACGAAGAGTTCTTCTGCTTAACACTGATTCGGTGACTATGAATGAAGTGGGTTTTGCCATTGATTCGCTCGAAAACGTGCTCACTCTTTCAGGTATGACTCAGGCTTGTCTCGACCATCTGATGGCCAATTCGCCCAAGAAATTTTTTATGATGGTTGAGGGCGGCAGCATCGACCATGCCGGCCATTCAAACGACGGAGCCGCCAATGTGATGGAAACTGTGAACTTCAACAATGCTTTGGCCATCGCGTATGAGTTCTATAAAAAGCATCCTAAAGAAACCTTGATATTGGTGACTGCTGACCATGAAACAGGTGGTATGTCGTTTGCAAGTCCCGGATTGAGCTATTGGGCACGTCCGGAATTGTTGCAGTACGTGAAGATGTCAAAAGACCGCTTCGGTAAAGAAGTGAGAAAAATGCTCAAGTCGTCCAAGCCCTATACTTGGGCCGATATGAAAAATTATCTTTCGGAGAACCTTGGATTGTATTCGCACATTCCTGTCTCGGAACGTGAAAATACAAAGCTTATGGATGCCTTTGCCCGCACTTTTATGCTGCGTAATAGCGATGAAGAAAAGACGATGTACAATAACTACTATGAATTTGAGTCGGCTGTGTTCAAAGTAATCAGTAACGAAACTGGGATTGGATGGACTACTGGCGACCACTCAGGCGGTGTTGTGCCAGTGTTTGCAATCGGAGAGGGTGCATCGCGTTTTGCCGGTGCTCAGGACAACACTGATTTGCCTAAAAAAATTCGCCAGTTACTTGGATTGAAATAATCAGTAGTTTGATTTTGTCCTGAAAAGATTCAGGATGAGGTGTCAAATCATCGCTGGATGAAGAAATCAATTATAACTACCATAGTTGCTGCGGTATTGATAGTGGCCGCAGTAACTGTGGCAGTTTTTTTTCGTCTGGATTTGTCGTCGTCGGGTAATGCGATTTTCGAATCTGAAGGATTCAGCGTTTATGCCGACAGCATGGAGTGTGGCCGTTATTCCTATGAGGCCATTACGCCATACGCCGTTGTGACTACCTCTACAAAAGAAATGGTATGGACGTCGGGATACGTAGATTCTGAGCTTATACGATACGAATCGTCCCAGCGTATGGTCGACGCTCTATGCAATATGTCGCTTGAGCGGCAGTATGAGATTATGGATATGGCGCATAAGCATTCTCCGGAGTTGATGTTCAAGGCATTTGACACGGATGAGATTGCCTATGCAGTCTATATGTCGCTTGCATGGATTGATCCGGCTATGTCTATGAGATTGTTGCGCTCGCGAGTAGACGACGGAATGGTTAATATGCATTATGGCGATAGATATGCTTGGCCTGTGTGGTTTGATGGGTTGATGTGGCCTGTGGCAGCACTGGAAGTATATAAGGTTACAGGCGACAGAGAATGGCTTGAAGAAGTCTATGCGATATTGAAAAATACAGTCGACAAAACGATGCCGGTGATCTGGAATCCGTCGTATAGTATGGTGCAAGGCGGTGTGACACCAAAACGGAAAGTCTATCCCGATTGGATGCAGCCTAAGGATGTGTTTGAGTCGATGAGCCTTGCGCAGAACGTAAGATATGTTGCCGTGCTTGATGCGTTGCATTTTATGGCTGATGAGTTGGGCTATGAGCCCGATGCGGTTTGCGCTCGCCGCGAATCGATGGTAAGAGCCATCTACGATTATTTGTGGATTCCGAATTTGGGGTATTATGGCCAATACTTGTATGGCGGCGTATATCCTATGCAATCACACGTGAGTGATAATGTCGGACAGGCTTTAAGCGTGCTGCTCGGCGTCAGTTCGTTGGATATGTCGGTGTCGCTGATATCTAAGACGCCATATCTGAAGAATGTGTCAATTCCTGAAACTTATCCGTTTAAATCAGTGGCCAAGAGTCGTTTGAATGGACCGAACGCTTTTCTTCAAGGTCTTTGGACTATGGCTGCGGCTAAGGTCGACAATTCAGACGTGATTTTGGCCGGGATAGCGTCGATGATGAAACTTACGGTCGAGAATCCATTCTTATCGTTGGATTCGTTGGGGGTAAAGGATATAGCCAATTGTTTCGGAATAGCCTCGTCTATGTCTATGATCCCAGTACGAATAATCGCCGGAATGGATTTTTGTCCCGATGGCATAAGGTTCAAGCCGTCAGTGCCATTGTCGTTAAGAGGAACAAAATGCCTATCCGATTTCAAATACCGCGATATGACACTTGATATATCGGTGGTCGGTGCCGGAAGTGTCGTTGAATCGTTTTCGGTCGATGGCATTGAGCGTGACACGTGCTTCATCGAGTCGACATTGAAAGGTCGACATTCCGTTAACATCACATTGGCCGATGACAAATCAATGCGTTCAGGAATAACTATGAATGATTCGGTTTTTCTTCCCGAAACACCTGTTGTCAGCTGGGATAGAAATTCAGAAGGCCGGATAACGAACTATGTTGCCGGTATGGAATACGGAATATATATTAATTCGACATTTCAGGATGAACTCACCACAGCTTCTTATAGGCTTGTCGGAGCTACGGGCTATACGTTGGTCGATGTTGTGCCGATATTGGATAACCATTGGATTGGTTATATGGGTAGGCCATACGAATATGTTCCTGATGGAGACGTGATGGAGTATAGGGCCATTGATGCCACCGGTGGTGGAACCGCATTGATAAAAAATCGACGCAAGGCCGCTCGTTTTGTCGAACTGACCGTGGATTACAATCGCAGGGTTACGTTTGTTGTTGATTGTGAGACGGCAGGCGAATATTGGATTGACCTATGCTATGCGAATGGGTCGGGCTATGCTTTGCGGCAGGACAAGTGCGCTATGCGTTCGCTGGTTGTCAATGGTCTGCAAGCCGGAGTCTTCGTTATGCCGCAGCGCGGTGACGGATGGTGGACTGTGACGGGATTCTCAAATATGCTGTGTGCTACGCTGAAATCCGGTAAAAATCTGGTTAGCATAGAGTATCGGCATGCTCATAATAAGAATAAAGATACGAAGATAAACACGGCTCTTGTCAAATATATGCGTGTTATCAAAAAATAGCAGATATAATGAAACGGATAGGAATATTGAGCGATACGCACTCGTGTTGGGACGAACGATATGCCAAGCATTTTGCGGAATGCGATGAAATTTGGCATGCCGGCGATGTGGGCGACATATCAATTATAGATAAATTGCGCGACGTTGCGCCTGTTATTCGGGCTGTTGCCGGCAATGTCGATCACGGCGAAGTACGCCGCGTATGTCCTGAGATGCTGGAGTTTGAGGTTGAAGGCGTAAGAGTGTGGATGACTCACATTGCTGGCTACCCCGGGCGATATTCGCCAGGCGTGAAGAAGTTGCTTAAAGATGGCCGCATTAAACTGATGATTGCCGGACATTCGCATATATTAAAGGTGATGCCTGACGCAGAGCTCGATATGTTGCACGTTAATCCCGGGGCTGCCGGATATCATGGATGGCAAAAGGAGCGAACTTTGGTTAGGCTCACACTTGATGCAGGTACGATACGTGATTTGGAAGTTATAACGCTTGGAAAACAAAAAATCATAGAAAATGAGAACCATTAAAGTTATTTTGATATTGCTTACGATTGTAGGGGCGGTGTCGTGTAAGACCAACGAAGCCAACTATCGGGCGGCTTATGAAAAAGCTAAGGAGAAACAGAATTCGGCTGATTATGGCGATTCGGCATTAGATGGGATTCGTGATCGGCAGACCCCAAAGCTCAGGGTAGTGGATGGCGATTCGCTGTATGTGCGTGTCGAGGCCGTTAAATCTCTTAATATTGACGATAAGGCTAAAAACGAACCCCACGGAGAACTTAAGCCGTATAATGTGGTTGTAGGGGAGTTTCAGCAGTTGTTTAATGCTAAATCTATGTGTAATAGGCTAAAGGAAAATGGTTATTCTGATGCTTTCCTGTTTCAGAATGGTGAGTCGCATTACTTTGTGGTATGTCAAGATTTTAAAAAATCGTCCGAGGCCAAGTCTATGGTCGAAAAGGTTAGTAAGGATTCACGGCTTTCATTGAAAAAGCCCTATCCATATATTCTTATCCCTCAAATTTTCAGTGTTTCATTATGAGGCGATTGATTAAAATTATGTTTCCACTCATGGTGTTTTTGGGGGTGGTGATGTCGGGGTGCGCTGAAAGCTACGATTCGAATGCTTCTAAAGCATATGATGCTGTCGAAGCTAAAAATTGGGATGAAGCATCGGAACACGCCGATAAAGCTTATGCCGGATTATCGGAGCTTACTCCGGAAAATTTGTGCCGTCTGGCGGTGGCCTACGCCATGATTGCCGTAGTCAAGGGTGATGATGTCGCTACTGACCGGTTTATGGAATGCTATGCCGCGTCGATGGAAAATGACCCGGTGTCAGCCGAAAAATTCTATAATTCGTTGGACGAAAATATGTCGCAGAATCTCACTATTATATCGGGATTGATAAAGCTTTCTGAGGCGATGGGCCAGAAAGGCATAGCGGGTTCAGCCGGTAATTGAGCTGATAATAAGACCTTATAAATAGAAAGTCATCCAAGCTACTTGTAAGGCGGCTTGGATGACTTCGTTTTCGGCATATTATTTTTGTATTTTAATGGTAACGGGGCCAAGCAAGCCTGTCGGACGCAGTTTTTCGTTTGGATTGGGCATACGTATAGCCCATGTCTTACGTTCTTCAGCCGGTTTCGGCGCATCGTAGGCAAGTCGGTTGAACCATGTTCCGGTGACTTTTACAGCCAGTTCATTGTTCCCATTAAGCAGATATTCACTTAAGTTTGCCACGTATGGATTACACCATAGCACATTTACAGGCCGTCCATTAAGGCTTACCTCTGCTATATGTGCAACTTCGCCTAAGTCGAGCGTATAGATGGCATCAGGATCTATTTTTTCAACATTGAAAGTCGTGGTGTATGTGGCACTGCCGGAATACGCTTTTGCTTCGTCGGAAAGTTGGTCGATGTCGCACCACGGAGTTAATTGTGTGAGTTCAATCCTATGCGGCGCACCCCAGCCGTCGGGGAACGACAAGTCCCATTTGTCCAAAGTAATGGATTTTTCGTTAATGACTTCTTTTTTATTTGGAAGTTCGGTATCTGAAAACACTACGAAACATGAGCCGCCTTTTGGCATATCGAGCCACACTTTTGTGCGGCCGTTGGAATGTTCATATTGCAGAGGGCTTATGCTGCCATCGACCGGATTCCATAGTTGAGGATATCCGCTGCATACGAAATCTGCAATCTGAGAATATCCCTTCCCTTTAGGTGCTGCGATGAAATACCAATCCTCTGTGCCATCGCTGAAGTGTGACCACATAGCCTCACCTGCAAGAAGGTCGGGTTGTAGGTTTATCATTGTCAAAGCATCGGCAAGTTCAATGTCGGAAATTACTTTCCCTTTTCCGAGTTTACGAATGCCGTTTTTGCCGTTCCACACTTTTTTCACCATCTTGTTGAAATCTTTCTCATTTGCGTTTAGAGTGGCGATGCCTTTCGGCGCATTTCCTATGATTGTTGCACCGGCTTTTACAAGGCGATGTATGGCCTCTACTGTTTCGGGTAGCATACGGCTGTTCTCTGGAATCCAAAGCACGCCATAGCTCAATCCTTCAGGAGTAATAAGACGTCCGTCTTTTACTGACAGGCGGTTTATCAGAACATCGGGATTGCAATAGTCATATTTATATCCCGCAGGAAAAGGAGCGTTTTGATTGGGTTTGTGGTCCATTTCATCGCCAAGATACCATAGGACATCCACAACTGGCCGGCCGGTTTCGAACATATAGCTGCATCGGGCGAGATAATCGGTAAAGGAATGCATATATGGCCACCACGTTTGTCCACGGAGAAATGGGGTGCCTATTCCGTTGCCACCGAACGATGTGCCTGGGGGTAGAAAGCCAATCTGCGGATTATGTGTGTAGGTGTGGAACACAAGGTGCGACACGCCTTCGGCCATATTGGCGTCGGCGACGGCTTTGAGCATACCGAGATTTTCATCCCATGTGTGTTCGAACGACGTGAAGGCTTCTGCAGCCACTCTTGGTTTTCCATAGAGGTGTGCAGCTGAAGCTGTAGGTTTTATTGGCTTGAAATTTAGGCTGCCTACATAGTTATCACCCATTGGTTGCCAGAATTCACACATCGGCACATCAGCATATTTGAAATATTGCAAAATGTCGCCCGGAACTACATCGCCTATCGAAGTCTCGTAGGCCACATTTAATCCACGTTCTTTTGCGAGAGTGGCCATATTGCCATAAAAATTTTCGTTGATGAGTGTATTGATTGTTCTCACCCAATCGCGTAGGAATCGCGTTGTTGTTTCATGGTCGTTGATGACATATCCGAATATTGCCGGCAGCCATTTGCGCACTTCGTATCCCGATAATGAACGAAATTCATTTTCCATTTCCGGAGTCCATGTCTGGGTGCTGCACTCCCAGCTGTCCATTAGCATACCGTTAAGCAAGCCATTTCCAGCCGGACCGTCATCTTTGGAGATACGGCCGATATAGTTGTCAAAATGAATTTTTGATGCTGTGCGCGATAGTTTGTCGCATTCCCATCCGGTGCCTTCGGCCGGTGCCGGACCATTTCGTTTGCCAGTATTCACATGGCCTATTCGCAATAAAGTCCAATTTCCTTCCGGCAGCGTCAGATTAAGTTGGCCTGACGAATTCATATCGTCGGTTACATCGATAATGAGCGAGCTGTCGATAAACGCATTTGCCGATTGTTCAGGCAGTGCGGCAGTGCGTTCGATTGAGCGAAGTGATCGTCCGGATTCGGATTCCCAATTGTTTTTTCGTGCTTCGGTCGACAGTTTAAGACGGTCTATCGACATATTATGTGCGTTGGTAATCTCAATCCGATATTTTTTTGACGTATTTTCGTCAAGAGCAAATGTCATAGGCATTTCGTCCTGCCATGCGCCTTGGGGTATGTCGGCGTCAAGCACCTGGCGGTCTCCTGCCATTACTTTTATATGGATGCCCGGTTCGTAGCACCATCCGTGGTTCATAGATTGTATGCACGGCATTTCGAGAGAGCGAATCGTAGTAGGTGTGTCGAATTCGATTTCTGCCCAAATGCTGCCGGGTTCAAAACCGAAGCCGGTGCGTTCGCCGTTGAGCCATCGCATCCACGGGGCGTCCTGGCGATTCGTATCAGTAACTTTGAATTGAGGTAATTGGCCGCCCGCCGGGGTAGGGAAGGCGATTACGGCTATGTCGCGATAATCGCGCCATTCTTCAGCTGAGGGCTGCGGCTGCGGAAGTTCTACGCTTTGACTGTTACCTGTGCTATATACGTCAGTGCGGCTCATCACCGCATTACGCATGGCATTTTCCGGCTTAATCCAGGGGCCACCGGCCATAGCCCATCCCGGACAATTTTGCATGGTGAAATGCAGTCCGAGCCGGCGACATTCCGATGCAGTATGGCGCACAGCGTCGTCCCAGTTCGGATCGAGACATTTGATAGGGGCGGTCACATTAGGCCAAACGTTGTCGTTGAAGTGTCCATGAAAAAGTTGAACGCCGGAAAATCCGGCGTCGGCAATGGCTTCGAGGTCGGCGGTGATGCCATCTTTCGACACGTTGCCGCTTATGAAGTGAAACCATGTTTCCGGATAATTAGTTTTCGGTGGCATTTGAAACGACTTATGGTCAACTGCGTGCAGCTGTGCGGTAGCCATAAACAATGCAACAGACGATAAAGATAGTGTTATAAAATTCATAACATAATACGCTGGATGATGGGGTGATTTAATGAAACGTTGCGCATACGTATGAGCGATAGTTGTTATGCTACTACTTAGCGTATGCGCAATCGTTCACTCTATAATAGTCTGATTACATTTCTATTTTATGCGAACCACTGCCATATTCTTTTGACTCGGTTTCGCCTGGTAGGGTCACTTCGGCTACGGCTCCTTGCGGAATGCTGAACTCCCAAATCCACTTATCACCCTCATATCGCCAGTTACTTTCTATTTCTCCGGCTGCCGAATTATATTTTGCGTTCACAAAGCCAAGTCGCTTATCGGGGATAGGCTTCATAATTATTCGTTTGAATCCGGGATTGGCAACATCAGTAGATATGCCTGCTGCGGTTTCCCATATCCATTCGCATACGCAGCCATAGGCATAGTGGTTGAAGCTGTTCATGCCGCGCGGCCCCATGCCTTTGTCGAGCATATAGCTGTTCCATCGTTCCCATATGGTGGTGGCTCCATTGTCGACGGAATAGAGCCAACTTGGATTTTTACGTTGGAACAACAGTTCGTAAGCAATGTCGCTCATACCGTTTTCGGTGAGTGTCGGCATCAATATCGATGTGCCAAGAAATCCGGTTTGCAGACAATTGTCATGTTGGGCGAAGTTCTCACGAAGGCGTTTCACCATATTATTTTTTGCGTCGCCGTCAACCAATTTATTTTTGAGCGCGAATAAGGCCGGAGTCTGCATTGTGTTGAGTATCTCGGTTTTGAATTCGCCGTTTTCAGTCATAAAGTTGTCGAGTATGTATTGGCGTGCTTCTGCCGCCATATTTTCATATTTCCCGGCATTTCTTCCGGTGGCTGTGGCCATGTCGCGCATCATCTCAGCATCAATCAGCCAATAACTTGCACACAGATAATTCCAATAGTCGTAAGCTTCCGGACGTATTATCGTGTTCCCTTTGTCGTCGGTGGTGTATATTCCGCCACCGCAGCTTTCCAGAGGCTCGTAGCTCAGCCAATCGGCCCATTGATAGTTTCCGTTTTCTGCTGAAAGTGCCTGATGGTTATATTTTGTCTCATAGATATGGTTGACGAATTTTTCCATTGCGTCCCAATTCTCATCGATTATTTCAGTGTCGTTAAATTG
>CAZRJT010000034.1:0-18931 GCA_964600585.1 uncultured Bacteroides sp.
CCCACCTTGGCGGTGATGACTTCGACCAGGTGATCATCAACTGGCTTGCCGACGAGTTTGAGGCTGAACACCACATCGACCTCCGCAAAGACCCGATGGCACTCCAGCGTCTTAAAGAGGCTGCCGAAAAAGCCAAAATCGAGCTTTCGAGCACCACTTCAACCGAAATCAACCTGCCTTACATCATGCCGGTTGACGGTATACCTCAGCACCTTGTAAAAACTCTTACTCGTGCTAAATTTGAGCAGCTTGCCGACAAGCTCATCCAGGCTACCATCAAGCCCTGTGAGCAGGCGCTGAAAGATGCCAAACTCTCGACAAGCGATATCGACGAAGTCATCCTCGTGGGTGGTTCGACCCGTATCCCCGCCGTTCAGGCAATCGTTGAGAAATTCTTCGGTAAAGCTCCTTCAAAAGGCGTTAACCCCGATGAAGTGGTAGCAGTCGGTGCAGCCATCCAGGGTGCATCAATGAGCGGTAACTCAAACTTCAAGGATGTCGTTCTTCTTGACGTTGTGCCCCTCTCGGTCGGTATCGAAACCCTCGGTGGCGTGATGACCAAACTTATCGAAGCCAACTCGACAATTCCTATCCGTAAGAGCGAAGTATTCTCGACCGCAGCCGACAACCAGCCTTCGGTTGAAATCCACGTTCTTCAGGGCGAACGTCCGATGGCTAAAGACGATAAGACCCTCGGTAAGTTCCACCTCGACGGCATCGCACCCGCACCCCGTGGCATTCCGCAGATCGAAGTTACGTTTGAAATTGATGCCAACGGTATTCTCAACGTATCGGCCAAGGATAAAGCGACCGGCAAGGAGCAGAGCATCCGAATCGAAGCTTCAAGCGGTTTGACCGACGCCGAAATCAAACGAATGAAGGATGAAGCTGCCGCAAATGCTGCCGCAGATGCTAAGGAAAAAGAACGTATCGACAAGCTTAATCATGCCGACACACTCATTTTCCAGACCGAAAAGCAGCTTAACGAACTTGGCGACAAGATTCCGGCAGATAAGAAGTCTGCAATCGAAAATGCTCTTACTCGCCTGAAGGAAGCCCACAAGGCTCAGGATATTGCAGGTATCGATGCTGCTATCAAGGAAATCGAAACTGCATTCGGTGCCGCTCAGCAGGATATCCTCAATGCCCAGCAACAGCAGGCACAGGGTGGCGCAAATCCGGGTGCTTCTCAGCAGCCTAATCCCGGCAACGGTGACGGTGTGACTGATGTGGACTTCGAGGAAGTGAAATAATAGACAGTAACTCTAATATAATAAAAAGAGGAATCGACTATTTGAAGTCGATTCCTCTTTTTATTATTCCGGTAATTATTAGTTGTAACGGCTTATTTCATAAACACTAGATATACGGCTCCTACCAGAAAGAAAAAAGCCAATATGTGGTTCCACCGCAGCGAGAAGTCATTGAAGAATATGAGACTGAATATTACGAAAACCACAAGTGTTATAACTTCTTGCATTACCTTGAGTTGTATTAGCGAATATGGTCCTCCATTTTCCTGGTAGCCCAACCGGTTGGCTGGCACTTGGAAGCAATATTCAAGAAGTGCAATGCCCCAAGAGATTAGGATTATTACGAAAAGTGGCCAGTTGGTCGATATGCCTGACGACGAAAGCTTCAGGTGTCCATACCAAGCTGTTGTCATAAAAATGTTGGCGATAACCAATAATACGATTGTTGATACGGCTGGTGACATTTTATTCGTTTTTTTGATTTCAGAGCGCAAAGTTAGTTGTTTTTTGACTTTCCTGTAAATTGTTGCCTGATATTTCAATGATAATTTTTAATTTTACAACCGTGAATTAAAAAAGCTAAAAAATATGTCAGCTAAGGGGAACGACAAACAATATATATTTGAAATGCCGATAAGGGTGCGCGATTACGAAGTTGACGTGCAGGGGATAGTTAATAACGCCAATTATCTGCATTATCTCGAACTTACGCGACATGAATTTTGCCGGACCAACGGTGTGTCTTTTGCCGAAATGCATTATCAGGGAATCGACCCTGTGCTTCGTAAGGTGGAGATTGAATACATAAGTCCATTGGGGCTTAGCGAACTAATGGTCAGCAAGCTAAATATGCGTCGCGATGGCCCTCGGTTTATTTTTGAGCAGGATGTGTACCGTGAAAATGGAGCTATATCCGTTAGGGCTATCGTTACAGTGGTTTGTTTGGAAAACGGACGTCTCAGTCGTGGCGACGAATTGGCCGCGGCATTTAGCAAATTTATTGACTGATACATTTTTCTATGATTTCAGATCGCACCTATCGTATGGCATTTGCTTCGCTGAAGGGTCTAAACGCAGTTTTGGCCACAGAAGTGTTGCGTCGTGTAGGTTCAGAACGCGATTTTTTTCAACTCACCGAGCGACAATTGTCAACTATTCTTGGGTTCAACAATCGTTTGCTTGGCGATGCCTATCGGGCGGCTGCGGTGGAGCAGGCCGTGAAAGAAGAGTCGTTTGTCGGTTGTAATGGCATCGACGTTTATTATTTTACCGATGAAGACTACCCTTGGCGTTTGCGTGAATGTGACGACGCTCCGCTGATGCTGTACGGCTTGGGGAAGTGTGATTTGAATTCCAACCGTATGATGTCGGTCGTCGGAACTCGCCATGCAACACCATATGGGCTCGACTTTGTCGACAGGATGATAAGAGAGTTGGCGCAGCGCGTTGCCGAGCCGGTTACGATAGTGAGCGGCCTTGCTTTCGGCATCGATATAGCAGCCCATAGGGCCGCACTGAAATATGGTTTGCCGACGGTGGCGGTATTGGCGCATGGACTTAACACCATCTATCCTGCGCAGCATAGGCAGACGGCCGCCGACATTGTGAAGAAAGGCGGAATGCTATTGACTGACTATCGTTCGATTGATGCCGTGCATAAGGGTAACTTTGTTGCAAGGAATCGTATTGTAGCGGGGCTTTCCGATTGTACGATAGTTGCCGAATCGGCCGGTAAAGGCGGAGCCTTGACTACGGCAGGTATTGCCTCGGCTTATAATCGCGATGTGTTTGCTGTGCCCGGACGCATTTCAGACAGGTATAGCGAAGGGTGCAACCGGCTCATAGCCGACAATACGGCCGCTTTGTTGCTAAATGCCGATGGACTTATCGGTGCGATGCATTGGCCAGAAAAAGAGCAGCAATCATCGCAACCAACGCTCTTTCCCGACTTGACTCCCGAGGAGGATGCTGTGTTAGAGTATCTTACCGATAAGGGCGAAGCCCAAATAAATCAGCTGTCAGTCGCGCTAAATCGCGATGTGGCAAAACTGATGGCTCTGTTGATTGAAATGGAGTTTAAAGGGCTTGTCATCACTTTTCCCGGTGGATGGTATAGACTTGCATAATGTGTGTGATTATTGCTTAATGAATATGATATTATGAAAAGTAAAAAGATAGCTCCGTCGGAATTGATTATCAATCCTGACGGTACGGTGTTTCATTTGCATCTGTTGCCTGAGCAGCTCACGGATCGAATCATTCTTGTAGGCGACCCTGGGCGTGTTGATATGGTGGCTTCATTTTTCGATGCTAAGACGTTCGAAGTGCAGTCGCGCGAGTTCCACACCATCGGAGGTGTATATGCCGGAAAGCCTATAATGTGCCTGTCGCATGGAATCGGCCCTGACAATATGGACATCGTGATAAATGAATTGGATGCCCTGGCCAATGTGGATTTTGAAACTCGTCATATAAAGTCGGCCCATCGTCAGTTGACAATGGTGCGCATTGGAACGTCGGGTGCATTGCAGCCGGATCTGAAGCTCGGCACTCCGGTGATAGCGGAAACGTCAATCGGGTTCGACGGTGTGCTAAATTACTATGCGGGCCGAAACGATGTGGCCGACCTTGAGTTCGAACGTGTATTTTGCGAAAACGTGGGATGGAACTCTCTTTGGGCCAAACCGTATGTGGTAGACGCCGACAATCATCTGGTGGAATGCATCGGACGTGACGATATGGTGAGAGGTGTCACGATATCGGCCGTTGGCTTCTATGGCCCTCAGGGCCGCGAATTAAGATTGCCGTTGGCTAATCCTGATTTGAACCGTCGGATAGAGCAGTTTGAGTTTGAAGGCCGTAGAGTAACCAATTATGAAATGGAAAGCGCGCCATTGCAAGGATTGTCGCGATTGTTGGGGCATAAGGCTATGACTGTATGCTCAATAATAGCGAATCGCACTAATCGGGAGGCTACGCCAAACTACAAGACAGCAATCCACGACCTTGTGGGGTCTGTGCTTGATAGGATATAAGGCCAGAAATTGTTTTTTTTGCTCTGAATTCGAACAAATTTCAGCCTCTTGGCGTTCCATTTATGAAATATAAACCTAAAACTTATTGATTATTATGGAAAGCAAGAATCAGGAAATGGCAAAGGCTGCTGTCGATGTTTCGGCCGCCGCAGCGAAAATTAGTGCAGAGGCTGCAGCCGTTGCAGCAAAGGAAGAAACTATTGTAGCCGCAAATCAAGCGAGTGACCTCAAATCTCAGGCTGCGGAATATATAAACAATGCGAAGGCGCAGGCATCAGATGCTATGGCTTCGGCCAAAGATTCCCTATCGTCATTGGCAGGTCAGGCATCGGAGAAGTTCGCATCGCTTAAAGATAAGGTGGCCGAGCAGGGTTCATCGCTTGCCGATAAGTTTAAAAGTGCTGCCGCTAGTGCTCTCGAACAAGGGGCTGATGCGGCTCACAATCTAGCCGATAAACTCAAAAATTAATATTTAATAAATTGGACGTCACGTAGTAGCGGTCAAATGACAATAACAGTCATTTGGCCGCTACTGACTTTTGATGTCATTTGTTTTCGCCCCAACGTTGGCGTTGAAGTTCGGCACTCTTGATTTCGGCCTGATTTGATGCTGGCACCCAGAATCTATGGTGGCCAAGGGAATCTGGCATAAATTGCTGCTTTACGAAGTTGCCTGGATAATCATGCGCATACTTGTAGTTTTGGCCATAGCCGATTTCTTTCATCAGTTTGGTGGGTGCATTTCTCAAATGCAAGGGTACGGGTTGGTTTCCGGTTTTTCTGACGAGTTCCAATGCACTGTCGATGGCCATATACGCTGAATTGCTCTTGGGCGACGTGGCCAGATATATGGTGCATTCCGATAGGGGAATACGACCTTCAGGCCATCCAATTTTATGTATGGCGTCGAATGTGGCGTTTGCCAACAACAAGGCATTGGGGTTTGCTAACCCTATATCTTCAGCTGCCAGTATGACGAGGCGTCGAGCTATGAATTCCGGGTCTTCGCCACCCTCGATCATCCTGGCCAGCCAGTAGACGGCGGCATCGGGGTCGCTTCCGCGCACGCTTTTAATGAAGGCCGATATTATGTCGTAATGCATTTCGCCGTTTTTGTCATAGGCCGCCGGGTTGCGTTGAAGCCTATCCATCACCGTTTTATCATCAATTACCAATTCGTCCTCGGGCATAGTCGATTGTTCGAGCAGGTCGAGTATGTTGAGGAGTTTTCGGGCGTCACCTCCGGCAAAGCGGAATAGGGCAGTGGTTTCAAGCACTTTTACGCGTCGCTGGCTCAGTATTTTGTCTTTGGTCAAAGCCCTGTTGAGAAGCTCGTTTAGCTCGGGCTCGCCAAGGGGCTGAAGTATATATACCTGGGCGCGTGACAATAGCGGTCTTATGACTTCGAACGACGGATTTTCGGTCGTAGCGCCAATCAGGGTTACAGTGCCGTTTTCAACCGCTCCAAGCAGACTGTCCTGTTGTGACTTGTTGAACCTGTGTATTTCATCGATGAACAAAATCGGCCTTCCACCAGAAAACATACTGCGCGACTCGGCTTTACATCGCTCCATAACCTCCCTCACATCTTTCACTCCGGCATGTACGGCACTTAATGTGTGGAATGTAGACTGAGTGGTATGGGCTATTATTTTGGCAAGGGTTGTTTTTCCGACTCCGGGCGGTCCCCATAAAATGAACGATGAAATGTTGCCCGATTCAATCATTCGGCGCAGAATTGCATTTGGGCCAACAAGATGTGATTGGCCTATATAATCGTCGAGTGTCTCAGGACGAAGTCGTTCGGCTAAAGGTGCATTCATCTAAGTTTTACGATATATTTTACAAAAATAGTGATTATTGTCGTCATAACGGTGTTAATAGAGTTTAATAACCTACAAACCTATTTTATTATGTGAAAGTTTTTATATAACTTTACCTCCGCAAGTCATGGCCAAAATGAAGCTATGTCTTAAAAAGTGTGGTTCGAACAGAACATTAATGAATTTAAATTGTTAATTTGATAAAGAGGCAATCGTGAAGAGAGCGGTCGAGCCTTATAAAAATTAACGTTTTAAAATTATTGTTTTATGAGTAGTAAAGACAAAACAGCCGGCATTCCCAAGACAATGCGAATCGTATTCGGCACTATAATGATTCTGATATATATAGGTATGGGCGTATTGTTCCTGTGCGGCTTTTTCCCATGGCTTAAGGACGGTTGGGCATGGTTGCGCTGGGCTGGAGGCATACTGTTCATTGGGTATGGCATATGGCGAGCTTATAGACAGTTCACTGGCATTGATCCCGACATCACCACGCGTGATTAAATGAGTAGGAACTATTACAACGGTAATGAAAAATAAACTTATAACTCTTTTTGCGGTCGGAGCTGCACTCGTGGCTCTGGCCACTTCGTGTGACACCAAGCCGAAGAGTACATCCACCTCAGGTCTGGCCACGATAGTTTGTGATGCAAGTTTCGAAAACATCTTGCAGCAGGAAATAGATGTGTTTGAATACATATATAAGGATGCAAGCATCATACCGTATTACACTGATGAGCACGCGGCCTTTGATTCATTGTTTGATTTCAAGACCAAAATGATTATTGCTACTCGTCCGCTCACGCAAAAGGAGGTTGACTATCTTAGATCGAATCGCCGTTCCGTAAGGCAGAGTCAGATTGCGGTCGATGCGTTGGCATTGATTGTGAATCCGCAAAATGAAGTGAACGTGTTGAGTAAGGAGGAGATAGCAGAGATCCTTTCAGGAGAAGTGACTGAGTGGAGCAAAGTTGTGCCGAGCAAGCTTGGCAACATTGAAGTGGTGTTTGACCACCAAGGTTCCAGTACAGTTCAATATATGCGCGACTCGTTGCTTAACGGACGCGACTTCGGGCCTAACGTATATGCTCAGAAAACTCCAGCCGATGTATTTGAGGCCGTGGCCAAGAATAAGAATGCCATCGGGGTTTTAGGAGTAAGTTGGATCAGCAGTGATATGAATAGCAGAGAGTTGTCGCGCGATGAATTTGTGGAAGCCGTTCAGCGAAACGACACTACCGACATTGCATTTGATGACAAGGTGAAAGTGCTTAAGGTTCGCGGAAACGGCGAGGTGACGGCATATAAGCCATATCAATATTATATATATGACGGTCGATATCCTCTGTGCCGTCAGGTATATATGATTATGACAGCTTCAAGCGGAACAGTGCCTTATGGCTTTTATTCGTTCATTACGGGCTTCAACGGCCAGAAGATAATTCAGATGACCGGCATATTGCCACGAACAATGCAACCACGTATGGTTTCAGTGAATTAAATTAAAAATAAACAATAATAAACCAAGACATGAAATTTAAATTTTTGCTTTCCTTGCTTGCAGCAGCCTCTTTGTCGGCATCTGCACAGGGCTATCTGGATGGCGTCGATAATTTCAACGCCGGACGTTTTGATGTAGCTAAGGCTATATTGGTCAATAACCTGAACAATTCTGATACAGATAAGGCTGTGTCGTATTACTATCTGGGCTCAATTGACTTTTTGGAAGGAAATATTCAGGGAGCTAAGGCAAATTTCGAAAAAGGCGTTGCCGCTAATCCTGAATATGGTTATAATCTGATTGGTCTGGGCGAAGTAGCTCTTAAGTCGGGCGACAAATCTGAAGCTAAGAACTATTTCAAGCAAGCGATGAACACCGATAAGAAAAACTCGGCGCTTACCGCAGGCGTTGCTCGCGCATATTTTAATGTAGATCCGGTGGAATATAAAGCTGAAATCGACGAGTATATAGCTAAAGCGTTCAAGGATTCTAAAAATAAAGAAGCAGCAGTCTATATGCTTCAGGGCGATATGATCGCAACTGCCGATCCGGGTGGTGCAGCCGGTAAGTATGAGCAGGCTATCAAATTCGATGCTGAACGCAACCTTGTTAACCGCGAGGGCTATGTGAAGTTCGCCAATGCTTATTTTCGCGTAAACCCCAAGTTCGCAATTGAAAAGCTTGAAGAACTTAACAAGCTTGAGCCTAATTCGGCTCTTGCGCAGCGCGAACTTGCCGAAAAATATTACGACAACAATCAGTTTGGCAGTGCATGTATCCAATATGGCAAATATATGGAGAACCCTAACCACTTCCAGAGCGATGAGCAGCGTTATGCAGGCTTGCTATTCTCAGCAGGTGAGTACATCAAGTCGCTTGAAATAGCTAATAAGGTGTTGGCTCAAGACCCCCAGAACTTCTACATGCATCGCGTAATCCTTCTCAATAAACATGCTCAGCAGGATTGGGCCGGAGCAGAAGAGGCTGGTGCTAAATTGTTCGGTCATCCCGATGCAACATTCGTTGCCAACGACTATATTGTATATGGCGAAGCTTTGACAGAGCAGAACAAGCATGATGAGTCCGTGGCTATTTTTGAAAAAGCCATTGAGCTCAATCCTGATAAACCTGAACTTCTCACAAAGCTCAGTGCGGTTTATGAAAAGGCTGGCCAGCCCCAAAAGGCCGTTGAAGTTATGAAAACCTATATCGATCAGGGCAATGGTAATGCCGGCGACCTTTACAACATGGCCCGTCGTTATCATGCGCTTACTCGTTCGCTTGAATTGGGATCACCCGAACGTGTCGCTGCTGCTGACGAAGGTCTTAAATATATCAATATGGCAATTGAAAAAGCAGCTGCCAACGGAGCGCTCTACCGTACGAAGGGCGAACTTCAGCTTATGAAGAACGACAATAAGCCTAATGCCGAAATGGCCGAAGCTTACGAAAAAATGCTTGAGATATATAATGCCGATCCGGCTAACAAGCAAAAGGTTGCTTCTACC
Source organism: uncultured Bacteroides sp. (assembly GCA_964600585.1). Taxonomy (GTDB): domain Bacteria; phylum Bacteroidota; class Bacteroidia; order Bacteroidales; family Muribaculaceae; genus Paramuribaculum. The sequence goes on from CAZRJT010000034.1 coordinate 9,124, forward strand.
TACATCGCTGCCGATTATCTGCTTGGAATATATTATTCCGATATCGATAAGGAGAAGGCAAAACAATATCTCACCGAATATCTTGAGTTCAAGCCTGATGATGAAACTGTTAAGGCTCTTTTGGAAACACTTTAAGAAATTACATATTTAAATTGCCGGCAACCGAAACCTAAGATTCGGTTGCCGGTTGTTTTTTATCGGATGTCAATATTGCGTTTTTTTCCAATTGATTGAAAAAAATATGCTATCTTTGTTGACTGAATGAAGTGAAACGTAAATTTGCATTATTTTAAAATGAAAAATCTGTTTCTACGTTCGGTTACAGGAATATTATACGTAGCGTTGGTAGTTGGCGTTATAATGTATGGTAACGCAAAGGGATTTCTGATACTGTGCGCCGTGTTTGCCGCCTTGTCGGTTTATGAACTCGATACGATTAGTCATAAACGTACACTGATGACTGATTGTGTGGTGCTTTTCGATGTGATAGGTAGTGCGTTAATCATTACGGCTGTCTACTTCGCATATTATGGCGACACTGATCATATGGTTGATTTGGCCCTGTGTTTCTTGATGTATATATTGGGTCGCCTGACGCTCCAGTTGTTTTCCCATAAATATCTGTCAATGCAGAGTCTTGCTACATCGATGATGGCGCAGCTTTATATCTCCATACCATTATCGGTCGCATTGTTGCTGTATATGATGTTCGGCCCATGGATGATGCTGTCGGTTTTTGTATTGATATGGCTTAACGACACTGGTGCGTTTGTCGTGGGTTCGTCTATTGGTCGCCATCGTCTGTATGAAAGCGTTTCCCCAAAAAAATCGTGGGAGGGATTTTTCGGAGGCTTGTTGTTCTGTGTCCTCGGAGCGGTAGGCATGTCCTATGTCGGTGATATGCCGTTTGTGATAGGTTCGTTGCCGGTAGCTATTTGCCTTGGAATAGTGGTTTGTGCGGCTGCAACATTAGGTGATTTGGTCGAATCTATGATAAAGCGGTATAATGACGTGAAGGATAGTGGATGCATTCTCCCGGGACATGGCGGAATACTAGACCGCATCGATTCGTTGCTTTACGTTTCGCCGGCTGTGTTCATATATATGATTTGGATTTAGAGACGGGCATAGAAGAATGTAGACTTGTTAATTGCATAAATAATAAATTTGAATACCAATATAACTTTAAGATAATGGCTATGAGCGATCAGCGTTATAATATGAGAGGCGTATCAGCTTCAAAAGAGGATGTGCATAATGCGATTAAGAATGTGGATAAGGGCTTGTATCCTAAAGCATTTTGTAAGATTATACCCGATGTGTTGGGAGGTGACCCCGACTACTGCAATATTATGCATGCTGATGGGGCTGGTACAAAGTCGTCGTTGGCATATGCTTATTGGCGTGAAACAGGCGATTTAAGCGTATGGAAAGGAATCGCTCAGGATGCTCTGATAATGAACATTGACGACCTTTTATGCGTGGGTGCTGTCGACAATATTTTGTTGAGTTCTACAATTGGCAGGAATAAATTACTTATTCCGGGTGAAGTCATAGCTGCGATAATTAACGGCACGGAGGAGCTTCTTGCCGAATTGCGTGAAATGGGTGTCAATATTGTAAGTACCGGTGGCGAGACTGCTGATGTTGGCGATTTGGTGCGCACCATCATCGTTGACAGCACAGTAACTTGCCGTATGAAGCGTTCCGACGTGATAAACAATGCCAATATAGTGGGTGGAGACGTAATAGTGGGACTTGCCTCGTATGGACAGGCTACGTATGAAAAGGAATATAATGGCGGTATGGGAAGCAACGGACTTACTTCGGCTCGCCACGACGTATTTGCAAAATATCTGGTAGAAAAGTATCCTGAGAGTTTTGATGGCGGGGTGCCTTCGGAGCTTGTATATTCAGGCCAAATGCATCTTACCGACCAAGTTGACGGTGTGCCAGTTGATGCGGGACGTCTCGTATTGTCGCCTACGCGCACTTACGCACCAGTCATAAAGAAAATTCTCGACCAATTGCGGACGCACATCCACGGAATGGTGCATTGTTCAGGCGGTGCGCAGACTAAGATAATGCATTTTGTTGAGAATAAGCACGTCATAAAAGACAATTTGTTTCCTGTGCCTCCATTGTTTGAATTGATTCAGAATCAGTCGGGCACTGATTGGGCCGAGATGTACAAAGTGTTCAATATGGGTCATCGTATGGAGATATATGTTGCCCCTGAATATGCACAACAGATTATCGATATAGCAGCGGATTTCGGAATTGAAGGACGCATTGTTGGGCGTGTAGAGGATGCTTCGACAAACCGCCTGACTATTAAATCGGATAAGGGCACGTTTGAATATTGATTTACGTATATTTATGCCTATGGGTATGCGTTGTTGTTACACTCTGATTGGCGTATCGCTCGTCGTTGCTTGTGTGTTGGCGAGCGCCGGATGTGTCAGGGGTGGAGGAGATGGTCATACCTATGATTCCGACGCTACGGCTTACCGATATCCCGATACATTGAAAGTGGTGACGTTATATGGTCCGACGTCTTACTTTATACATCGTGAGGTGCCTATGGGATATGATTATGATTTGGTCAACAGATTGGTAGCCGACAAGGGTATTGCATTGAAGCTTGAAGTGGCTCCGAGTCTGAGGCGCGCTATTGAAATGCTCGATTCAGGTAAAGTGGATTTGATTGCCTATGAGGTGCCTGTGACGGGCGAAAACAAATTGCGCACATTGCCTTGCGGAGCAGAGACGATTACCCGACAGGTTCTGGTGCAGCCTAAAGGCACTCGTGAGAGCAGGATAACCGATGTTACACAACTCGTTGGTCGCGAAGTGTATGTGGAGCGTGACAGCAAGTACCATCATCGGATGAAAAATCTCAATAATGAACTTGGTGGCGGAATTATCATAAAGCCGATACATCGCGACACTATTATCGCAGAAGATCTGATTGCTATGGTGTCGAAAGGCGAAATTCCACTTACGGTGGTTGACAGCGATATTGCAAAACTTAATAAAACATATTTTAAAAACCTTGATATCACGGTTGAGGTCAGTTTTCCGCAGCGCGCGGCATGGGCCGTATCGCCGCGCAAGCCCTGGCTTGCCGACTCTATCGACGAATGGCTTGGAGAAGAACCTCCGGCACGAACGCAAGCCCGACTGCTCAAGCAGTATTTTGAACGCAGCAAGATAAAGGAGTTCTCCACGAAACTTGATTTGTCGGATGGAAAGGTTTCGCCATTTGATGGATTGTTTAAGAAATATGCGGCATCGATAGGTTGGGACTGGAGGATAATTGCCGCCCAAGGATATGTGGAGAGTCATTTCGATTCGACGCAGGTGTCGTGGGCCGGTGCAAAGGGCGTAATGCAGATTATGCCGCGTACAGCCCGGGCATATGGTCTGCCGGCCGATTCGATTGCATTTATAGCTCCGAGCATACTCACAGCGGTGAAGATAATCGATGACCTTGACAGTTCGTTGAAGTCGCTTGTTCCCGACCGCGAACAGCGTATTCGCTTTGTTGTGGCGGCCTATAACTCGGGTCTGGCGCATGTGCGTGATGCATTAGCTCTTGCCAAGAAATATGGCCTCGACTCTCATAGTTGGGAAAATGGCGGAAAGCCGGCGCTTATGATGAAGACTAATCCGGAATATTATAATGATCCGGTGTGTAAATACGGATATTTCCGTGGTCGCCGGACATGTGAATATGTAAAGACGGTGTTTGAAACCTATGAACTCATTAAAAGTAAAATTCCACAATAGTAATATTAACTTATTTTCCATATAATAACCATTTATATCATCATTTTATGAAGAAGAAAGTTTTCACCGTAGGGCTTGTGTTGGCATTGTTAGGTTCAATGTCCATGAGTTCGTGTATTGGTAGCTTTGGCTTGACCAATAAATTGTTGACTTGGAATCAGCAGGTAGGTAACAAGTTCGTAAACGAACTCGTTTTCTTTGCATTCTGGATTCTTCCGGTTTATGAAGTGTCGGCATTGGCTGATATACTTGTGTTGAATAGTATCGAATTCTGGAGTGGAAACAGTCCGTTGGCCAAAGGCACCAAAGTTATCGAAGGGCAAGACGGTCGTTATCTGGTGGAATGCGATGGCAAAGGCTATAATATTAAGAGCGAAAACGACGGGTCGGTTGTGAGACTTGATTTCGATTCCGACACACAGGCATGGAGTATGACTTACAACGACGAAACATATCCATTGATGACGTATGTCGATGCAAATCATGTGCAGCTTCCCGCCGCCGATGGTTCTTCTGTTGTAGTTGAAGTATCTCAAGATGGCGTATTTGCTTATCAACAGATGGCAACTGGCAATCTTTTTGCTTTGAAGTGATTCGGATTACAAACTTTTATCATAACAAGCAGGGCCCGATGCATATCATCGGGCCCTGCGGTTTAATCGGAAATATGTAGTAGTTATTCCATTCCGTCAAATTCAACTTTAGCGTCGTTTGCTACGATGTTCGGAGCTTCAAGACCGTAATGTTTCTTTGCGTCAAGCGCTTTGAGCCAGATGCCGAATATCAGAGCCAAGGCACCCAATGAGGCAAACAATACCATAGGCCAGGTATAGTTGTATTGCAGTGGGTCTGTCACGCCGGGATTGGTGCGCTGCAATACACTGCCTATAATCATCGGGAAGGCATACAGACCTATGTTCTGTATCCAGAATATTACCGCATATGCCGAACCAAGCAATCGTCCGTCAACAAGTTTCGGTACTGATGGCCATAGCGATGCCGGAACCAATGAAAACGATATGCCCAGAACGATGATGGCCGCATAGGCCACGGCAGTTGATTTGGTGGCCGGAAGAATGAATGCGAACGTCAGGTGGCATATAATCATTAGCACTGCGCCGAGAATGAGCATTGTGGCTCCTTTGCCTTTATGGTCGAGAAACATACCGAGAAGCCATGTGATTGCTGCGGCTCCGAGCGGGAATACGAAAAATGTCAGACCTGCTTGTTCGGATGTGATGCCGAGGTTGCATTGGAGCATATTGGCAGCATATTTCTGGAACGGGAATATTGCCGAATAATATAGCACACAGAGCATCGCTACAATCCAGAATACTTTTGACGATATGATGTATTTCAGGTCGCTCACTTTGAATGGATCGTCTTTCTCTTCTCCCTTGTCGCCGGTCTGGCGTTCAAGAGCGAAGTCCATGAACGAGTATGCGATGAAGCATATCAGTCCGATGCAGAGCAGCAGGACACCGAAGCCCACGGGACGGGCTACGTCTAACGTGCCGCCTATTGCAGCTATTGCCGGAGATCCCACGAACACAACCGCTACGCCACAACGGGCTATTGCCATTTCTATACCCATTGCCAATGCCATTTCCTTGCCTTTAAACCATTTTACGATGCCGCGAGACACTGTTATACCTGCCATTTCAACGCCGCAACCGAATATCATAAACCCTATGGCCGATAATTTGGCCGATGCCGGCATGCCTTTGTAGAATGGAGTGATATTCCACCATGCATCGGGGAGGTTGATGAAGTTTTCGATGCTTTCTTTCAAACCGCTTTCGGCAAATGAGGGGGTCAACGCATAATAATTTACGGCAGCGCCGAGCAACATCACCGCACCCGACAGGATGGCGGTGAATCTTACTCCCATCTTGTCGAGGATGATTCCTGCAAATATCAGGAAGAAAACGAATACATTAAGGAATGTTTCTGAACCGGCGAATCGCCCGTAGGCTGTCGGGTCCCAGCCTTGTGTTTCCTGGAGAGCCGCTTGCAGCGGTGAGAGTACATCCATAAAGATGTAGCCGAAGAACATAGCCGATGCCAATAGCACCAGGGCAAGCCATCGCGCCCATGCTTTTTCGCTTAAAGCTTGTTTTACTTGTGTCATAATAATTGGTGATAAATGATTGGTTTATTAATTTTGCACAAAATTAAGGAAAAATCATCATAGATGAGATTAATTTCTTAATTTCGTGGAAATTTTATAGCAGGTATATAGCAATGTATAAACGTCAGCCCTATACGCTCGACCGGGTAGTCAGACTTGTCATCACCGTAATTATTCTGTGCGGGGTATTATGGCTCATCAATGTGCTTAAAGGAGTGTTGTTGCCTTTTTGTGTGGCATGTCTGATTGCGTATATGTTTGAGCCGTTTGTACAATACAATCGTAAATTGCTCCATCTCAAAGGGCGTGTGACGGCAATATTCGTCACTCTTTTTGAGGCCGTATTTTTTATGTCGGTCATCGCTTATTTCTTGATTCCGATGCTTCTGGAGGAGATGCATAATCTTGCTGCGATAATGCGTAAGTACACTGTGGCCGAATCGAGCATACCATTTTTCCCTCAGTCGATTCATGACTTTTTGCGACGTCATGTAAACTTCAATGAACTCAGTGACTTGCTTACGCGTCAGGAATGGGCGTCGCTTATCGAAGATGCCCTGTCGACATCTTGGTCGATAGTGACAGGCAGTATTTCGCTGATATTATCGGTGTTTAGCTGGTTCATAGTGGTTCTGTATGTCGTTTTCATAATGATTGATTATGATAGGCTGGCCGAAGGGTTTAAACGTATGGTTCCTCCCCGATATCGTAAGATATGCGGGAAGATAGGGCGCGACATACAGTCGAGTATGAATTTGTATTTTCGAGGACAGGCATTGGTGGCATTCCTCGTGGGGGTTCTGTTTAGCGTCGGATTTTCTATCATAGGGCTGCCGATGTCGATAGTTCTGGGTATGTTCATCGGGTTGCTCAATATGGTGCCATATCTTCAGCTTATATCCATAGTTCCTACGGTGTTGCTTTGTCTCATATATGCTGTTGGCGGAGGTGGCGATTTTTGGACTATATTCTGCGAATCGCTTGCCGTTTATGCCATAGTGCAGGTGATACAGGATTTTTTCCTCACTCCCAAGATTATGGGTAAGGTTATGGGGCTGAATCCTGCCATCATATTGTTGTCGCTTTCGATATGGGGGACGTTGCTTGGTCTCATCGGTCTAATCATAGCTCTCCCGCTCACCACTTTGCTGCTTGCATATTATGAAAATTATATCATCGATAGGCATAACGATGAGACTCCGGCTCAACGTACTGAAGATGAAAAGGCCATAAGACGGATAATCGAGGAGCCGATGGACTAATGGCGTTTTTATGTCATGTCGCTATTTTATGTTGCGTCGATTTAGTTCCGCTTGGTATCTTCGGGCATTTGCCATATGTGTTGTATAGTCTTTGGCAAAGTTGTGGTAGCCCGAAAAGTCTTCTTTAGCGCACATATATAAATAAGGATTTTTTGGTGCTTCGAGCACTTGAGTGAGGGTTTTTGATGTCGGTATCCTGATTGGGCCCGGTGTCAGGCCGGTGTGTGCATATGTGTTGTAGGGAGATTTTACTTCCAGATGTTTATTGAGGATACGGCGGAGGCCGAAGTCGCCTACGGCATATTTCACTGTGGGGTCAGCTTGCAGAGGCATTCCGATGGCAAGGCGATTGAGGTATAATCGAGCTATTTTTGGGCGTTCGTCGCTCTTTGACGATTCTTCTTCCACGATAGCTGCAAGCGAAGCAACTTCTACCGGCGTCAATCCGATTGCCTTGGCCTGAGCCCTACGTTCGTCATTCCAAAACCTGTTTCTGTATGACAGCAGTTTTTTCACCAGGTCTATACCACTTGAGGTCCAGTATACTTCATATGTGTCTGGCAAGAATGCTGCCGGAAATTCAGCTTTTTTGAAGCCTGAATCGACAAGTACTGTGTTGCAGGCTTCTATAAATTCCGTAGGACTACATTCGACATTGGCTGTTACGCGGTTGGCGAGTTGTTCGATTGTGCGCACGTTTGAAAATGATATTTTCACCGGTGTTTGCATCCCGCGTGAAAGCCTCCGTGATGTGGTCAGGGCACTTTCGCCATTGTCGATTTTATAAGCGCCATGGGCAAGTGAAATTTCACCACCGTTCAGACGCCATAATGCATATATTCGGTTGGCTTCGGCGGCGCCGACGCTTTTCTTGAGTGAGTCGCGCAGACTCTCAGGCGTGGCATCTGCTGGCACATATACCCATTTTGATTCTCCGTTATGTGATTGCGTGCAAAATACGATGCAACATATCATTATTGCAATTAGTGCCATCGCTGTGATTACGATGCCCAGAGCATGTCGTCCGAACCACGAATTGCTTTTTTTTGATTTGGTCTTGGTTGTCATTGTAAATATTGTGGGATTCCTATCAACAAAATTAGCAACAAAAAATCGTTTGAGGTCAAAAAAAATTCTTTTTTTTTGCATCATTGAAAAAAAACACATACCTTTGCACCGCAAAACCACAGAGGTGGATATGCACACCAAGTTATTAAAACGGAGGGGTGGGTGAGTGGCTGAAACCACCAGTTTGCTAAACTGACGTAGGAGCAATCCTACCACGAGTTCGAATCTCGTTCCCTCCGCAAAAAAAGGACTAGCACGTGCTTGTCCTTTTTTTGTTGTGGGAAATTGATGTTCTTATGCCCACCGCACAGCCGCTATTTCGATATAGCAACTATATCAAATACCTTAATATGGGATATTGTCAAAAAAAATGGTTAAATTTGCAGCATAGAGTCCTTGCTGACGATTGTTTCGGCATTGAGGCTTTGACGAGTAAGTGAAATTTAATTCAGGACGAAATCAAGTGAATAAAGAAAATAGCACTAAATCAGCTGTAAATATGAACTTTGGGAAACGATTATTAATCAACATAGGCCTTATGGCTCTGGTAGGGTGCATAATCGTGTGGTGTGCATTGAAGTGGCTTGACGTGTGGACAGACCATGGACATTATGAGTTGGTGCCGGAGGTGAAGGGCTTTTCATATGCCGATGCTGAAAAGCGATTGCGCGAAGCCGGGTTTGATGTGGAGATAACCGATTCAATATATGACTCCAAGTCGCGTCCCGGTACGGTAATCGACCAGAATCCGAAAGTCAATACAAAAGTGAAAGGCGGTCGTATGGTGTATCTGACCATTACCGCTATGTCGACAAAGAATGTCACCATACCTAATCTCACCGATGTCTCTGTGCGACAGGCCAAAGCCATACTTGAAAGTCTAGGCATACGTTCGATAAGCGTTGTGGAAGTAGAATCGGAGTTCAAAGACCTCGTGCTTGGCGTGAAGCATAACGGAATCAGGATTAATCCTGGCCAACGCATACCTGTGACTTCGCGTGTCACGCTTGAAGTCGGTGCCGGCTATGCACACTCAACCGACGAAGATGGCGATGAGTTGGACGAATCGACAGCTGATATGGAGCAGCTCGACATAGAGTGATGTCAATTGATGATATCAATGATTCGTCCGACGATTTTGACGGATTGTTGACCGACAGCGATGGACGTGAAATGTATGAACATTTCCGGTTCGTGGCCGATAAAGGTCAGCAGCTATTGCGTGTCGATAAGTTCTTGGTGGCGCGTCTTGAAAAGTCATCGCGCAATCGAGTTCAACAGGCCGCCGATGCAGGTTGCATCATTGTGAATGGCCGTCCCGTAAAGTCCAATTATCGTGTTAAGCCGCTTGACGTAGTTTCGGTGGTTATGGATCGTCCGCGATATGAATTGGAAATAATACCGGAAGATATACCGCTCGACATCGTATATGAAGACGACTATCTGCTTGTCGTCAATCAGCCGCCCGGTCTTGTCGTGCACCCCGGGCATGGCAATTACAACGGCACCCTGGTCAATGCGCTTGCCTGGCACTTCAAGGACAATCCTGATTATG
>CAZRJT010000035.1:0-18021 GCA_964600585.1 uncultured Bacteroides sp.
GCGACAAGCCCGGTCAGCCAAAAAGGTAGCAAGAGAACATTGAAATCGTTGGTTTATCATTCAATCCTGCATCCGACAGGTCAGGGAGCCGCTATTTTTGTGCCTTATAGCGAAAGTTCTTTACCTCCTTGCCGTCGCGCGACTTGACGGTCACATTCAGGTCGTTGCTGTTGGCGGTGATTTTAAGCGCTTCGGCGTTTGAGTTTATAAGCACCGGAAAATTAGCCCCGTCGCTACCCGGCTCAAGGTATTTGTGGCGGTGCAGGTGTCCGCAAAGCATCAGGTCGATGCCCGCCTCGTTCAGTATCGGCACGAACAACGCCTTGGCATGAAGTGGGCCGTGCCACGTGTCGCCAACTGGCGGCACATGTGTCACAACCACCCTGAACGGCGCATTTTTAAACTCGTCGCTCTTGACCACTTCGCTCAGCCATTCGGCCTGTTCCGCACGATATTCGTCGCCGAACGCCGTTTCCGAATACTCTATGTCGTTGTCGGGCTTATCCTCTCCACCATCGAGCATTATGAAAAATATCGGCCCTATGCGCATGCTGTAATACGGTTGACCGCTCGCCGTCGGAAAATAGTCCATATAGTTCATCGCGAATAGACCGCGGCTCTCATGGTTGCCGCGCACCATGTAGAATGGCGTTTCCGAAGCGAATATGTTCACGGCCTTGTCGATGAATCCGTCAAACAGCTGCTGCTCGCTGTTCATATAGCTAACCATGTCCCCGTTGAACAGCACGAAGTCCGTCTCTCCCTTTTTGAAGTCGGCCATCAAATCGCGCAGCTTAGCTGTGTCCCCGTGAATATCGTTGATCACCAGGAAGTTCAGACTCTCGTCCTCGTTGTTTCGGGTGCTGAACGTGAGAGGTGCCTTGCCGTACACGCTGGTCGATGCCGTCTTGCCGTACTGCACGAAGTAAGGGTCGGCCTCAATCACCTCCTTGGAGAAGATGCGATAGCGGTACGTAGTGTTCTTGTCGAGCTTCTTGATGCGCACTTTGTGCACCTTCCCGAGTACGGCACGTCCCATGTTGGTGGAATAATATCTTGGACGCTCTTCCGCGTAGAAGTTCATCCCGTCGTTCGGGGCAATTTCCACCCATGACAGCGCATCCTTGTCAGTGCGCCATACGATTGTGGCCTCCGTGTCACTCACGTTTTGCAGGTAAGGTCCTGATATGATGTTGATAGCATTGAGGTTTGCGGCTATGGTGAGCATATATGCCGCCACTGCTGTTAATAATCCTTTTTTCATTCCTGTGATATTTGGTCTGTTATTGTTGAGTTGTCATAAAATTGCTCTATCGTCACTGATTCTTCGCCCACTGTCAGGCGTGTCCGCACCGACTCCACGAGTGGCAGATTATGCTCCACATGGCCCACTGGCACGTTGAAAGCCACCGGATAATCATATTCCTTGGTCATCTCAAGTATCATCTCCTCCATCGTCCGATTGTCTATCGACGGAGTGTATTCCGTGAATTTGCCTACTATCAGCCCCTTTAGGCGTCCCAGCACGCCGCTGAGCTTAAGCTGATACATAATTCGCTCTGTCTTGTACACGGGCTCCGACACATCCTCGATGAACAATATGCCATCGGCTCGGATTATGTCGAACGGCGTCCCTATAAGGCCCGCGAGCACTGCCAGGTTGCCACCCGTAAGCTCTCCCTCCGCTTCGCCCTGTCGGTTCCATTCGTGACCTGTAACCTTGTAGGTCTGGCTGTTGCCTCGCCAAATGTCGAACAGCGCCTGCGCGTCATCGTCACGGCCCTTGAACCGCGAAAGCTGCTTGGTCATCGGTGAATGTATCGACGCTATGCCGTGCTTATGCATCAGCGCATGCAGCGCCGATATGTCGCTGAAGCCCGCTATCCACTTCGCATTTTCGCGTAGCGGCAGCTTGTCGAGCCTGTCCAGAAGATGCACCGCTCCATATCCTCCGCGAGTGCATAAGATGGCTTTCGTTCCCTCATCAAGTATTGCTGCTTCAAGGTCGGCATAACGCTCCTCGTCGGTGCCGCTGTAAGTTCCCCAACGTCCAAGTGCGTTAGGCGTCACGTATGGCTCCCAGCCCTGCTCCTGAAGCACGGTCACTGCGTCATACACGAACTGCGGCTTTATGATTCCCGCCGGCGATAGCAACGCTATCCGGTCGCCCTCCTTCAGGGGCGCTGGCACTATCACTTCCATGGCTCGTCAGCTTACTTGCACACTGATTCCGGCTCCCCTCATCTTCTCGGCGATCTGTTCAAGCTCCTCCTTCGGCACCTTCTCCAGATTCTCCGCCGGGGTCTTCCGGTCTATCGAATAGAGCATCACCTCCTTGGGCTGTATTCTTCGGTACGCCTCGATCAGGGCCTCCACCTCTTCACGGGTGGTGTTGTCCACCTTCTTCCCGTCATATTCGCCGCGCAGCATCATAGTCTGCACTATCCCCTGATTGCCGAAGGACGCTATACGCTCAATCGCGCTTTCAGCATTGAAGTCAGGCGAATTTGGGCGGTCTATCAGTCGCATCGTAGACTCGATGGCCGAATCGAGCTTCATGATATTGTTGTCCACCTTGCGCAGGGCCCTGGCCACCTTCGGGTCGCTCAGACGGGTCGAATTGGTGAGTACGCTTATTTTCACATTGTCGAAATATTTGTCGCGTAGCTCTATCGTATCGTCTATCACCCCTTCGAATTCAGGGTGTAGCGTCGGCTCCCCGTTGCCTGAGAACGTTATCACGTCAAGCTGGCTCCCTGCGGCGCGCATGGATTTGAGCTTCTCCTCAAGTTGCTTTTTCACCGACTCTCTGCTCGGGAAGCCGGTGGTTCCCGGGCCCTGGGCATTGAATCCGGCCTCGCAGTATAGACAGTCGAACGAACATATCTTGCCGTCGTTCGGCGTCAGGTTGACTCCTAATGACGCTCCCAGGCGGCGGCTATGTATCGGCCCGAAAATGGTTGAATGGAATAATACTCTTTGCATAACGTATGCAGTGTTGATTTGCTTTGAGTTTAGAGCTTTTAAGAAATTAAGACTCCGATGCCTTTTCCGCCAATAGCTCTTTGAACAGGTCTATGTAGCGCTGGGCTATTTCCGACGCGTTGTAGCGTTCCTTTACGCTTTCGTGGAGCGCGTCGCGGTCTGGCTCCTGCTCGAGTGCCCACAGAATGCCGTCGGCTATGCTCTTGGCGTCGCGGTATTTGGCTATATAGCCGGTCTCCATATGATTTATGATGTCAGTTTGCCCGCCACGTCCGAACGACACCGGAAGGCACCCCGAAGCCTGCCCCTCTATGAGTGTCGTGGGTAAGGTCTCGTATAGCGACGTCGACAACACCACCTTTGACGACGCATACAGCATCCTTATCACCTTGCTGTCGTTCACGCGGCCGACGTGTATATGCGGAAACCGCAGGTTGTCCAGGAGTTTTGGATTGCGTATGTCGCCGAAGAATATTGCCAGCGAATCGCGGGCCACCGTCGGATGGTTGTCGAAGATGTAGTTCAGCGCATCTATGGCATAGCTCAAGCCCTTTATGGGGTCGTCGAGTCGGGCAGCCCCCATCAATATGTTGTTATGTTTATAATCGATGTTGAAGCTCGATATGGTGTGGGTTGGTTCGGTTACAAACGAATTTATCGGAAATGCGTTCGGAATGACGGTCACATTCTGGTTGTGGAGCAACGTGCTTTCGTTGCACAGTTTCGCAAGCCAGGTGCTCACCGCCACGAAGTGTATGTTGGAATTGTTGAATAGCTCCAGCTTCTTGTTGTGTATTTTGCGCGACAAATCGTTTGCTCCGTGCCCTGTAAGGAATTGGCAGTTGCCGCACGTGTTCTTGTACCCCTTGCATTCATATGCATGGTGGCATATCCCCGTAAGGCACCACATGTCGTGCATAGTCCACACGATTGGTTTGCCTAATTCAGTCAGGCGTCTGATGCCGTTAAGCGACAGGAGTCCTTGGTTTATCCAGCTTAGGTTTATGATGTCGGCGTCCTGCACCCAAGGATGTTTGTGGAGCGGGATGCCGGTGTTGGCAATCGACACCTTGAACAGTTTCTTGCGCGAGAAGCCGTTGGCGGCCACTATCCTGAGGCGTTCAAGCAGGAATTTAAACCCTCTCATCCCGCGGCTGCTTACGGTGGTCACATTGTCGTCTGTACTCAGTTTCGTATACACGATCATTCGAGCGTCTACACCCTGGTATTGTAACGACTGCATAAGTCGGTAAGTTACTATTGAGGCTCCTCCGAGCATATCGCTATGGCATATAATCGTCACTTTCATCGGACGTTCGGAGGTTTGTGATGAATGTTTGATCGGCGGTTGGTTCATTTATGGGAGTCTTGGGTTGCTGGGTTATTGTTATGGTTAGTGGGTTTTACTGGTTGCGGCATCGTCACAATGTCGATGCTTTTCACTGACAGTCGTGCTTTCAGATAATCTTTGAATTTTTCGGTCTGTGCTTTGTCCATTGGCGACGAATAATGCACCAATGCCACGTTCACTGTGTCGGCCTGCTGATTGTCGACATTCGAGAATATGGTATACGTGATGGCGATGTCCTCAACCGCCGGGAACAGCACTTTGATTTCCGGTGCGAGTCTTGTCCCGATGGCCTGGTACTCGTCCCACTGGCGCGTCAGTTGCTTCAGGGAATCTATTGTGGCCTGCTGTCGCGATATTGTGGCCTGTGTAAGCGTATAGATGTCTCTAACCGATGACGACGCGTCGGACATAGATGTGTTCTCTCCCTGCACGATGTTGAGCGTGGCTCCGCTCAGCCCGTAAAATCTCAGGCGCGACGACAGTGCCATTTCCAGCGAGTCGGTGGGAAGTATCTTGCCTATCAATGTTATGGTTATAGAACGTTCGCCGTGGCTGATCTCGGAGCTGTAGTTGAGCACCTGTGTGCCCGTGAATTTGCACTCTTTCGACACAAACTGGCTCACCTGCATGCTGAATTTGGTATCTTTCAGCATTGTGTATGTCAGCCAGATGCTTGGCAGCATTGTCAGTATGGCCAAGACGTACACTATCTTCATTATCTTGTGGGCGCGCTTGTTGTCAGCGGTGGGCGCACTTTTGAACTTCATAAGTTTCACTCCGATGAATGTGGCGAAGCCTATGTAGATGGAGTTGATGACGAACAGATAGAACGCACCGAAAAAGTAGTTCATTTGCCATGTAGCAAGGCCGTAGCCGGCTGTGCACAGCGGCGGCATAAGAGCCGTGGCAATGGCCACTCCTGGAATAACGTTCCCTTTGCTGCGGCTTCCGAGGGCGATGATGCCCGCACCGCCGCCGAAAAATCCTATAAGTACGTCATATATCGTCGGCGAAGTCCGCGCAAGCAGTTCGCTGTGGTTTTCGTTGACGGGTGATATCAAGAAGTATATCGACGATGCCAGGACACTGAATCCGGCAGCCATAATCAGATTTCTCAGACACCGCTTTATGAGTTCGAAATCATGCACGCCCACGCCGAGGCCAAGCCCGATTATGGGGCCCATGAGCGGAGATATGAGCATAGCTCCGATTATCACTGCAGTTGAGTTGGTGTTGAGTCCTAATGACGCTATGAGGATGGCTATGATGAGGATGATGATGTTGGTGCCTCTGAACGACACGCCGTCGCGTATAGCCTGCTCGGCATCCGACTGCGGCACAAGGTCTCCGGTCAACGTAAAATAGTTGACAAAGAAGCTCGATATGCGGTTGGCAAAATTATTTGTGTTCATTGTCTGCTAAGAGTTATGGCGTATTAATTTGTTGATTAGCGGGCGCAAGCATATCTTTTCGCGCTTCACCGTCAAAGTCAGGTAGGCCGCGAGCAGCAAGGTGCGTATTGGCAAGTCTATCAAGTCACGGCCTGTACTTAGGCACACCGCCAATGCATATAGTGCTATCGCTGAGAAAAAGTATATCGATATCGACTTCAGGTCATAGCCTATCGGATACTTCTTTTTTCCTACCAGGTACGATGCTGCCATCATCGTTCCGTAGCAGGCAAGTGCCGCATATGCACATCCGATATATCCAAAACGAGGCACCAGAAGCACATTCAGCGAAATCGTTATGGCGAGTCCGATGAGCGAAAACCATGTTCCCCAGATTGTTTTGTCGGTAAGTTTATACCAAAGCGACAGATTGAAAAATACGCCGAAGAAAAATTCGGCCATCATCACGATCGGCACCACCTTCAAGCCCGAGAAGTATTCGGGGGATATGAAGTATTTGAGTATGTTGAGATAAAACATCACTCCGAGGAATATGAACATCGCAAATATCACGAAATATTTCATAGCGTCGCGGAATGCCTGTATCTTGTCGCCTCCCTTCTCGCGGTTCTGCGCGAAGATGAAAGGCTCGTATGCAAATCGGAATGCTTGCAGAAACATCACCATGACTATGGCTATTTTATAATTGGCTCCATATACGCCAACTTGTGCCATTGCTTCTGCTTTGTCAGTTATTAGTTCGGGCAGCAGTATCTTGTCGATGTTCTGATTCATGATGCCGGCAAGACCCAGAATGAGTATCGGAAACGAATATGCCAGCATCTCACGCCATAAGCGGCCGTTAAATCGCCATTTGAAGCCGTGTAGCTCAGGCAATAGCATCAGGAATGTCGCAATTGAACTGATGAGGTTGGCCAGAAATATGTAGCCTATGCCGAAATCGGGGTCATAGAACCACACAATGGTGCCGGGTGCTTCCTCCCAAAGCCAGGGGCATATCAGGATGAAGAAAAGCACCAGGCCTATGTTCAATGCAATGTTTATCAGTTTCAGCGTGGCAAATCTAAGGGCCCTATGGCAATTACGCAGATATGAGAACGGAATCGACGTGAATGCGTCGATGGCCACTACGGCGGCCATCATGCTTATGTAAGATGGATGCGAACCGCATTCAAGTGCATCCGAAATCGGACTCAGGAATGCAAGCACCATCACCAAAAACAATGTAGACGTCGCGCCCAATGAAATCAGGGTAGTGGAGTACACCTCTTTGGGGTCGTCATAACGGTCGTGGTTGGTGAATCGGAAATACCCCGTTTCCATACCGTAAATCAGCACTATGAGCACCAACGACGTAATGGCATAGATGTAGGTCACTACGCCATATTCCGCTTTCGGAAACATATTGGTGTAAAGCGGTACCAGACACCAGTTCAAGAAGCGTCCGATTATGCTGCTTAGTCCGTAGTAGGCAGTGTCTTTTGCTAAGCTTTTTATTGAGGCCATTGTTCGTATGCGATGATGTGGGGCTGTCGGGTGATGATGAATGTAGGGTTAAAAAAGCGATGGCTGACCCGAAGTGTCACGGGTGTGGCCCATATGTATGTAAGCCAGTTCGGTGGCTTCACGTCCACGTGGAGTGCGTTTTATGAAACCTTCTTTTATCAGAAATGGTTCGTACACTTCTTCGATGGTGCCCTGATCTTCGCCAAGCGCCGTGGCAATTGTGCCGAGGCCGACCGGTCCACCTTTGAATTTGGTAATTATGGTGTGGAGTATCTTGTTGTCGATTTCTTCAAGGCCATAACGGTCGATGTTGAGGGCTTCGAGGGCGAAGCAGGCGATTTCAGGCTCTATCGTGCCGTTCCCTTTCACTTGGGCGAAATCGCGCACGCGCCGGAGCAGCAAGTTGGCTACACGGGGCGTTCCGCGGCTTCTCATCGCAATCTCGTGGGCCGCCTCGCCGGTGCACTTAACGCCAAGGAGCCCTGCCGAGCGGAGTATTATCCGTTCAAGCACCTCGTGGTCATAGTATTCGAGATGGCAGTTGATTCCGAAGCGAGCTCGTAGCGGAGCGGTCAGAAGTCCGCTTCGCGTCGTGGCCCCTACGAGGGTGAACGGCGACAATGATAGCTGTACCGACCTCGCGCCCGGCCCCTTGTCGATCATTATGTCAATCCGGTAATCTTCCATTGCCGAATAAAGATATTCCTCCACTATCGGGCTCAAACGGTGTATTTCATCTATGAAAAGCACGTCGTTCTCCTCCAGCGAAGTCAGTATCCCTGCCAAATCGCCCGGTTTGTCGAGCACAGGACCCGATGTGATTTTAAATCCTACGCCAAGCTCGTTTGCAATTATGGCCGATAGGGTGGTTTTCCCCAATCCTGGAGGGCCATGAAGCAACAAGTGGTCGAGTGCTTCGCCGCGCATGCGTGCGGCTGCCACGAACACTTTCAGATTTTCAACAATTTTGTCCTGCCCGCTGAAAGCGTCGAATTGCGACGGGCGCAGAGCTCGTTCAAGCTCCTTGTCGCGCTCGTTCATCCTGCCGTCGGTGGTGGCGTGCATGTCGAATCTGTCGTCCATTTATTTTATTGCGTTATATATTTTGTCAATGATTGTTTTTGGAGCTATGCCGTTCAGGCATTCAAGCGTGCCTTTGGCGCACGGCTTATTGCCGAATACTGAGCATGGCCGACAAGCCAAAGGAAGCTGTATCTGCATATCCTCGCGTGCGTTCCAGCCGGCAAATCCGCAGTAGGGGTGGGTGGCTCCCCAGATGCTTATCGACGGCACGCCTACCATAGCCGATAGGTGCATGTTCGACGAATCCATCGACACCATTACGTCAGCATTGCTGAGCAGGGCAAGCTCTTTCGGAAATCCGTGGCGTTGATCGGCCAATGAAACGACGTTTTCATACTTGCGGCTCCATGCTCCCAACGTCTCTTTTTCTTTAGGGCCTCCTCCGAACAAAAACACCTTTACGTTCGGGCGTTGGCTCAGTTCGGCCACCACTCGCTCCATTTTATCGAGGGGATAAATCTTGCTTTCATGGGCGGCAAACGGTGCTATTGCAATCCATTTCTCGCCCGGAACTTTAGGCGAAGCGAGGTCGGCGAATATATTTGTATCGGCTTTGCCTTCCGGATATATTGACGTGAATTGGCCCGATGTCGCTATTCCAGCTTCGTTCAAGGCAGCCGTATACCGCTCAATTGATGTGGGTAGTTGGGTCAGACATTTCTCATTTTGTCGGGTGAGTCGTTTCTTTTCTACTCTACCTTTCTTTATTCGGCTTATTTTTATGCCTTTAGAACGACATAAAAAGCCTATGATTCGCGTGCGCAACACGTCGTGCAAATCGACGAATGTGTCGAACCGGTAATCTCTGTAAAGCTCATTGAATAAGCGTATTATTCCTCTGATGCCTTTGTAGGCCGATTTTACATCCACGCCTTTCACCGTGAGGTTGGACGGTGCGTTTACGAACAACGGAGCCAGCGGAGCTTTCGTCAGGAAGATGAACCTTGTGTCGGGATTGTTATGGCATGCGTCGTAAACAACCGGAATGGCCATAGCTACATCGCCCAGTGATGAAAAACGTGCCACCAGGACTCTGCGTTCTGACTGTTCGGTTGCTGATTTTGTTTTACTGTTTGTTGCCATATAGCACCGGGTTGGTTGCCGGGTCGTTATACATTTTCATCTGGCGATAGACTTTCATATATTTACGTCCGGCTGCGATGTCTTCGAGCAGATGGTCTATTGCGGCAGTCAAATCTTCACGTTGCATCAAGAGGATATTGAGCTTGTTGCGGCATTTCGCTATATGTTCGGGGGTGGCTTCGGTGCGTTTCACTTCGGCTTCCATATGATATATCTTCAGTGCCAGTATCGATAGGCGGTCGAGGGCCCAGGCCGGACTTTCAGTGTTGATTGATGCATCGGGCAGCGGCTGTACGTTGCTGTATTTATTCAGGAAATAAGTGTCGAGTTCTTCAACGACGTCGGTTCGTTCTTGATTCGAACGGTCAATGCGGCGTTTCAGCTCCAATGCGGCCACGGGGTCGATGTTTGGGTCGCGTATGATGTCTTCCAGATGCCACTGCACGGCGTCAATCCAGTTCTTTTGGAACAGAGAATGCTCGATTGAGCCCGGTTCATATGGATTTACGGGCTTGTGGTCGACATCGTCAGTCGTATGATATAGGGTTGTAGTGTCCCAGAATATGCGGTTGCAGTTTTCGGCAAAATTCATATCGTGTAATGTTTTGGTGATTAAATCACAAATATAAAGATAAAAATGGAAACAACTCTATATTTTAAATTCTTTTTAAATTTAAGAATCGATATTTGGATGGTTTATGCTTGCGGTTGACGGGCTTTACTAATAGTAACGAAGTAGACGCCCGTAAATATCAGCATAATTGCAATCACTTTCATCGGAGTGAACGTGTCGAGTCCGACAACCACGCTTACCAGACAGGCCACAATCGGCTGGACGTAGTTGTACATTCCCACTATCGTGGGCCTTAGATTTTTTTGACCTACCATAATGAGCATATATGCTATGAAAGTGGCACACACCACGATGTAGGCGAGCGACAGCGCCTGGGGTGCATTGACCATATGCCATCGGTTGTCGATGAGGGCATTGACCGAGAAGGGCATTATGGCAAGCGATGCGAAGGTGAACATCCACTTCATCAATGTGAAGAGCGAGTATTTTCGTATGAAGTTCTTGTAAAGTGTGAGATACAGTGCATAGCTTATCTGGGCCGTGAGCACCAGTATGTCGCCGACCATGGCATTATCACCTTCATTGCCTATTCCGACGGCTCCATTCAGCACGAGCATCAACGCTCCTGTGGCACCGAATGCTATGCCTCCTGCTTTTTTGAAAGTTATGGGCTCTTTGAGAAATAGCGCCGCCAGCACCATCACCCACATTGGCATTGTCGTGGTGATTACAGATGCTTCGCCTGGCGATGTCAGTCGCACGCCGAAGATGAAGCATCCCTGGTTGAACAGCACGCCAAGCATTCCGGCTCCGGCCAATAGCCATAGATCGCGTGGTGGCACCTTTTCGCGTGGCGCAAACAGCGATGCAATCCAGAATAGCAAAGCCGCTCCGAAAATGCGGAAGTCAGTGACGACAAGTGGCCCTACGACACCGGCACTCATCAATGTCTTAGCTGCCGGCGACATAAGCCCCCACATAGTGTTCGCCCCAATCATAGCGGCGTGTCCTTTCAAGTTTATATCGCTCATTTCTCGAATATTGTTTACTCAGCGTTTTCGGGATGCAAAAATACAAATAAATCCATGATATTGTATTGACATATTGATATGACAATCGATGATGTGGCTGGTTGAGATCGGTGAGTGGTCAAAAATCTATGCTGAAATGTCATTTAGTCGAGCCTTGTGTGTGGCGTATGGGGTAATTTTGCAGTGCAAAAATGATCAAAGAGGGCTTAATGGTCTCAATACAAGATGCAAATTGAAATACGATTGGCTTGAGGACGATTTGTTCATCTTAGAGCGTCGTTATGAAAAATATTTGTTATCTTTGTGCGTAGTGGCTATGGCTGTCAGTCTGCCTACTACCCCACCTCCCCTGAAAGCAATAAACTCATCAATACCAAAAGCAAAATGAAAAAAGTATTTTTATCGGCGTTGATAGTGCCTTTGCTTTTTTCCTGTAAAAGTGCAGGAGTGAAGCATGACACTGTAAAGAACGACCTCAGGGCTCCTGCCTATCCATTGATTACGATTGACCCGTACACCAGTGCGTGGTCGGCTGCCGACAATCTTTATGACACGGGAGTGACCCATTGGACAGGAAAAGATTTCCCGTTTATCGGCGTAATTAAAGTTGATGGCGTGCCTTATCGATTTATGGGCGTGGAAACGTTGGAGCTCAAAACAATAGTGCCGACATCGCTTGAAGCTGATTGGTCGGGCAATTACACTACCGTTATGCCTCAGGGCGATTGGACTGCAGAGTCGTATAACGATTCGAGCTGGAAGACCGATAAAGGGGCTTTTGGAACGATGGACTCTGAACCATTGGCTAAAACTCAGTGGGGTACCAAGAATATATGGGTGCGTCGCGCGGTAGACATAAATGAAGATTTGGGCAATAAGCCGGTGTATCTGCAATTCTCGCACGACGATGATGCCGTATTCTATATCAATGGAGTCAAGGCGTTCAGCACTGGCACATGCTATGGTAAAGACAAAGTGGCCGAAATCTCCCCTGAAGCGAGAGCCGCACTCAAACAAGGCACTAACATCATAGCCGCGGAATGTGTAAATCCGCAATATGGCGGATTTCTTGATTTCGGTTTGGCAGTGCCAAGCAGCGACCGTGACTATTTTGAAAAAACTGCCGTTCAGACATCGGTTGACGTTCAGGCCACACAAACCCACTATACATTCGAATGCGGTCCGGTGGATATGCGTCTGACATTCACGGCTCCGCTTCTTATGGACAATCTGGATTTGATAAGCCGTCCGGTCAACTATGTTACTTATGTAGTCGATTCCAACGATGGTAAAAAGCATAATGTCGAACTATATTTTGAGGCATCGCCTCTGTGGGCTCTCAACACGCCGAGCCAGCAATCGGTGAGCGAAGCCTATGAAAAAGATGGCCTCGTTTATCTCAGAACCGGAAGCCGTGCCCAGGAAGTGCTTGCAAAGCGCGGTGACGACCTGCGAATTGACTGGGGGTATTTCTATATGGTGGCTCCATCGAGTGTCGCTACGTATGGCGTAGGGTCGAGCCAGATGCTGCGTGAAAATTTCGTTGACGGCAAGTCGGTGGCTGTTGCCACAAAGGGCGAAAATGCCGACGGCAAATTGGCCATCGTTTGCAATTACGGCGAAGTTTCCGACGTTACAGGCAAAGTGATGATAGGCTACGACGACCAGTTCTCAATCCAGTATTTCGGCACAAATTTGCGTCCGTATTGGAACAAGAATGGCGATAAGACCATCGAATCGCAATTCGAAGCTGCAAACAATGAATATGATGCTTTGATGGCTCAATGCTATGCATTCGACAAAAAACTTATGGAAGATGCTATGGCTGTCGGAGGAAAGGAGTATGCCGAGCTTTGTGCACTGGCTTATCGTCAGTCAATCTCGGCTCATAAGTTAGTTGAGAGTCCGAAAGGCCAGTTGCTCTGGCTGTCGAAGGAGAACAATAGCAATGGCTCAATCGGCACGGTCGACGTTACCTATCCGTCGGCACCGTTGTTCCTCTACTATAATCCTGAACTTGCAAAGGGTCTGCTCAACCATATTTTCGAATATGCTGAATATGGCGACTGGAACAAGCCTTTCCCCGCGCACGACGTAGGTACCTATCCTCAGGCCAATGGCCAGACTTATGGCGGCGACATGCCGGTGGAAGAGAGTGGCAATATGATTATACTCGCAGCTGCGATATGTGACGCCGAAGGCTCGCCTGAATATGCCAAGAAGCATTGGGATGCACTGACTACGTGGACCGATTATCTGGTAGAATATGGCCTTGATCCCGAGAACCAGCTTTGTACCGATGACTTCGCCGGACATTTCGCTCATAATGCCAACTTGTCGATTAAAGCCATACTCGGCATTGCGTCATATGCCAAGATGGCCCAGATGCAGGGCCTGAACGATGTTGCCGATAAGTATTTCGCAATAGCCCGCGACTATGCAGGCAAATGGGAACAGATGGCAAATGATGGTGACCATTATAAGCTTACGTTTGACAAGCCCGGCACTTGGAGTCAGAAATATAATATCGTATGGGACAATCTGCTGAATCTCGGCATCTTCTCTGAAAAGATTGCTCCGACTGAAATCGACTATTATCTTACGATTCAGAATGAGTATGGTTTGCCTCTCGACAATCGTCGGACATACACTAAGAGCGACTGGATTGTATGGACAGCCACTCTGGCTGACAGCCCTGAAAAATTCGAAGCTTTCATAAAGCCGATGCATAAATTCTACGGCGAGACTGTCAACCGTGTGCCGATGTCGGACTGGTACTTTACCGATAAGCCTAACTATCAAGGGTTCATAGCACGTTCGGTAGTTGGTGGTTATTTTATGAAGATGTTGGCCGAAAGGGCTAAAAATCAAAAGTAACGGACGATATCGCTGAAATAGACATTTGGATGTGTGGCTCCCGGAACACGATTGTTACGGGAGTCACTTTCTTATAGCTTTGCAGGCCGGAGAGATATAAAACCGTCGTGACACATTGTCAACGGGTGGCCTGAAACGATATGTTTTTCAGAAGAAAGATGGGTATGGTGGCACCTATCACCATACCGATGAGTATGAACATACATGTGAGGCCGTTGCTTGTAAAAAGATAGAAATAGTGTTGGAAATCGGTCTCGTTGCTATTATAGATACACATTACCAGCCCTCCGAATGCCTTGTAGGCATATATGCCTGGAATCATAGGCAGCAGAGAGGGGAACAGGCACGTTTCGGCGGGAGTTTTTGAGACGGGTGATAGCAGGACGGCCAAAAATCCGATGATAAAAGCTGCCAGAGTGCTTGCCATAACGATATTCATGCCCCAAAGCGACTGGTGCATCATAAGGAATCGTGCCGAATGTCCGACTGCGGCGATAATGGCGCAATAGATGTAGGCTCTTTTGGGCGGGTTGCTTATAGCCGCGAATCCGATGGCCGCTATTGCCGCAAAGAGTGCGTCTTGTAAAAACTGGACTAACATGGCTGATAACTCTTTTTGTTGAAACGTGTAATATAATGTGTTGTGCTTTATCTCAAAACATTCCCATATTCATCATAAATAGTCCTCCGCATAGGCCTAATGACAGGCAGCATGTGAGCACGGCCGCATGTATGAATCGTGAGAATGAGCAGATGTAGTGGCCCGCCAGCATGTCGCTGAACGAATTTAGATATGGTATGCCGGGAATGAGGTAGAGCACGCTTGTACCTACTGCAATTTCGGGCGTAGAGCCAATGTGGAACAATGATGTGCTGGCCGCGAGCACGGATGATGCGAATGCGCATATTATGAATATTATCCTCACGTCGATTTTGCGTTCGCATAGCACTTGTTTCAGATAGAATCCCGCGAGAGTGGAAACGAATACCACTCCAACCGATTGCCAGTCGCCGGAGAAAAGACGGCAGAATGCGGCATTGGCGAGTGCGGCAAGGAGTAGCACCATATGACGACCGGTGGGCGAAGTGCGGCTTATGGCGTCAAGTTCGCGGCGAGCTTCATCGAAATCGATTTTGCCATCGGCCAAGGCCCAACTGAGTTCGCTGAGTTGAGTGTTGATGTTGAAGCTTATGGCATCGGTGCGCGGTGCGGTGATATAGGTGTAGCTGTCAGAACGGTCTGCGTTGCATACCGTGAGATGGATGTGGCGTGGCAGGATTGTCATGACCACTTCACAACCCATAGCCTGTGCCATACGCTTTACGTTGCGCTCCAACCTGATGCATGTCGCTCCGCTTCCAAGCAGCAGAGCAGCGTATTCCGACAAAAATATGCATATTTCCTTTAGCTGGTGTGATTCGGCGTTGCATGCGAAGTTGCATGAGGCTGTGCCGGCAGCCTGGACTGTCAGGTTGTCATATTTCGTCGTCATAGGCGGTGTCGTCGTTTACGATGCGATCGCCGGGTATGAAAAATTCCTCTCTTTCACTTCCGATTTCGAACAGGTGAGCGTGATGGTGATGCATCGAAGAATGATGTGGCTTGTGGCTGACTCTGACGATAATTAGTGTGACCATCGCGAAGGCGATTACGCACCAGGTGATCAAAGGTACATTTAATGTAATCATTGTGTCGGTTTTTTTAAGTTTAAGTATGTTTACAATCGACCGACTCTTAGATTAGGAATTGGCTAATGAAAGATTCGATAGCAATATTATAACGAGCCATAAGCCAAAACAGTTCATCGGTTGGACCGCATATAACATAGAGTTATATGCTTAACACTTTTGATGAACACTTCTATGTGTAATGACGAAGTATGCCGTATCGGCCTCGCCGACACGGCATACTTCGTCATTTAGATGTAGAAAGTCGAAATTATTTAGGCTGGCAAGCCGGAACGGCAGCGAGCTTTTCGAGGGCTTTGATGAGTTCAGAGCGGGCCATACCGATGTTGAGTCGCATGAATCCTTCGCCGCCGGGACCGAACATCGAGCCGTCGTTGAGAGCCAGACCGGCCTGATTGATGAACATGTCGACGAGCTCTGACTGCGTCATTCCGAGCGCTCGGCAATCGAGCCAGATGAGGAATGAAGCCTGAGGACGGATGGGCTTTATCGCGGGGATGCGGTTGGCAAAGAATGTTTCAACGGCTTCTACATTCCCTTCGAGGTAGCGCAGCATTTCATCGAGCCATTCTTCGCCGTAACGGTATGCGGCCTCTGTGGCCACCATGGCCGAGAAGAAAGGCGATGAGAATTCGTTGGCTTCCATCCATTGTAAGAATGGCTTGCGTATCTCAGGATTGGGGATATGCATCCAAGAGCTTGTTAGGCCTGCGATGTTGAACGTTTTGGATGGCGCGCCAAATGTTATCGACACTGCTTTTGCGTCGTCGCTCACCGTGGCGAACGGAATGTGTCGAGTGCCAAACAGCATCAGGTCGCCGTGGATTTCATCTGATATGACGATTACGCCATATTTACCGGCGAGCGATGCCACGCTGCGCAATGTCTCGGCATCCCATTGCACTCCGGCAGGATTGTGGGGGTTGCATAGGATCATGAGCTTGGGATGTTCGGTGGCGAATATTCGTTCGAGTCCTTCCAAATCCATGCGGTAGATGTTTTCATCGCCGGTCGGAATAAGAGGGTTGTTTACGATTATCCGGCCGTTGCCTTCAGGCACAAGCCTGAACGGATGGTATACCGGTGGCTGAATGACCACTTTGTCGCCTTTTTGGGTGAAAAAGTTCACCACATAACCTATGCCTCTGACTATGCCGGGCACGAAAGCGAGAGTATCGCGGCTCACTGTGAGCTGATGCCGGTGGCTGAGCCAATCGATTATGGATTGCCAGTAAGAGTCGGAAGGCATCGCGTATCCATAAACCGGATGGTCAAAGCGGTTGCACATTGCCTCTTTTATCGCCGGGCATACGGCAAATTCCATATCGGCAATCCAAAGGGGCGTTGCATCGGCACGATTGAACATCGACTCCAGCGCATCGTATTTCATAGCGCCCGTGCCACGACGGTCGATGACTTCATCAAAATTGAATTTTCCCATTGTATTTTGGTTACAAGAGGGTAGGCTGTTGGCAAACCCGTTAAAAATGCCACAAAAGTAACATTTTTCTGCGATTAATTCGGCGTTTTTGTATAAATTTGTAAATTGCAAGCCGATTGGCTTCAGACATAAAATCTAAGAGACTATGACTGAGCAGCGAAATATGACCACAGAAGAAGAGGATCTTCTGATAGAATCCGAATTTCAGGATGTGCTTTCAGGTTATTTGAAAAGCAACCATCGGAAAAAGGTGGATATAATAGAGCGTGCCTTCAAATTTGCAAAAAAAGCTCACGGAGGCATACGTCGCCGTTCAGGCGAGCCATACATACTGCATCCTATCGCAGTGGCGAAAATCGCCAGTCAGGAGATAGGGCTCGGATCGACATCGATCTGTGCGGCCCTGCTCCATGACGTTGTGGAGGATACCGAATATACGGTGGAGGACATAGAGCAGCACTTCGGCAAGAAGATAGCCCAGTTAGTGTCGGGACTTACCAAAATATCCGGTGGCATATTCGGCAACCAGGCGTCGGCGCAGGCCGAAAATTTCAGGAAGCTTCTGCTCACGATGAGCGAGGACATAAGGGTGGTGCTGATAAAGATGGCCGACCGCCTGCATAATATGCGCACTCTTGGCTCGATGGCTCCAAACAAGCAATATAAGATCGCGGGCGAGACCCTCTACATATATGCGCCGCTGGCCCACCGCCTCGGCCTGTTTGCCATCAAGACCGAGCTTGAAGACCTGAGCTTCAAATATGAGCATCCGGCAGCATATGAGCGCATAGCCAATCTGATAAAGCAGTCGGAGGCTAAACGCGATGCGGTGTACAACGATTTTTCGGCTCCCATCAAAGACAAACTTCGTGAAATGGGGCTTAAATTCGACGCCAAGGCGCGTCTGAAATCGGTGTACTCGATATGGCGCAAGCTGGAGACAAAGCATGTGCCGTTCGAGGAGGTCTACGACCTGTATGCGATGCGAA
>CAZRJT010000036.1:0-17690 GCA_964600585.1 uncultured Bacteroides sp.
CAGTCGGGGTAGATGGTGCCTTGGGCAAGCCATTTCACGTCCTGTATTTTATGAGCCTCTTTGTCGAATACATCGATGAAGCCTTTTCCGATAATCTTGCGTTTACGTTCGGGTTCGGTGACTCCGGCCAATTCGCTGAAGAATTTTTCAGATGCATCTACGCCGATAACGTTCAGTCCTAACACTTCGTAGTCGCGCAGCACATTGGCAAACTCGTTTTTGCGTAGCATTCCATGGTCGACGAATATGCAGGTGAGATTGCTCCCGATGGCTTTGTTGAGCAACACTGCGGCAACCGAAGAGTCGACGCCTCCGCTCAGGCCCAGCACCACTTTGTCATCGCCAAGCTGCTCTTTGAGTTGCTTGACAGTAGATTCGATGAAGGATGCTGCACTCCAGTCCTGGTGGCCACCACAAATGTCGACTACGAAATTCTTAAGCAGTTGGGTTCCGTCCTCCGAGTGGTAGACTTCAGGATGGAATTGTACGCCCCACACTTTTTCGCCTTTAACCTGATAAGCAGCTACTGCCACTTTGTCGGTCGATGCTATCACTTCGAAGTCAGCAGGCAGAGAGGTGATGGTGTCGCCATGGCTCATCCACACCTGACTGTTGGGTTTTATGTCTTTTAACAATGGATTTTTTTCGTCGAGCCATTGCAGATGTGCGCGGCCATATTCGCGGCTGTCAGCCGGTTCGACAGTTCCGCCATGTGTATAGGCTATGAATTGTGCGCCATAGCATATGCCAAGGATTGGCAGACGGCCCCAGATGTTGTCGAGATTGGTTTTAAAAGCCTTTTCGTCATATACCGAAAAAGGCGATCCCGACAATATGACGCCAATAACAGAAGGGTCGTCATTGGGAAACTTGTTGTATGGAACAATTTCGCAATACATATTCAGCTCCCGGACACGGCGTCCGATTAGCTGAGTGGTCTGCGAACCAAAATCCAGAATTATGATTTTTTCCTGCATATAAAATGTATTAGAAAATGATAATGCAAAATTACTTCTTTTCTCCGACATAATCGTCATTGTTTTAGGTAAACTTGCGGTTTGCCGTTGTGAACGTCGTGTCATAGGAGGGCAGATCTAATCTGACATGCTACTTTTTGGCACGCTATTTGTTATTATAATGTAAAACTTTAATATTTTAATGATATGGAAAAAATTCAACCCGGAAAATACGTAGAATTGGGCTACGATCTTTATGAAATCACTCCCGAAGGCGAACGTCTGGTGCATCAGACCGACGATGCCGATCCTGAACGAATAATATTCGGTGTGACCCGCGGTATGATACGCCCTCTCGAAGAAGCAATCGACGGACTTGCCGTTGGTGGGACTTTTGACGTGAAGGTTGCGGCTAATGACGCGTTTGGCCCTGTGGATCCCGATCAGGTGGCCACTCTTCCGCGCGACATATTTGAGGTTGACGGCAAATTCGATACGGACGTAATCAAGAAAGGGGCCGTATTGCCTATGATGACAGCCGACGGCTTCAAAATCAACGGGGTGGTTGTAGACGTTACTGATAGCGATGTTAAGATGGATTTCAATCATCCTCTTGCCGGAAAGGATGTGCGTTTCAAAGGTAAAATAATTGCCGTGCGCGACGCTACGCCTGAAGAACTTCAGCCTACCCACGGTTGTGGCTGCGGATGTCACGGCGACTCATGTTCAGATGACGGTTGTGGTTGCTCAGAGCATGACCATTGCGGCGATGGTTGTGGTTGCGGTCACTGATCTTGGAATATGATAGAAATAGTGCGAACCGGATTTCCATAATGAAATCCGGTTCGTTTTATATAATTGATAGTAATATGATCAGAACTTGTCGGCTAAGGCTGCCGCCTGTTCGCATCCATCGGTGTTGTTTACGTCGCCTTCGTCGTACACTCCTGGTACAAGGACTTCGCCGACAATATCCCATTTTAGCAGCGCAGCAGTGCGCTCCATTGGCAAGCGGACTCCGTCCATTACAGTTGCGTCGTGTTCTTCGCAACAGCATATAAGTCCCATCTTTTTGTTCTGTATCGGTTTTTCGCCGACGCAGAAAGAGAAAACGCGGTCTATTACACCCTTGATTTGCGCCGGTATCGAATACCAGTAGACAGGCATAGCATATACTATTGCATCGGCTTCAAGTATATGGGGTGCTATTAAGTTGAAATCGTCGTCGAACGAACATGCTTTACCAGTCTTGAAGCAGGTCATACAGGCGTGGCAGCCACCGATTTTCTTCATTGCGGCATCGAAGCGCACCACTTCGTGGCCTTTAGCTTCTGCCACTTTAATGAATGCATCAACCATTGCGAATGTGTTGCCTTTTTTGCGGGGCGACCCCGTGATTACGGTGATTTTCATTTTGCTATTGTGTTTGAATTCTGATTATAAGCTTTTGCCACACACTTCCATTCACCATTGAGTTTCAGGAGTAACAGGAAATCGGTAAAGTCAACGCGTCCACCCCAGTTTTCTTCTAATACGCGCACTACGGCTACGGTTTCTTCCACGGCCACTACGTCGATACGCGATCTAAAGCCCGGGTCGCCTCCTATATTGTCAACATTGTCGTAAAATTGCTGTATTGAGCCATGCTCGAGTTTCCCGTCGAGTATGCCGAATATAACGGCATCATCGGTAAACAGTGTTTTGGCATACGAGCTATTGCCTTCGGCCACACTTTTCACAAAATTTTCAGCAGCTTTAGCCACTGCGTCGTATTCATTGATATAGTCTCGCATAATAATATGTATTTAATTGATTTTCTGAATGCAAAATTATAATGATAAGTGGTAATTATCAAGTACCGAAAAATTATTCATATACCGAAAAATTATTCCATACTTGGTGTCTAATGGATTAATGGGTAACTTTGCGGGAACAATCAATCTAAACGTAATGGCATACGAAAAGAAAATACCGGTAGACCTCGATTGTCCGCTGAGACTGACGATGAGTCTGATTGAGTCGAAATGGAAATCATGTATTCTTGATGAATTGCGCTCAGGAGAATCGATGCGTCCGAGCGAAATACATAAGTGTTTGCCAGAGGCAGCTCCGCGCGTACTCGACATTCAACTCAAGGAGCTGACCGAGGATGGATTGGTGGCAAAAACCATCTATCCCGAACTGCCTCCACGTTCAGAATATAAAATCACGGAACTTGGAGCGACTTTGCTGCCCATCATAGATGCGATGTTGAGGTGGGGCACTGAACATATGGAGATTTTTGAAAGGAAGTATGGTAAATAATGCATTTTGATTATGAGACCGATGAGAAAGGCTTCGAGGCAGCAAACTGCTGAATGGGCATTGAGTGTGTTTGATAAGGCTCCTTACGTCACGGTGAGCATGGTCCGTCAGGATGGAACAGCTTATGGATTGCCTTTGTCGCTTGTCAGAAAGGATGAATCGACATTTTATTTCCATTGCGCATCGGAGGGCGAGAAGATTGATTGTCTGAAGGCGCAACCATTTGTGAGTTTGTCTGCGGTCAGCAAATGCACGCCTGTGTTTGAGGAAGACAAGAACAACTACACTGAGCACTATCACTCGGCATTAGCCACCGGAAAGGCTGAATTTGTGATGGATGATAGTGAGAAAATCGATGCACTCAGATTATTGTGCGAAAAATTCCTCCCAAAATATATGGCCCATTTCGATGAGGCAATAGAACGTAGCCTCGCGCATACCACTGTCGTGAAAATCATACTGACAGAGCCTCCGGTCGGAAAAGCCAAAATGTAAATGCTCCAATGAAAAGACCCTAAATTAGAAAGTTTGAGGCTTTTGGTAGAAACGCACCCAGTCGACAAGCATTTCCACCGGGATTTCTTCAGGGGAGACGTCGCCCACCCAATTGCCGCCAAGCTGCATATCGATGAGGAGATAGAACGGCGACGTGAATGGGAATTGGCCTTCAAGTTCGGTGTTGATGCGAGGATAGGTGAATGTGTGGGTGTCGTTGATGAAAAAACATAGCGAATCAGGATACAATTCTACCGCATATACATTATAGTCATCGGGGTCAATGCGTCCTATGGCCGAGTGGGGTGGGTTGGAGTCTTGTTTTAGGTGAAGGGTATAATGAGAATGGACGGTCTGGTAGGCAATCGAATCGTGATTGAGACGCTCCATGATGTCGATTTCGCCGCCATTTGGCCATGCACAAGCTTCTGGGCCGGCTTCGCAGAATGCCGGGTCGGGGAGCAACCAGATAGCCGGCCATGCGCCTTTTGCCCCTTGAAGCTTTGCGCATATTTCGAGTCGGCCGTTCAAAAAGGCTTTTTTCCCCTTCGTGAATAGTCCTCCGGTTAGATATGGTACGGAATCATTGCATCCATCATACGCGGCGATGCCGCGTAGCACGAGATTGCCATCACGCATAGCGTAGCAAGTGTCGGCTGTGGTCATATAATTATTCCAATCCGACTGTCCGCGCATAATTCGAGACCATACGGTAGAATCGGGGCTGTTTCCTTCAAATTGTTCTTCCCATACGAGTTTCCATTCAGAATCGGCAGTATATGTGGTTGAACACGCTGCTATGAGAGCCATGGATATTGCGATTGCATAGGTAATCTGTTTCATATTCCGTAAAAAATATTGAGTCGCTGTTGGTTTGAGTTCAAAGATACGGCACAATTGCCAAATATTGAAATCAGTAGGCAGTTATTTTAGAAAAATGAGTCAGGATGAAGAGAAAACATATAATTTTGTAAATGAAACAATAAGATTATGAATAAAATCGATTCTAACCACAATCATCATCACGGTCATATGCATACTCACGTCGTCACGGATAAAAACGGCAGGCTTGGAACGGTGTTTTATTGGGCTATTGGCCTTAATTTAGGATATGTGATACTCGAAGCTATATTCGGATTTGCCAATGGATCTATGGGGTTGTTGAGCGATGCGGGACACAACTTGAGCGATGTGGCCTCATTGTTGATTGCACTTCTCGCTTTTAAGGCTGCTCAACGCCCGGCCACTCCGAGCTTCTCATATGGTTATGGCAGAGCTACTGTTGAGGCTTCGTTCGTGAATGCGGTAATTCTCTATGTGGCAGTTGTTTTCATATGTATAGAGTCGGTGAAGCGACTATTGGAGCCTGCACCGGTCGATGGCATTGAAATTGCGTGGGTGGCAGGATTGGGTGTGGTGATCAATGGTGTCACGGCATGGATTCTGATGCGTCACAGCCATAATGACCTGAATGTTAAAGGTGCTTTTATGCATATGTTGGCCGATACGTTGGTGTCGGTTGGCGTTGTTGCTTCGGGCGTTGTTATCAGCATTACCGGATGGTTATGGCTTGACCCTGTGGTAGGTATTGTAATAGCCATTATAATAGCCGTGGGCTCGTGGTCGCTGTTGCGCGAAAGTCTTAAGTTAGTGCTTGACGGTGTGCCTGGCAATGTCGACATTAAGCAGGTGGAGGATGCCATAAGTTCAGTGCCTGAAGTCGAATCGTTTCATCATCTGCACGTGTGGGCAATGAGTACGACTAAGAATGCATTGACAGTTCATGTCCTGGTGGAAAAGGCTGAACACATTGATGCAGCGATAGAAGGGGTGAGGTGTGCGCTTGAGAAGGTAGGAGTGGTTCATTCGACTATTGAGGCAGAGACCATCCATCATAGGTGTGGCCACTCAGGTCTGGATTGTTGTGTGGACGATGAAATGTAAATGTCACATTTAGGCCGATAGCTCAAATTTCGCAAAAACGACTATTAAACAATGTTGTTAAACAAATTTGTGGTATTCGTTTGAATTTTATTGATAATATTTAGAAACGAATATGGTGAAAAAATGGCGGAAAAACGGACTATTTTATTTAACTTTGCAATATAGTTAATCAATTAATTTGAATCGAAATGACTAAGTTGGAAATTGTGAATGAGATCACCAAGACCACAGGCTTGGATAAATCGACTGTTAGTAGCGTTATTGAACAGTTTATGACTGTTGTGAAAGATAGTGTTTCACATGGCGAAAATGTATATCTCAGAGGTTTTGGTAGCTTCATACAGAAACGTCGCGCAGAAAAAACAGCTCGAAATATCAGCAAGAACACTACGCTCATAGTTCCGGCTCATAATATTCCGGCATTCAAGCCGGCCGATTGTTTCAAGGACGAAGTCGCCAAGCAGTAAGAGACGCATTTTAATCCGCAGCGAGGACCCAACTGGCTTTGCTCCGCGGCTGACCACAATAATTCGAGGAGGTGCATTATAAGTATTGCCCTGAATGCGGTGCAAAACTAATTGACAAGGCTGCCGGCGATGATGGCTTGGTGCCTTATTGCCGAGCGTGCAGACAATATTGGTTCGACTCATTCGCAAGTTGCGTTATAGTAATGGTGGTGAATGAGCGTAGGGAGATTGCACTGCTCCGTCAATCTTATATTTCAGACAAATATGAGACCTTCGTTGCTGGATTTATGACTCCGGGCGAAACGGCTGAGCAAGCTGCCGTGCGTGAAGTGAAGGAGGAATTGGGATTGACGGTGGAGAATTTGGAATATGGCGGGACTCATTGGTTTGAGAAGCGTCAGCAGCTGATGCACGCGTTCATCGGCTATGTGCGCAGTGGAGACTTTGTGTTGTCAACGGAGGTCGATGCGGCAACATGGGTGCCGTTTGCCGAAGCACCGTCAAGGATGTTTCCTGATCGTCCTGGCAATACACAGCATATACTGTATCGTAAGTATGTAGGGTCAGTCATCGGTTCGGATATTTAGATATGGTTCAGATTGGACGATATAAAATCGGGGCGGCGCAAATCTCGATGGCGATAGTTTTTATAGTGTCGAGTATATGTGCCATCGTAGTGTCGTTTAATCAGATGAGACCTGAGTGGCCAATGCCTTTGTCGAGTCTCATTCTGATAAATGAAAGCTTGGCGCTATTGGTGACATTGCTTTATGGGATAGTGGCGCATCTGGTTCTCGTCTTGATTAAGCGTCTGGGAGGGAATTGAACGTTTATTTGTTTTCAAAGAAAACACCACACCCCAAATGCCCTTGACAACGAAGAGCGTTTGGAGTGTGGTGCTCATATACTTTGAGCGTCCTCAATTTAGAGGAGTATCATATATCAAGTGTTGGTGTGACATAGTATTAATCAACAGTGATTTCGCCAACGATAGAGGTGGTTAGATACTGTTTGATTTCGTCAGCGTTAAGTCCGCTGCCTAACAAGAACATAAGTTTGGTCACGGCTGCTTCGACTGTAATGTCGTATCCGGTGATGACACCTGCCTTTGCAAGCATATCGCCGGTATAGTAGCGCTTCTGTTCGTCGCCGCCATTAAGACACTGCGTTACGTTGTAGATAATCAAGCCACGACTTACAGCATCGGTCAGGGCGTTGAGAAACCATTGTTCGGTGGGTGCATTGCCTGCGCCAAAAGTGCGTAGAACGACAGCTTTTATGCCGGGAGTTGCCAACTGTGCCTTTACTACATCTTCGGTGATTCCCGGATACAGCCATAGGACGAGTAGATTGGGGTCCATCGAGTAGAACGGGTCGAGCGGGAGAGCGGTAGTATGTCGCATAAGGTAAGGTTTGGCGTAGTCGATATGTAGGTCGATAGTGCCCAGATTAGGATAGTTGAAGCTCTTAAAGGCGTGGAAGCCGGTAGAAGTGAATTTAGTAGAGCGACAACCTCTTACAATGTAGTCCTGGAATGATATGACAACTTCCTGTATCATAGGGTCGCCGTTTTCGTCTTTTGCCGCTGCGACTTGCAATGCCGAGATTAGATTTTCGGTGCCGTCTTCACGGGTGTCGCCGATAGGTAGCTGTGAACCTGTGATTACGACCGGCTTACGCAAATTGCGGAGCATAAACGAAAGGGCAGATGCCGTATAGGCCATAGTGTCTGTGCCATGGAGCACTACGAAACCGTCGAATTCATCGTATCGGTCGGCGATGTCTTTAACTATCTGATTCCAGTAGGTGGGATTCATATTTGATGAATCGATTGGCTGGGGAAATTGGACGCTCTCTATGTCATAGCCCAGCTGTCCTACCTTCGGAACATTGTCCATAAGGTGGGAGAAGTCAAAAGGCTGGAGGCCATTGGGAGTTTCTACCATACCGATGGTGCCACCGGTGTAAATTATTAGAATCTTGGGTTTGGTTGTATTGTCTGACATAATATTTTGTGTTTTGAGAATTATTTTATAATCTTGAATTTTGGTAAGTAAATGTGCAATTGTGTCCGGTCAATTATTCGAAATAATTTTTGCTCATACCGAATACGAAGTGACGTGAACGGATAACTACGAACACCAGTACGATTGCTGTGGCGATACCCACGAATATGAAGGGGAAGATGGTGCTGGTAGGCTGGTGGAAAATTACGCGAGCGGCATTGACAATTACCGGTACAAGAGAGATTGCAACGTAATTTGCTACCTGAAGGTAGGCCAGTGAAAGTGTTGACTTGCTGTCTTTGACCACGACCTCGGTGGCTTTAGTGTAGAAGATAGGCTGTGCTATACCATTACCAAGACCGGTAAGGGCTGCGGCTATTACGTATAAAGCAAATGAGTGGGTGAATACGAAGATTGCAAATCCGGCTACAATCATTGCAGTGGCAACGATGAATGTAGTTTTGCGGAAGAACTTCATACAAGGAGTGAGCGCAAGACCAATGACGAACATTGCGAAGTAGAAAACGGAAGTCATCGTAGAAGCCGATTCCGTATCAATCCAGCTGATGTTAGGAAGATAGTAGGACGGGATGCAGGTTGCAAATACGAAGAAGAAGTAGGCAAGAAGTAACCAGACGGTGCGCCCTACATAAAATCCGCCTTTTACGGTTTGGCCCTTAGTAGAGAAGCCATCGGCATCGACCGCCGGCACTGCATTTTGCGGTTGTGCCGATTTATCAGACGAGTCAGACGAGTTGTCTGAGGCCTGGGCATAGTCGCTCTGAGGAATTTTACGTAAGAACGGAATAAGAATCAACGATACAAGCGGCAACAGGTAAACCAAGAACGGAAGGTGCCAGCTTTTTGCTGCGAGGAAGCCAACCACGAAAGTGGCAAGTACGAGTGCTACATTACCGATAGCTGAAATGATACCCATCTGTTTCATACGGTATTTGCCGGTGAAAACGTCGGCGATAAGACCGGTAGAGAACGGCAATATCAAACCGCAACCAGCACCGAGCAAACAGCTGAGCAGAATCAGCATATTAAGTGAACTTGAGAATATCGACAGTGCGCCTGCGGCAATATACAGGACTGTACCTGCAACGATTACGGCAATTTTATGACGCGATTCAGATAATTTACCCGAAAGCAATACGAACGGGATTATAACGAGATTAGGAAGGACTGTAAGCAACTGAATCTTGAAATCGGTTGCGTCATGGAAAATTGAGTGAAGTTGTCCCTCGATAGGTGTCACTGCCAGGCCTGGAAGGTCAACGGCAAGTGACAATGACCAAATTGCAAGCACCACCATCATCGATATGGTGCCTTTACCTGTATTAACTTGCATAGTTGAGTGTTTTTAGAAGTCGGTGTGAGGTCTGCATCATCCAGCTGGCAGGAAGCAGACCTCGTAGCCGGCATATGTGAATAAAAAAGTTTGAAATATATCTATAATATAGTCTTAAATATAGTCTTAGTGCGAGCCTATCAATCAGCTACGACGGTTACATTATCGCCATTGAACACGCCCAAATCGAGTTTTTTCATAATGGCTTTGACTGCTGCCTGAGCTTTGACTGAATTGCCAGCCTCGTCCAATGGAGGAGCAAATGCGGCAACTCCCATCACGCCGGGATAAACACCGAGTACGCCACCGCCTACTCCGCTTTTTGCCGGAATGCCGGAAGTATACATCCAGTCGCCGGTGTTCTGATAAAAGCCCACTGATGAAATGAGGGTGGTTATCTTTGGTGCGAGTTCACGGTCGAATACTTCAGCTTTAGTCACAGGATTTGTGCCACCATTGGCAATGGTGCCGGCGCAGATGGAAAGCTGTGAGGCTGTTATGCCTACCGAACACTGGCGTGTGTAAAGGTCGAGACTCATATCCACGTCGTCGTAGATGCGGTTATAATTTTTCAAAAGCCATGCTATTGAACGATTGTTGAAGTTGGTTTCAGTTTCTGAGCGATATAATTCGTCAAGCACCTGCGCTTCCGAACCGCATAGCGCAGTGATATTATTTATTATGGCTTCCCACTTGCCCCAAGAATCGCCTTTCGGCTCAACCATCGAGCAGGCTGTTATAGCCCCGGCATTCACAAGCGGAGTCGATGGATGGTCATTTTCGAGTAGGATTGCAAAAATCGAATTGAATGGGAGTCCGGTTGCGTCTGCGCCAATCTGTTTCAGAACGGCTTCAGCACCGTACTGTTTGAAAATTAAGATTGCGGTGAGCACCTTTGACACTGACTCGATGCCGAATTTATATTCGGTGTCACCGATGTTGAAAGTCGTACCGTCAGTGAGAGTGACGCTAATTCCGAAAAGGTTTGGGTCGATGTTTGCCAAGAATGGAATATAGTCGGCATTGTGTCCGCCGGTTATATTCTTACACTCCGCATAGGCTTCCTGGACTGCCTGCTTGATCTGCGAGTGGGTGATAGTTTTTTCCATATTAAATTAAAATTTAGTTTAGTGTTCGATTCGCTTTTTTAGAAAAATATGAGGCTTTTTGTGAAGCGATAAATCTACATAAAAAACGTGTGTGTTTTTCTTTATCGAGTTTCATCGAGCTTTATGCCTTTATAACGCATCAGCTGTTATAAAGTTTAATTGACAAATTGACAACTTGATTTTTATATGTAGGAGAAATCAAAATTGGCTCGAAGTTGTTAATTTAATGTAGCGTCCTTTTATTGGCATAAACATAAAGTATGAAAAATGGCGTGTATAAGCTAGTCGCACTCTAAAAATTAAAGATATTAATAAAAAATACTATGTACTCACAATCAATTTTAGTTGCAGCTCTTCTGATTTCTGCAACGTCATTCAGCGTTTCGGCTCAACGTGATAATCGCACTATGGAGTCGGGTGTAACAACGATTTTACTCAACGATGGTGCTGATAGCCTGAGTGTGGAAAAGACGCTTAAGAAAAATGCTCCTAAATCGCCAAATGATAATGGGTTGCCACGTTTTGCCATAGTTGGTAAAAATAAGCAGTTCTATTTAGGTCTTGGAGGCCAGTTTTTGGGTGAGGGAGTATTTACGTGGGGCGACAATATGTCGTCACCGTTGCTGTTCACGCCATCATCATTGACTTCGGCGACACCCGGAAATGGTGGAAGCACTCAGTTTGGATGGCAGACGTCATCACTATATATGAACTTTGTGGCTATGCCTGATACGGAAAATCAGGTTGGACTATTTTTTAAAGCCAATTTTATGGGCAATAACAATTCGTTCAATTGCTTTCATTTCTATGCTAAATATCGAGGATTGACTGCCGGCTACACCAATAGCTTATTTGCCGATGGCGCGGCTGAGCCGATGACCATCGACTTTGAGGGCCCGAATGGCTATCCGTTCATCAATCTGTTTACTGCATACTGGGAACAAAATTTCACCAAGAACATTTCGGGTGCTATCGGTATTGACGCACCGACAGCGTCAATGACTACTAATGGTTCTACTGAGCAAGTGAATCAGCGTATTCCGGCAGTGCCGCTCTATATGCAATATGCCTGGAACGACGGCGGGGCGCATGTGCGTTTATCGGGCCTTGTTCGTCCGTTGCAGTACCGCGACCTTAAAGCCGGTGCTAATAAGACTTCCGTCGGAAGCGGCATACAGATTTCGGGTATGACCAATATTGTGGGTGGTTTAAGCGTGAATTTCAATGGTGCGTATGGCAAAGGAATCGGCACATACCTCCAGGATGATAATGGGCTTGGGCTTGATGCTGTAGCCACGACTACGCCGGGCAAAATGTCGATGGTGAAAACTATGGGTGTTACCGGCGGCATTAGCTATTCGTTTTCGCCGAAAGTTTCTACAAATCTGACGTATAGCCATCTCACCAATTGGATGCCTGAGGATGCCGTAGTGTCTGATGGTCAATATCGCTATGGCGAGTATGTGGCGGCAAACGTGATGTGGAATATCAATAAGTTCGTATCGGCAGGCGTTGAATATGATTATGGACATCGTAAAGACCTTAAAGGCGATGGATTGCATGCCAATCGCATCCAGTGCCAGCTTGCTGTTACGTTCTAACCATTTAGATCTATGGGATAAGGCTAATTGTGGCCGGAGTGGGTTTTATGCCTATTCCGGCCTCGATTTTAAGATGGTAATAGGGTAGGGAATTGATTCGTATCTAATAAAAACTATGTTGGTGGCTGTACGGGAAATATTACGTATATTTGCATATCGTTATCATCTATTTTCATCGACGTAAAGTCATATCATATTTTAATGTTTCCGTATGGCCTCGCAGACTATGTTTTGGAATATCGACCGCATAATGAAACTGATAATCGGTCTGGCAATCGCAATTGTCCTCGTATTATTGTTGAATTATTTGCGCGATGCGTTGCTGCCGTTTTTCGGTGCCTGTTTTATTGCGTATATGCTTCAGCCACTCGTGGAGCTTAACCGTAGGTTGACTCATGAGAAAGGCCGCGCTATGGCATCTATTCTTACGGTGGTTGAGGTTTTGGCTGTAATAAGTGGAGTAATATATCTTTTTCTGCCTCATGTTATCGAAGAGCTTGATGTGCTCGGCGGCATACTCCACGATATAAACAGCGGCAAAAAACCGTTGCCTCAGGAGTTTTCGGGCATTGTGAGTTACGTACAAACCCATTTTAATCCGTCAGAGATAAATAGCGAACTTTCGAGTCTGCACATTGATACGCTAATAAGCAAGGGAACTTCGCTTTTAGGAGAGTCGTTGAGTGCGGTTCTTCAGATTCTCGGATGGGCTATGATGTTGGTTTATCTGCTGTTCATCCTTATCGATTATCCACAGATATGTCGCGGATTCAAGCTAATAGTTCCTTATAAATATCGCGATGGAGCCGTTTCGGTGGTGCGTGATGTGCAGGATAGTATGAATCACTATTTTCGAGGGCAGGGCTTTGTGGCTTTGTGCGCTATGATATTTTATTGTATAGGATTCACTGTCATAGGGCTCCCGCTTGCAATTCCGTTAGGCATATTGGTGGGGGTACTGTATATGATACCATATTTTCAGTATGTGACGCTCATACCGGTTTCGATAATATGTCTGATTTATTCTTTTGGTGGTGGAGAAAGTTTCACTTCATTGTTTGGCAAGTCGTTGCTTGTCTATCTCATAAGCCAGACGATATGCGACTATGTAATCACGCCGCATGTCATGGGAAAGGAAATGGGGCTCAATCCGGCCATAATACTCTTATCGTTGTCGGTGTGGGGGAGTCTGCTGGGAATAATCGGTATGATTATTGCGCTGCCGGTAACGTCTTTGATTATGTCGTATTATGAACGTTATATATCGAATCCGAAAAAGAAAGTATTGTCCGCATCAGACCGTCCGGATGGCTCTACGTCGGCCAATGCTGGTTGATGTGTTAATAGAGCTAATATGACAAAATGAATTTTTGTTCATAAATGTCGATTGTTGGTGGTTAAGTGCCAAAAAAATGTGATTGGATGCGGCTTCATAATCGAATTCAAAGCATTAATTCACTTTTTTTTTTAAATATTTACTTTTGCGAGATGAATGCGTTATATTTGCAATTATATCTAACCTCGACAGAAAAAGATTAGACGTTATGAAAAAGATTTATCGCAGAGCTTCTTCGTTGATAGGGCGACTTTGCGCAATCGGGCTCGCTATAATGGGATATGGTTGCGAAAATGACGCTGATATGTATGGAACGCCTACCGGACATTTTGAAATAAAAGGAACGGTAACGGATGAGGATGGAGCCAAAATGCAAGATGCAACAATTCGAGTGACAGGAGAAAATTATCCATCCGGTGAATATTCCTTCTCCACTACGACTACTGATGCTGAAGGGAATTACAATTCCAAGGGCAGTTCATCAGGTTTTAAACTTCTTAAGGTCGTTTGTCTACCTGCCGACCCGGCCTTCGAACCTGATTCGACTGTGGTTAATGTCACATATAAAAAGTCAGGCAAGAAAAATAAGGACGCTTGGTATGTGGGCGACGCAACTGAGACAGTCAATTTCAAGCTGAAGAAGAAATATGGTAATAAATGAGGCGTTTAAACCTCCAACAACGATTTGCTCTCGAACTTCACCGCCGTGTGAAGAAGGATAGACGTAAATGTCATCCTCTCCGCCGACTTTTTTGGGAATGCACGTGGCGATGTAATCTTTCATGTCTACATTGTGGGAGTGACTGCAAGAATTCATCGGTCCTACCTGATATGCCAGCTCAAGATTTCTTGAAGGTCATTGACGACTTGATCCCTCACGTGAATCCGCACGTAGTCAATATTGTGATTACCGGAGGTGAACCCTTGGTGCGACGTGACCTCGAATATGTGGGCCGTCAGCTGTATGACCGAGGATTTCCGTGGGGAATAGTCTCCAATGGTCTGCTGCTCACGCGCGAAAGATTTGACAATCTGCTCAAAGCCGGAATGCACAATCTTACCATCAGCCTTGACGGTTTAGAAGCCGATCACAACTGGATGCGGAACAATCCTAATTCATTTGCCAGAGCAATTGATGCAATCAAGATGGTGGCGGCGGATTCGCTGAATTTCGACGTCGTGACCTGCGTGAACCGGAAATCGCTTTCGCATCTTGACGAATTAAAAGGGCTTCTTGTCGATGCAGGAGTGAAACGGTGGCGTTTATTCACAATCTTTCCGTCAGGAAGAGCCGCAGAACATCCGGAATTCGACCTCGATAAAGACGAGATAAAAAAGTTGATGGATTTCATTGTTGCCACACGCAGGGAGGGACGGATACACACATCTTTTTGTTGTGAAGGATTTCTCGGGAGCTATGAGGGGAAAGTCAGAGATTTCTTCTTCGACTGCAGTGCCGGGGTGACGGTAGGCTCCATATTGCTTGACGGAGGAATCGGGGCGTGTCCGAGCATCCGCGCCGATTATAGGCAAGGGAATATTTACGAAGATGATTTTTATGACGTGTGGGAAAATCGATATCAGCAATATCGTAACCGCGATTGGATGAAAACAGGAATATGCGAAAATTGCAAGGTTTGGCGATATTGTGAGGGGAGTGGTTTTCATCTAAGGGATTCTGATGGCAAAATAATGCATTGCCATCTGAAAAAATAGCCGTATGCTTACGTGGTGCGTATGCATACGGCTTATTTTATTTATGTAGTCCGACATAATGCGGCCAGCATTATTACGAAATGTTTTCGATGACTTTATAGGATGGTAGGCTTCCGTATTTTGAGGCAATTCGGGTGTGATGCTCTGCTTTGGCTGTGTTGGCTTTAGTCCCTTTGCCTTCGCGATACATTTTGGCGAGACGTTCATGTACAAGTGCAAGCATAGGGGCGGGAAGCTTATCGTTCTGCGCAATCGATTCGTAGTAGCGAAGTGCTTGGGCATAGTTCTGGTTCAGGAAGTCGCCGTTATAGTTCATGCTGCCCAAGTAGAATCGTGCCCAGTCGTCGCCACGTTCGGCGGCCTGTTCTCGCGCCTTTAGACCCTTTAAGAAACCATCTTTATATAAAGGCTCGTTTTTCATGCTTTTTCCTGAATGTACGGCTTCAATCCAAGCGAGTGCAGTTTGCGCGTCCTTACGCACTTCGGTGTTGGCTTGAGCTTCGGGCACTCTTGGCCGGTAAAGCATCACTCGAGAGTAGTTGTCGCCAAGCTCCCCTGAAATATAAAACCAGAAAAAGGAGTCGGGATAGTCGATTGGACCACCGTTTTTCGTGCCCAGAAGCGACGCATACAGACTCATACCCCTTGGAAGTCCCAATAGGGCCGATTGACGATAATTTTCGCGGGCTTTTGCACCATCTTCGTCGATGCCCTTGCCTTCCAAATACATACTGCCCAACGCGGCGTATTCGATCCCTTGAGTCATTGGGCGTGAAGCATCTAAATAAGTCTTGGCCTTGTCGTAGTCGGCCTTGGTGAAGTAGTAATATCCGAGATAACCGTTAGCTTCTTTGTTGCCAGCCTGTGCGGCCGAATGAAGAAGTTTTAGTCCGTCGTCGGCATGTGTTGCGAATGCTGGCGAAAAGGCGTAAAGCACGCCAAGTTCTGTCATGGCCCGTAGATTGCCGTCGTTAGACGCTAATTTGAGGAGCCGTTCGGTAATCTCCGGACTCCCGGCCTTATGGTATAGAGCCAGATTAACGACGCTGTCGGTGGAAATCTTGTTATTGACATATGATTGTTGTACGGATTTGACGACGTCATCGGTCTTTTGATGACCAGTAGTGACAGTTGTTTTGCTGCTTTTTTGTTGTGAGCGCGTGAAAAGATTATCGCGACTTACGGCTGATGCCGAGACCGAGAACGCCAAAATGAATAGGACGGGTATGATTTTTTTCATTTTTATGAATTTTAATGACACATGATATATGGGCCGGTATGTAGTAGAATAAGTCTGATTATTTTGTTCGCTTATAACTTACAATGTACCTCCAATTTTCGGGAGGGACCTGAGTCCTGCCTATTTTGAAGAAATCACCTTTGTGCCCGTAAAATTTTTCAGTTTCGTGAAAATGACATATCCCTATGCCTGTATCGAGTACTGACGCCGGACTCTTAGGCTTGTAGTAAAAATGGACGGTGTCACCGTCAACCAACGCTCTCCATGGCTGGGAATTTTTAGAAGACGGAGCTAACCTCAGCATTTCCAATGCTTCCCGGAACTGATCGTCAACAGGAACGGCAGTCTTAAAATCCGTATAGAAAAACAGATTATCGAATGGCTTGCGATTTTTACTTCCCAACGTAAGTCGCGTGAGTTTTTCTGTTATTGATGGCCGTTTTGCTATACCTACCGGAGAGATTACCTTAAGTTCTTCTCCATCTGGCCAAGCGATTCCTTTGTCAAAATCTGATCCTTTGAAAGTTGCGGCAATCCAGCATGTGCCTAAGCCGAGTTGCCATGCACGAAGAACTACTTGTTCGAAACTGTATCCGGCACTGAGCGCAGATGTTTCATCAGCTCCAATTC
The DNA here is from genome assembly GCA_964600585.1 of uncultured Bacteroides sp. Lineage (GTDB taxonomy): Bacteria > Bacteroidota > Bacteroidia > Bacteroidales > Muribaculaceae > Paramuribaculum. The sequence goes on from CAZRJT010000036.1 coordinate 17,159, forward strand.
CGAGAAGAAAGAAATCTTCAGCACCTTTAATCATCCCGTAGGTGCTGGGTTTATATCCTTCTTTAAGGTCGAATTTCCGTAGCTTTATGGATATGTTACCTCCAAACGGAGAATAGGACTCGGCGATGGCTTTTTCGAGTTCCGCTATTTGTCCGGTATTTATACCATTGCCGTCAAAAGTTCTTACGGAGCGGCGTCCTTTCATTGCTTCAATAATGTTCATATCGCTTATGCATATAACAATAGTGGAATCTTAATTATAAACATCACGAAATGGCATTCAGTTTTTTTTCGTGTATGGTATTTATGTCATTTTCTCCTATTTTCTGCGGTTATTGCTGTTATTTGTGTGTATAGTGAGCTGCGTGTATCATCTACATTTAATATTTAATCGAATTTATTTCGAGGGGTTTATATGGTATGGACAGTTTGTCTGCGTCGGCATTGTCCATCCGTTTGCCATCTTTGCCCACAATCTGAACCTTACTACTGTCGCCACCCATTTCTGAAATCAGGAAACCAACCGGAGATT
>CAZRJT010000037.1:0-17646 GCA_964600585.1 uncultured Bacteroides sp.
CGCCTTTATCCTTGCAAGAAGGTCGTTCTTCTCCTGTTCCAGCCTCTCTATCCTTAATGCGGAGGAACTTTCAAGACTGCGGTATTTATTTGATAGCGCGTCATATTCCGACTGAAGGGAAGAAAGTGTGTCGGTGTGCTTCTTCCGGAGTTTCTGCACCTCCTTCTCGTGAAGGATCTCCTTCTTCGCTATCACCCTCAGGGCGCTCTCAGCATCAAGTGCCTTCTGCTTATCGATACGCCGGACTTCTTCGGACTAATGAATACTTATCGCACAACTGGCGCTTTGATTCCAAAGAAACCTTGGACTATCAGATGGTTCGGAGTTTTTTAGTGTCTTATCCTTTCGTTTCAGTGCCTAAATCAGGCCAGTAAATAGCTACTGTCTCCCCCGAATTTCGGGGCTTATGTTTGAAAAATGCGGAGGCGCAAGGTTTTTACCTTTTTTTGAGTATTGTAAATAGTTTTATGCTTTGATGAAACGTCAGGGAGGAGCTTTTACGCATATTGCGTAGCTTATTTTTTTACCGATTTTTGAGTATTGCAGACCCGAGATAGTGGCAGTAATTTTGCAGTCGAAAAAATAAGTCTGCAATGAATCCATATAAAATCTCACGATTTCTTGTCGCTCCTCTCCTACTGATGCCGTCTCTTATAGCATCAGCTTCCGACAGCATAACCACCAAGCCTACTGCCTCTTACAGTGAGGACAATGATTCTGCCAATGTGGTTTTAGTGAATATTCAGAAGAAGATTTCCTCTTGGAACCGTCTTCACGTTGGCGGCTACGGCGAGGTAGCTATGTCGCGCAACTTCTACAGTGATAATTACCTTCGTTACTCGGAGCCTGAACGCTACAAACATAGCACAAGTCACGGACGTTTCGACCTTCCCCACGTTGTAATTTATCTCGGCTACGATTTCGGAAAAGGATGGTCATTCAGTTCTGAAATCGAGTTTGAGCACGGTGGACCGGAAGCGGCTGTGGAAATCGAAACGGAAGAGGCCGGTGAATATGAAACTGAAGTGGAACGTGGCGGCGAGGTTGCTCTTGAGCAATTCTACATCCAGAAAGAATTTATGCCACAGCTCAAACTCCGAACCGGCATGCAGGTCGTACCCATTGGTGCCACCAACGCTCACCACGAGCCTAACCAATTCTTCGGCGTATATCGTCCTGAGAGTGAGAACACGATAATGCCCTGCACCTGGCACGAAGTTTCGTTATCCCTGAGCGGTCGTGCCGGAAAATGGTCATATATGGCAATGTTCCTACCCGGTCTTGACTCTGAACGCTTCGGCAACCAATCTTGGATTCACGACGGCTCGGCTTCCCCTTTTGAATTTAAGATCGCCAACTCCTATGCCTTTGCAGGAAGAGTTGACAACTACAGTGTGAAAGGTCTTCGTATCGGCATAAGCGGATATGTGGGTAATTCATTCCGCAATACACTTTATCCTACCGAATCATCCAAAAACGACGGAATTCACGGCACGGTTTCCATCGTCTCCGCCGATTTCAAATATGATGACCACAATTGGCTAATCCGCGGTTTTGGCGACTGGGGACATCTCTCCGACGCAGCTCACATAAGCAAGTTCAACATTTCGATGTCAAAAAATTCAACCTCCAAGCGTCAGGAAGTCGCCTCCGACGCGGTAGCCGTAGGGGTTGAGGCAGGTTATAATATCTTCGGACTTATACCCAAGATGTACAGCGACAATCAAAAATTCTATGTGTTCGGTCGCTACGACTACTATGATTCGATGGCTCGCATGGAAAGTTCCACCCCCCTCGGATGGTGTGGTCGCCAAATCATCTCAGCCGGAATAAACTGGTTCCCAATTCCGCAGATTGTAGTCAAAGCCGATTACTCCTACAGCATTCTCGACCGTAAATACAATAACGAGCCATCCGTCAACCTCGGCATCGCCTATGTAGGCTGGTTCTAATAACAACCATAAAACCAAAAACAAAAAACATGAATCTTTTCAAACTTTTCCTTCTTCCCGTCGCAGCATTAACAATGACCGCTTGCAGCGACAGTCCCGATGAACCCAGAAATGAGAATCATCTTTCCGATAAGGAGCAGACACTGAAGGCTGCCACAGCTGCCTATGTGGACAATACCGTACTTCCCACCTATAAGGCTATGGCTGACGCAGCTGTGAATATGCGCGATCTCTGCCACACGATTCAGGATAAACACGAAGCCGGAACTCTCACCGAATCCGATATTAAAGCTGCCGGCGATGCTTGGAAACTTGCCCGCAAAAGCTGGGAGCTTAGTGAGGCTTTCCTTTTTGGTCCCGCTGCGAACCATAACATTGACCCCCATATCGACTCCTGGCCTCTCGACAAGGCTGCTATGGACAACCTCCTCACGCAGATACGCAACGGCAATAGCTGGTCACTCGAAAATAACGGCGGATACGGTCTTATAGGCTTCCACGCCATAGAATATATGCTTTTCCAGCTGACCGAAGATGAGAACCATTCCCTCGTCCACTCCGGCGACTATACCCCTGAGGAATTGGAATACTTGGTTGCGGTTGCCGACGACCTCTGCCAGCAGTGCGTGTGTCTTGAGGCTTGCTGGGCAGGCACCGACAACATCTCCTCTCTGAAGCAGCAAATCCTTGAGGATGCCGAACTCGACTACGATGAGGAATACGGCTGGGAAATGAAAAATGCCGGACAAGCCGGTTCCCGTTTCAAAACATATCAGGAAGCCGCCGAGGAAATCATACAAGGTTGCATCGACATAGCAGACGAGGTTGGCAACACAAAAATCGGCCGGCCCCATATTGGTTCTTCTCTTGAAGATAAGAACTATATCGAATCTCCCTATTCTCTGAATTCTATCGAAGACTTTGCCGACAACATCCGCTCGGTTCGCAACGCATATCTCGGCAGCCGCTCAGGCGACGCTTCGGTAAGCGACTATGTTAAGAGCGTCAACGCCACAGCCGACGCGGAGGTACGCCAGGCCATCGAAGATGCTATCGTGGCTATTGAGCTGATACCCGAGCCGTTTGCAAAGAACGCTACAAGCACACTCAGCGAAAACGCAATGAAAGCCGCGGGTGATACCCTCGTAGCCGCTCTCGAAAAAGCAATGTCAGCAGTGGTGGGACGATAAGTCCCAACCACTGTCTAAAAAGTAATTTATGAATTTGCGTGAAAAAGTAGTTGAAATGAAAAAGAATCAGATATGTCGACTCCTTTCCTTGTCCATTATCATTCCAGTTCTCGGAGCCTGTTCCGAAGAACTGATTGTGGATGATGAGAATCCTCCGGTTGCCAACCTCCCCGAATGGTATTATGCCGGAGGTGAATTGGGCACTACCCTCCTCAGCACTACCAACGTGTTTGAACAGCCCGCTCCGGCTATCGAACGCCAAGGGCTTTACCAGTCGTTCAAGAACGGTGAGGCTCTTTTCGAGAAACCGTTTATGGCCAATCAAAAGGGAGTCAGAAGCGGATTAGGACCCGTATATATCCGCACGTCATGCACACACTGCCATCCCAACTACGGTCACGGCACACGCATACCTGAAGGGAGCTTCAACACCAACGACATCGGCAACGGCTGTCTTTTAGTGGTACACGACCCCAACACGGAGGCATATGTATCGTGGCTTGCCGGTATGCCGCAGGGTCACGCCGTGGCACCCTTCAAAGCCCCCGTAGATGAGTCGAAAATCAAAGTGAACTGGAAGAACGCTGTGGATGAATGGAACAATTCTTTTGCCGACGGCGAGACATATGAACTGCAATATCCGGAGGTAACGATGCCTTCAGATGCGATATACGTGGTAAATCAAGGCTACACGCTCCCCGGAGAGTATGCTGTGAAACTGGAGTCCACAATCGGTGTCTACGGCACGGGGCTCCTCGATGCTATCACGGAAGAGGACATCCTCGCCCAGTATCGTCAGGAGGAACAGGATGGCTATCTAACCAACGGCCTCAATCCCGCTTTCTATACCAATGGCTCTTGGACATCAATGTATAGCAATACACTTCAGGGCGATGGTACACCGTATGTAAGGCGTTTCACTTACGCCCTGTCTCGCGGGCCACTTCAGGATGCCGCAGGTGCCAACGCCATTTGGAACATCACCAACGTGACCCGCTCCGACCGTCGCTATCACTACCTCGACGCTGCCGGCACCTACGCACTCTATTCATCGAAAGACCCTGAGGTGCAAGCCGGATTTGAGACCTACATAAGCCGTATCGACCCTGACCATTCACATCCCACATATTGGGATGGGACCTTGGAGGAGCGCATCTACGCTTATCTCACAGATAAGAACCTCGATCCTGAAATGACCGACGACGAATACACCGACCTTATGGTTTGGCATCGCGGTCTCGCCGTGCCCGCTGTACGCGACGTGGATGATCCCGACGTGGTGCGCGGACGTGAGGTGTTCGCCGAAATCGGGTGTGACTACTGCCACCGTCCCTCCTGGACCACAGGAGCTGACAATATAGTTGACCCGGCTGCATTCTTTAAGGGCAACGAGCTCCCCCGCTTCCCCTACCAGAAGATTTGGCCCTATACCGATATGGTGCAGCATAAACTCTGTATGGAGAACGATATTCGTGGCGGTTGGTGCCGCACGACTCCTCTATGGGGACGCGGACTGCATCAGAAAGTGACAGGAAGCCATACAGCCGACCGCCTCCACGATTGCCGCGCACGCACCGCTATGGAAGCTATCATGTGGCACGGCTACTCTCCCCGTAGCGACGCACGTTACTCAATCGAATTGTTCAGAAAGCTTCCCAAAGCCGACCGCGACGCGGTGGTGAAGTTTGTAGACGCCATCTGACGATTATCAAATAGAGCCCGTAAGGTTTTGATAATGAAAAATCAGCCATTCACTATCCTGTTACATATCGCCTTGGTCATAATTCTGACCGGGGCGTTTGTCACACATATCTTCGGTATTCAAGGTAAGATCACACTTTATACCGACACCCCACCCGTAAATCTCTTCCAAAAGGAATCAGGACCGGGTAAGGGCGAGCTCCCCTTCGCCGTTAGTCTCGATGAGGTGGAGATAGACTATTATCCGGCTACCGTCACCCCAATGGATTACCGCAGCGTCATAACCATAGACTCTCACAAACTTACGATAGCTATGAATAAGGTAGGTGAGTATAGGGGATGGCGGTTTTATCAGTCGGGTATAAGCAACCATAGCTCCACCCTGTCCATAAGCCACGACCCTTGGGGCACCGGCATAACCTATACCGGGTATGCGCTTCTCGGATTAGGCCTGATTGGTTTCTTCTTCCAGCCTAAGACCCCTTGGCGATCCCTTCTGAAAAAGTATAGACGCGCGCTCCCGCTGCTCCTGCTGCTTTCAACTCCGGTTATCAGCAAAGCCTCCTCGGAATCCGTTCCTCTCCCAGCGATGCAGCGACCTCTCGCCTCAAATCTTGGTAAAGTGCTTGTTTATTGGAACGACCGCATATGTCCCGTTCAGACTATGGCCCACGACATCACGGCCCTATTATATGGAGGTGAATCGTATGAGGGCTATACGCCCGAACAGATTCTGTCAGGCTGGCTATTCTATTACGACCGGTGGCAACACGATTACCTGCTTAATCATCCTGAACTGAGGTCACTTCCTACGTATCCCGCAAGTAAGAAGGATAAGAAAATGGCGGAGCAATCGGCTCTTATAAAATGGATAGGAACCGGTGAGATTTTCTGCATCTATCCCTATCGCACCCTCGACGACCGCATTGAATGGCTCTCACTCACAGGCAGAAAACCTTCGGGGATGAGCCTTGAACAGTGGCAATTCATGCAGACTACTATGCCCGATATAAAGCAACTTCTTCTTGAAGGGAAAAATATACGTGCTGATGAAAAGATTACCGAACTTATCAAGCGTCAACGTGAATTTACCGAAGGCATACCACTCCCCTCCTGCAAAAAAATCGAAGCCGAACGATGGTATAATCGCCTTGTGCGACCAGCCTTAGCCGGCATCTTAGCGGTATGTATCGGCCTATTCGCATTGATTTTTCCGCTTTACAGACCGAAAAACCTGTGGCTTTCACGCTTTACGACAGCATTGAGCGGATGGCTGCTCTTGTTCTATATAGCCACATCAATGGGTTTATTGTGGTGGATTAGCGGACACGTACCTCTTTCCAACGGACCCGAGACGATGATGTTTATGGCTTTGGCTTCCCTCATCGGTGTATGCTGCTGTCGTGACCTGACGCTTAAAGGGGGATTATTGATAGTTGTTGCCATGTCGCTGTTTGTGTCTGCTATGGGTGGGCGCACACCCCGCATAGGAGCTATGATGCCTGTGTTGTCAAGTCCACTTCTCTCCATACACGTGATGGTGGTGATGATTTCTTATGCCCTTTTCTTCCTTATGGCAATACTCGCTATTATGGCACTCTCGATAAGAGACCAGGAGTGCAGCAGTCGTCTCACCCTGCTCAACCGTATCATGGTTACTCCGGCAGTAGCCCTTTTGGGAGCGGGAATATTCATCGGTGCGGTATGGGCTAACCAGACGTGGGGACGTTATTGGGGCTGGGATCCGAAAGAGACCTGTGCCTTGGTAATGTGGCTGATATATGCCCTTCCCGTCCATTGGGGCAGCAGATGGCTCTCTGTATTTCGAAAAGAAAAGGTATTCAACATATACCTCCTGATAGCCATTCTCTCAGTTATATTCACCTACTTCGGAGCCAACTACCTACTAAGCGGTCTCCACTCCTACGCCTGACTATTTTCGTTGAACAATGACACGGCTGACGCATCTTAAATAAACTTCATTTCACCTATCGTGACGACTGCCACAATTTTGATTTCTCGCTGGAAAAAAGTAAATTTGCATAGTGAAAACAAATGCTGACAAACGTATTGCCGAGGGAAAACGACAGTCGAAGCGATAGTAAAAACAATAAACTGTTATGATTGACCGACAAATTGGATATCGTGGTTCTAACACAATGCGCGAAATGGTGCAAGACAATAATTTCTTGCTACATGTCATCAGCCGCTTTGACATTGCCTATGGTTTCGGCGACGAGACCATACAAAAGGTGTGTACCGATAACGACGTCCATACCGGGACTTTCCTTGCTGTCTGCAACCTTATAAGCGGGTATCAGTTTAATGTTGTCGATTTGTCACTGAAATCTCTGATAGGTTATCTCCGTCATGCCCATAGGTCGATAACGACTATTACGTTGCCCCACATAAAGCATCATCTTGTAGAAGGCATAGGTCACTCATCTAATGAAAAAGTATCACTATTGTTGCTAAAATTCTTTGATGAGTATTTTACAGAAGTCCGTTTGCACATGAAGAAAGAAGATGACGAGATATTTAGTTATGCCGAGCAGCTTGCCGAGGGCAAGAAGTCTGACGGCATAACTCTCTCTGGTTATGTCGCACATCATGAACCTTTGTCCGATAAATTGCGTGAGTTGAAGGACATCTTTATCTATCATTATACCCAGAAAGACAATGACCTGCTCTCCTCTGTCCTTTTTGATATTATTCTCTGTGAACAAGATCTTGCAACCCACTTCGATGTGGAAAACCGACTGCTCGTGCCGCTCGTGAGCGCAATAGAGAAAAGCAACACTTCCGCACCCTCTAAAAAGGAAGCCACGAAAGAAACACCTATGCTTGGAGAACGTGAAAAAGAGATAATCCATCACATCGCAAAGGGGCTTACCATCAAGCAGATTGCCGACAAACTATTCATCTCCCCCCACACCGTGGCCACCCATCGCCGCAACATCTGCGCCAAACTCGATATCCACACCTCTTCCGGCCTCACCCTCTATGCCATCGTTCACAATCTGATCGACATCTCCGAAATCGACATCTAATAAGAGGAGATTCATTTGAGGCATGGGGTGAGACCCCGACGTGAGGGTTCGGTATTTGGAGTTGGCCATCCGTTCTATGACATTATGGCAAAATAAGAAGCGTTATGCTAATCTTGTTTGTTGAAAAACGTAGAAAATTTTCAAATCGATGCAAGGATTTTAGCCAAAGGGGATTTAATCATTGAAGACATCTCGAATGAGACGAATTACACCCTCGTTCTCGCTAATGTTCAGACACTTGGGCGTCAAAACTCACCTTCAAAATAAAAATCAGGTAAATCGCATCGTATTATGAAGAATTTGTATATAACATTTATAAGTGTGATATTGTGTGCAACAACTGTGTCGGCGTATGCCTCAGGACCGTATGAATGTTATCAGAAGGGGGTGTTTGCACTTGATCTTAGTACGGGTATCAATCTCGACCTATCATCACTAAATCAGGAGCAGAAGACGGCATTTGACAAACGTCCAGTGTCGGTATGTCAGATAACTATACGTCCGAGTTATTATTTTTCACGCCATTGGGGCACATATGTGGATTTGAGACTCAATTTATTCCGTTTTAATGATATGGAGCGTCTGGTGGACGTTCTGATGCCGGGTCTTAGCAAGTTGAAGCCAACACTCAGCCTGGGTGGAAGTTATCGCTATGGACATGGCCCGTGGCAGATACAGCCCCGTCTTGGAGTAGGCATTGTTGAGTATGGCCATAATAGCAGTAAGTTAAAGGCTAATGGAAAAGAGACTCTACGGAAGCGCAGAGGCAGTATGTGGAGTGTCGATGCAGGAGCCTCGGTAGCTTACCGTACGTCAAAAATATGCTCCATATTTCTTGACCTAAGTGCAATACAGCCATTTACCCCAGCGAAATACAGCAAGACAACAACCGTTGACGGTGTCACCACCCGCCATAAAGTCGATACCTACTCATGGGGGCGCTCCATGAGCATATCTCTCGGCTTTCGCTTCCAGACCTCCGACAAATAAATGAAATAGGCTCTGCGTGAGTGTAACAACTTTCGTAATCGCCAAAGACATTGGCAGAGGCCAGTCTAACACTCGTTACAAACTTGCTGCTATTTCAAATTTTGATTTGCATCTAATTTGTATAGCGGTGTTTGACGCAAGGCTCTCGTCCTTATAACTCCACATACACTTCCCGAAAACAGGACATCCGCCTATAACGTACAGGCGAATGTCCCCTCCTCTATGATTTTATAAGTTCAGATATGTTTTTAAACACTCGACATATTCCTCAAATGCGTTCCGCCCTTCCTTTGTTATCGAGCACGTGGTTCTGGGCCGTTTTCCCGACATCCCTTTTTCAATGTGGATGTATCCGGCAGAGGAAAGTTTATCAATCTGTACGCTTAAGTTTCCGGCAGTGGATTCGGTTTTCTCTTTGAGATAAACAAAATCAGCTTCTTCCACATTCATCAGAATGGACATTATGGCAAGCCGGAGTTGCGAATGCAAAAGCGGATTCAGTTCTTTCATTCTTGTTTGGCTTTATGATTGAGTATGTGACCGGGCACTATCATCATAGCGACCCATACAATAATGAACAATGGCATATACCAGTTGGCTGTAAGAGGTATTTTACCCACTACGCAACATAGCGTCAACATTCCTATTGCCAAACCAATGATGCCACCATTAATAAGGCATTTTTCCTTAATTATAAGACCTTGTGCGATTTCAGCTGACGGGGCAACGAGTATGGAATACACCAGCATGGCTCCCCAGCAGTTTACGTTCCCAATGACCGCGAAGCCAAGACAGATCAATGTTAAAATAATCTCTGACACACCAAAGATTCTCCAAAGGCGTGAAGTGATCTTATCAGAGTAAGTAACCGCACCGTAAGCTCGTTTTTCCCGACGAGCCATTATTAAAGTTGTAGGCATACCGATGATAGGAATGGCAAACCATAGCCAGTTCCATACATTCTGACGGGTAGAGATTAGCATTATCCATACGAGTATGGAGACGAATACAACAAGATATCCCCACATAAGTAGAATGTTGCCACTGCCGATATATCGGGCTTTCGTGCGAGCGATCATCGAAGTTATCACCTCGAGACTCTCTTTTTCAGTTAGTTTCTTTTCTTCCATATTTCAGGTCTTTAAGTAATTTAAAATTCGGTTTATTTTATAAACCATTTTAGTTTAAAAAAAGAACGGTCGCGCGATTCCGCTCTCAATTCGGACGCAAAGTTAATACGGTTTATATTATAAACCAAATTTTTTCTTCAAAAAATTCGTTTATGCTTAAAAACAATACCCTAAAATGTAGTACTGCAATTTTCAACAAACCTAAACACAATCAATCGCCTATCTTTTTCCCAAAATAATATGTATTCCATGTGTCTTTAGCATAGCCGTCACGCAACACCTTAAAACTGCCTGACGTTGCTCCGGAAATTTTCGCTCCGTCAAAATAGACATTCCATACGTCCTTAGCATAACCACCGCGCAACACCTTAAAACTGTCTGGCGTCGCTCCGGGGATTTTCACTCCGTCAAAATAGACATTCCATGCGTCCTTGGCATACCAATCGGAAAGGACAGTGAAATTCCCCGATGAAGCGCCATTCACCTTAACTCCGTTATAATATACAGTCCAGGCATCTTTGGCATAGCCATAGCCGAACACTTTGAACGAATTGCTTTGGGCACCATTGATTTTTGCGCCGCAATAGTACACGCTCCATACGTCTTTAGCATATCCGTCGCGCAGTATGTCGAACTTCATCGCGTATGCGCCCTTTATCTCGCGACCTTCATAAAACACCTTATCGTTTGATATCAAATATGGCGACCTATGACGACTTCTTTGCTCATATTCCGCATATTGTCTATATTCATTATTATGATTATGGTTTTGTGCAGCAGCATTCTGACCTAAAAAAACAATGATTATTGCCAAGAAGAAAAATATCCGTTTCATAGTGACATCCTTTTTTCTACTTTAGACTGACATAAAATTCATCCGTTTAAAAATCGCGGGAAAAATAGCTCACTAATTTAAATCAACGATTATTACCAAAAGAAAAATACGTCAGATTATGTATCCGCAATATCAAACATTTATCGGATATAATCCGTTTAAGAGTAATAATATATATATATATATCATCATATGTCAGAAAATAAATATAAGGTACTGATTGTGAATGGAAGTCCACACATCAATGGATGCGTTGCGCGAGCTTTGGACGAAGTGGAAAATACGCTCCATGAATGCGGAGTGGCAACCGAGCGAATCAACGTGGGCAATAAAGACGTGCGTGGCTGCATAGCATGTAATTATTGTCGCACTCATGGCAGATGCGTGTTCAACGACGTGGTGAACGAATCGGTACCCAAATTGTCCGAAGCAGATGGATTAATAGTCGGTACACCTGTTTACTATGCCGGGCCTAACGGCCAGGTACATGCCTTTATGGATCGTCTGTTTTACAGCACATCAGGCACAATCAACCTCAACCAGAAAGTCGGAGCCACGGTGGTGTCATCACGACGTGCCGGAAGCACATCTGCATTCGACGACCTCAACCATTTCTTCACCATACGTTCGATGCCCATAGTCTCTTCGACCTACTGGAACGAAGTGCATGGATTCACGGCAGAAGACGTAGAATCAGACCTCGAAGGACTCCAAACAATGCGAAATCTGGCACGCAACGCCGCATTCTTGATTAAGGCCATAAGGGCCCAAAAAGAAAAGGAGGGATTGCCCGTACAGGAGATTTCAGCTTTTACAAGCTTCCCCACCGGGGCTCGATGATAAAAACTCCATAACAACCCCAACTCACCACACATTAAAGAAACACGTACGCACACTTACCGCTGCCATACGATAGCCAATCGACTACACTCCTAACGAAATCAATATGAAAATGGGTTATTGCTCCGAAATATCTGGCACAATAACCCATTGATTTCCCAAATCAAACCATGCCACTCTATGAGCCACAATCTTGCTCCAAGTCGTAAGCCAGATGTAACTTTGCGCCAAATAACCATTATTCGTAAAACAATTGTCGACACGACGCATCACCGGCAAAAATACAATTACACAATATAACGCCACACTCGATGCCATATGTCGGCGCAAAAACTTAAAATCCAATGGCTTCGACAAAATTAAAAAACCACACCCTGAGTGCTGACCGTAACGAATACTCGATACACTATCAAATCATCAACGAACAACGAATCAGGCAAGTCGTCACCGAATATCAGGTATTTCCAGACGCTCAAACAAAAAACGACTCCTTAATTTATTTTACCCCCGGTTCCTATCGACTCGCAGACCAATACCAAACGTCATTCCCGTCAGAATTTTCTGAACGCCGCAAGATGCACATTCAAATCCCGCGCCACCTATTCGAATTTATGGAAGGCATAATCGAGCAACTACGGCAAAATGGGAAAATACGTACATCCGAAACATATAAATCGACCCTCAGCAGTTTCAAAAAATTCTTAGTGACACAATCTCACAAATGCGGAGTCCGCCACAATAAGGATATTCCGCTCAAATGCCTGAACACTGAAATTATGGAGGCATATCAGGCCTGGCAACAGAGCCGTGGCGTAGTTCCAAACACAATTTCCTTTTACACACGCATCCTAAGAGCCGTATATAATAGGGCTGTAGACGCAAAACTGATTGACGACCGTATGCCATTCCGACGCGTCTACACCGGAATAGACAAAACAAAAAAAAGAGCATTGCCACTTCCAATCATACACCAGATAAAAACCTTGAATCTTTCAAAAACTCCGGCATTGGACTTCGCGCGCGATATGTTTCTGATGAGTTTCTATCTCCGTGGAATGAGTTTCATCGACATGGCATATCTGAAAAAAAGCAGCCTCCGAAACGGCTATGCCACTTACCGACGCCGTAAAACCGGACAACAGCTCACAATCGAATGGAAACAAGAGATGCAATTGATACTCGACAAATACCCTGAAAACGAAAGCCAATATCTTTTACCTATAATCCAAACATCATCAAAGAACGAATATAATACATATCGCAAAGTGGGTAATTCCATCAACCACAATCTAAAAAAAATCGCCCGCATCATCGGACTACAGACCCCGCTGACTCTCTATGTCGCCCGTCATAGCTGGGCCTCCGCAGCAAGGGCCAAAGGCATTCCGCTGAGTGTGATATCGGAAGGGATGGGACACGAATCGGAATCGACCACACAAATCTATCTCGCTTCGCTCGACGCATCGATTGTCGACAAGGCAAATTCATTGATTATACAAAGCATCTGACATAAGGCCCTCTATCCCCGTAAAATACTAGGCCTACGGTACTAATCAAATTTTTCATAAATTGCGATATGGATTTGTCTTAAAAATGTTTACATTTGCACAATAATGTTTCAATATCCGTAATTTTAAATTCAATCCGCGATATTCCACATACGACAACACTTCAAAGTATGAATTACGTCAGAAATTTCAAAACAGCATTAATTCTCAGTCTGGCAGGAACGTCTTCAGTCGCCACTGCCACCGACGGCCTTACAATAAGCCATCTCGGACCAAACAACACAATTGTACGCGTATCGAACGACAACCGCTATCTACTGCTCCCGGTTGAAGAAAACGTAGGCGATGCATCACTCAACCTGCTGCTCGACGGCAAACTCGAAACCACAATATACGTAAGACTTGCACGGAATCACATCGACTACTTCGTGCCGGTCGACCTCTCACGCTATGCCGACAAGGAGATATTGTTCAACATCGTCACTCCTGTCCACACGGGACAGCACACCGACTCCGACGTGTGCTGGGAAGCAATAAAACTCAGTGACAATTTCAACACCGAAAACACCGAAAAATACCGTCCGGCATTCCACCATACCCCTCTATACGGCTGGATGAACGATCCCAACGGAATGTTTTATAAGGACGGCGTATGGCATCTCTATTATCAATATAATCCCTACGGCTCAAAATGGCAGAATATGACCTGGGGGCACTCCTCGTCCACCGACCTCATCAACTGGCACCATCAACCTATTGCAATCGAGCCTAATGCACTGGGTTCGGTATTCAGCGGCAGTTGCGCAATCGATGAAGCGAATACCGCCGGATTCGGGACCAATGCCGTCATCGCCCTATACACGTCGGCCGGCACAAGTCAGATGCAAAGCCTCGCACATAGCAACGACAACGGACTTACGTTCGACATATATCCCGGCAATCCGGTGCTAACGCTATCATCCGAAGCCCGCGACCCCAATATGTTCTGGAATGCTGAGGCCGGATTGTGGAACATCATCTTGGCTCACCCGCTCGACCACGAAATGCTAATATTTACCTCCCCTGACCTAAAGGAGTGGAGTTTACAGAGTGAATTTGGTCGCGGACTCGGAGCTCAAGACGGTGTTTGGGAATGCCCCGATTTAATGAGACTGCCCGTAAACGGCACCGACGAATATAAATGGGTGCTCATTTCCAACATCAATCCCGGCGGCCCGTTTGGTGGAAGCGCGACACAATATTTTGTCGGTGACTTCGATGGCCGCACATTCACCGTCGACACTCCGCCTTCCGGCATAGTTCCAACCAAATGGATGGACTTCGGCAAAGACCATTACGCCACCGTGTCATGGAGCGATGCACCTAACGACCGCAACGTAGTCATCGGCTGGATGAGCAATTGGCAATATGCCGCCGAAGTGCCGACCCGCGAGTTCCGAAGCGCAAACACACTGCCACGCGACATATCCCTGTTCAAAGGCTCAGACGGAGAATATTACATTTCCACCCTTCCCGCCCCCGAAACAGATGCCCTGCGCGGCAAGAAGATGGTGACTGTTAAGTCGAAAAACTTGCGTGGAAAAGCCGAACGCTTCGCCCTGCCGGAAAATGGCCTATGCGAAATCGACCTCACGCTCAATGCGCAGAAAGCCACGGCCGTACGTCTCACGCTGTCAAACCCCAAAGGCGAAGAAGTCGTTATGACATTCGACCCAACCAGCTCATCATTCTCCTTCGACCGCACCCGGAGCGGCCTCGTCGACTTCAGTATGGATTTCCCGGCTGTTGTCACTGCCCCAACTTTACGCACAAGCTCCGCCCAGTCACTGCGCATCTTCATCGACCGTTCAAGCATCGAAATTTTTGACTCCGAAGGCAACTTTGTGCTCACCAATCTTGTTTTTCCCACAGAACCCTACATCTCACTCTCCATAGAGGCAACAGGAGGAAAAGCTGTAATCAACTCATTAGACATATATTCAATCAACACCACCGACAACAATTAACACACCAAACCGATGAGCACCACACCATCTTCACTCGCCGGGCGCAAAAGCACATTAATGCAGTTTGTTCCCGTAATGCTGTGTTTCTTCGCCATGGGGTTTGTAGACCTCGTAGGCACAGCATCAAACTACGTACAGCATGACCTTGGCCTTACTGATGGGCAGGCCAATCTATTTCCCTCGCTGGTATTTTTCTGGTTTCTGATTTTTTCAGTTCCGACCGGAATGCTAATGAACAAAATAGGACGTAAACGCACCGTACTCATAAGCCTTGTCATCACCGCCATTTCACTATTCATTCCCATATTCGGCGATGGATTTTACATGATGCTTATAGCCTTTTCGCTTCTTGGCATCGGCAACTCGCTTATGCAAACTTCACTCAACCCATTGGTAAGCAACCTAATCGTCCCCGACAAACTTGCGTCTACCCTCACATTTGGCCAATTCGTCAAAGCCATTGCATCGTTCCTTGCCCCAATAATTGCCGCATGGGGAGCTACGACTGCTTCCATCACCTTCGGTCTGGGATGGCGCATTCTTTTCCCCATATATGCCGTAATATCCGTGCTCTCTATCATTATGCTTGGAGCCACATCAATAAAGGAAGAGCGCCCTGACAAAGCATCCGGATTCATACAATGCATCAAACTCCTCACCCGTCCATTCATACTATTGTGCTTCATAGGAATTATGTGCCATGTCGGCATCGACGTCGGCACCAACACAACAGCTCCGAAAATTTTGATTGAACGACTTGGACTGCCACTCGAAGAAGCCGGATTTGCCACAGGCATATACTTCATTTTCCGCACAGCCGGATGCCTGCTTGGTGCAGTACTCCTCCGCTCCGTCTCACCCAAAAAATTCTTCGCCATAAGCGCGCTGATGATGTTGGCAGCCATGATTATCTTATTCTCGGCCCACTCGCTCCACATTCTCTATGCCGCCATTGCCCTGATTGGATTTGGCAACTCCAACATATTCTCAATCATCTTCGCCCAGGCACTAAACAACACGCCCGATAAACAGAACGAAGTATCCGGACTTATGATTATGGGGCTTTTCGGAGGCACAATATTCCCGTTGGCAATGGGCTATGCGAGCGATATGCTCGGCGGCCAGTTTGGAGCCGTCACTGTGATGACCATCGGCGTCATATATTTACTCGCTTACACACTCAAAATCAAGCAACAACAATAATAACCCACCTTATAATTTAGCCATCTGATATGAACGGTTTAGTAATCGGTATGGGAGAAGCCCTGTGGGACGTCCTCCCCGAAGGTAAGAAACTCGGCGGTGCACCCGCGAATTTCGCTTATCACGTATCGCAGTTCGGATTGCCGAGCTGCGTCGTAAGTGCCGTCGGCAACGACGAACTTGGCAACGAAATCCTATCTATTTTCAATGAGAAGGGGCTTAACTGCGTCATTCCCCAAGTTGAACAGCCTACGGGCACCGTACAGGTAACGCTCGATGCGGCAGGAATCCCTCAGTATGAAATTAAAGAAAACGTGGCCTGGGACAATATCCCCTACACTCCAGCTCTGGCCGAACTGGCACGAAACACAAAGGCAATATGCTTCGGGTCGCTCGCACAGCGCAACCACGTATCCCGCTCATCAATCAACTCGTTTCTCGATGCCCTCCCCAACGACCCCGAACGTCTCATCGTATTCGACATCAATCTGCGTCAGAATTTCTACAATTCCGAAATAATCGAAAACTCGCTACATCGTTGCAATATACTTAAGATTAACGATGAGGAGCTGAATATCGTCAGCCATATGTTCGATATTCCCGATATCGACGTGCGCAATCAGTGCTGGATCCTTCTCGCTCGTTTTGGCCTACGGATGCTCATCCTCACATGCGGCACCAACGGCAGCTACGTATTCTCCCCCGGAAATATATCATTTCAGCCAACCCCGATAGTGCGCGTCGAAGACACCGTAGGTGCCGGCGACTCATTCACGGCCGCTTTCATATCTGCAATTTTAAAAGGCAAAACCATCACTGAGGCCCATGACCTGGCAGTGCGCACTTCGGCATTCGTCTGCACCCAAAAAGGCGCAATGCCAACGCTTCCGGCCGAACTTATCGACTGACCCATATACCGCAAAATACGTCTTTACGACCATATACACCGGAAGCCGGCGAGAGTCGAAACATCAGACTCAGTGCCGGCTTCCGGAGTATATTATAGGGGCTAATAGTCCCTCCTAATATTATTTGTTGGCGCGTTTACGCTCTATTTCGTCAAGTATTATCTTTCTAAGGCGTAGATGATGCGGCGTAACTTCAACATATTCATCACCTTTTATGTATTCCAATGCCTCTTCGAGGCTGAACACTATCGGCGGTACTATACGAGCCTTGTCGTCAGCTCCCGAAGCTCGCATATTGGTAAGCTTTTTAGATTTTGTCACGTTCACCACAAT
>CAZRJT010000038.1:0-16782 GCA_964600585.1 uncultured Bacteroides sp.
CGGCGATTCCTGCTTTGTCGTCGGCGCCAAGCAGCGTGTTGCCATCAGTTACAATCAGCGATTGGCCTTTGTAGTTGTCGAGCTCGGGGAATTCGTTAGGTGAGAGGACGATGCCATTTTCGGCATTCAGGGTTATGTCGCCTCCGGCATAGTTCTCGACGATACGTGGCGACACGTGGCGCCCTGTCAGGTCGGGGCTTGTGTCGAGGTGGGCTATGAATCCGACAGTCGGAATGTCGGAGCGTCCGGCGTTTCCGGGAAGTGTAGCCATCAAATAGCCGTTTTCGTCAAGCGATATGTCGGTTAGGCCCATATCGGTGAGTTCTTTTTCGAGGTGCTGTGCAAAAATCATCTGCCCCGGAGTAGAAGGGGTCAGATTCGTGAGGTCGTCGCTCTGGGTGTCGAACTTCACGTATTGTAGGAAGCGATCAACTACGTTCATTTCAGTTTGTTTGATGGTGGAGTTTAATATTTGCGCAAAGATAGTAAAAAAAGCGTACGCTATCGATATGCTCGGCGAAAAATGCCGTCATAAAGATGGCGTACGTTAATAGGGACTGGAGATGGTCATTCGTTAGTGGGACGTGATGACCATGACCGGTATTGGGCCACTACGTCGTCGATGGATATGTCGAGCATGTCCATTTCTTCGAATAGCTCGTTGAGGGTGGTGGTGTAGAATTCGTGGCGTCGGGCCGCATTTACGTTTTCTTTTGCATCTTCAGCCAGAAAAAATCCCATTCCACGTCGGGGATAGATGATGTTTTCGTTCTGGAGATATTCGTATGCTTTTAGCACGGTGTGTGAGTTGACGGCCATCTGCACGGCGAGTTCGCGTACAGAGGGCACTTTCTGCTCGGGAAGCCATTCACCTGACATTATCCTTGCGAAAGCATAATCGATTATTTGCCTATATATCGGACGATCGGTTTTGAAATTCATTATTTTATATCTGCCGATTCTTGATTTTACGATAAGTGAAGTAGGTTAGGACTGTCAACGCCAGGATGCCGGTGCCTGCCATTATGGCTAATAGACCTTTCATACTGCCGATGATTTCCTGCGTGATTCGGTCCGGGTTTAATGCTATGTCGTTCATAGCATCAAATTCGCCTGATTTAAAAGCGCTGATGGCCATATAGAATCCCCACAGGCCCCCGATGATGGCGAACCCGATCAATGACACTACGGCCCAGACGATGCCCATGGCGGCTCGGTTGCGGCGGTAGGAGATGACGGCAAGCAGGCATGCCGCACTGGGAACGATGGTATCGACTTTTGATATCAGAGCGAAAAATTTCAATTCTGTCGTATTCAAACTTTCCATAAGGGTTTCAACAGACGCCTTGCTGATGCTTGCCGTAGGGGCGAGCAATGAATCGAGGGCGTAATCAGGAGAAATCCATGATACGATTCCGTTCAATATCGAATAAGGAACGTAGATGGCGATAGGAATCAAGATGAATGAGTAAACGGCCATAAAAAGAAATTTTTCGATGGCTTTTGCCGGCAGCAACGTTTCGATTGCCACGTCGTAGCGGGCAAACACTATCGGGGCAAATGAAATCATGAAACTCAGCGCTGACGACAGCATTGAATAAACCGCCAGGCGAATCACTTCATTGACCGGATGCATTAACAGGTATATGATGTACACTGCAACCGAAACGAGGGAGTAGATGAGCAATTGACATTTTATGGCCGGGAAGCTGCATATGCCGGACATATACGATCTGCGCATTGAAAATGAGTTTATGGCAGTTGCACCGGGGATGAGGCTATGCGAGTTCATTTTTATCGGAGTTTATGATGTTTAATATTTTGGAGCGACTTGGCGAATGGAGCGCCGAGTACAGCAGTTGGTAGTTGACGTTTGACGAAATCCCCTCGGTATTCTCGATGATAGAATGGAACAGGCCGAATTCGGGCTCGGAATATAGATTTCCGACAGGCGGAATGGCCGAGTCGATGAATGCTATTTTTTCAGTTATCTCCCATACGGGACGGGATATTATGCATTTCCCTTCCGAGAGCATCAGGATGCCGTCGAACAGATATTGGAAGTCCTGAACCGTATGGGTGGATATTATGAGGGTCTGGTCTTCGCTTATGCAGCGGGACAGCATAGTCTGAAGTATTTTCTTGGTGTCAATGTCGAGGCCGTTGGCCGGTTCGTCGAGCAGCAATAATGGTGTGCGCAGGGCGAGTGCATAGGCAAGTTGTGCCTTTTTCTGATTTCCAAGCGACATTTTCGACAACTGCTCATCACCGGTCATTCCGAAGTCGATGAGGTTTTTGGCGAGCATTTCATCGCTGAAAGAGGGATAGAACGATGCATGCACTTTTTTGAACTCGTTGATAGTGGGCATCGGGAACTTCATATTGTCGGTGATGAAGAACAGTTGTTGCATCACTGCCGGTTGGCGCCGGGACACGTCATAACTGTCGAATGTACATATGCCGTCAGTTGGGAACAGAAGTCCTGAAATTATGTGGAGCAGTGTGGTCTTGCCTGCACCGTTAGCGCCGAGGAGCAAGTGTATGCCCGGGCCGATATTGGTCGTTATGTCGTTGAGCGCTAGAGTGCCCGACTTGTAGCGATACGATAGATTTGATATGTTGATCATTTGGGGTAGATGTTTTATCGGATTTTATTTTACCGGGGTTACGGTGTAGCCCGATTTTCGTAGTAAGTTAATCAGTCCTTTGTCGCCGGGGAGATGTCCGGCTCCGACTGCCACCATTATCGATGCCGACGGGAGGATGCCGAGCAGAAGCTTTTCCCAATTGTAGTTACGCGAATAGAGCATCTTTTCGGCACTTTCTTCATCAAGACCAATTTGCTCGTCAAGCATAAGAGCCTCGATTTTATCGAGATTGCCCGACACATAGGCTTTGGCAAGTTCCTGGGCTTTTACGATGGCTTCTTTATCGAGTCTGACGGCTTTCATCAGTGATTTGGCTTGTTCGGAAATAGGGTCGCCAAATAGTAAATCGAGTTGGAATTCGAGGGTTTCAAATCCTTTAGCCGGTTTGCCTTCTTGTTTGGCAAGTGCCTGCACATAGGTGTCGAGTTGTTTTGACGGGTCGAATCCTGGAAAGGCTTTCATGCTTTGCAGCACTCCAAGTTGTGCTGATACGGCAGCGGGTTTGAAGCTCGAAAGCTGGTCAAGTGAAGCCATTCCGTTGGTGTACTGGGATATGAGTGCGTTAATGGAGTCGTATTGGCTTTTTTCGAATACTTTGTCGAGAGTGCTGTCGGCAGGAGCGATGTAATATTTCATAGTTAGTTCTGCCATATTGGGCGATTGCATTTCGTCGAGTGCGACTTCGCCATATATGGCATCGACTGATTTTATGGCTTCAGTAAGGCCTTTGATGCTGTCAATCATTGCGGCCGGCGCAACGTGATGGGTGCCGAGCAGATATGAGTCGCGGGTAAGTCCGTTTCCGGATATTTTCCATAATAGCTGTGCATTGGCAGTGGAGCATACGATAGCGAGTGCGAGTAGAAGTAGGAGCTTTTTCATACTATGATAATTTAAAATTGCTGGTTATGTGTTGTAGATATGTACAACATCGCAAAAGTACAACTATTTTTATATATGTCAAATCAAAACAGTAAAAATTTTTCAAAAAAAATCCGGATGCCTTGTGGACAATCGGGCATCCGGTTATATAATGGATAGGTTTATAGGCTATAAGCCGAGACATTCCTGAAAAAAGATTTTTGCTTTATTCCAAGGAATGAACAAGTCGTCACTGCCGGGGATTATCGGGATTGGCTGCTCGTTTAGTTCGGCACGCACATAATGTCGACCGGTTTTTGAGCGAAATATGACGAGTTGAAGATTAGAAGCCATTGGCACAACATGGAAATTATGCCAGTTTGCGGCAACAGAGCCGGGATCGTCGGTAATATATCGGCAACCGTCCAAACGCATAAGCGCCAGAAGCGGCATCAGTGTCTCGGCGTGTCCGAACCGTAGTTGTATCGGGGCCACGCCATCGCCCTGAAGAAATGCATCGGTAGTTTCGATGATGTTCTGCAGCAGGGGAGCTGCTATATCGGCGGGCAGGGTGGATATGCCTGAGGCTGAATGTGTGAGGTACTGGCGGAGATTGTTGATGGCCCACATCGCATTGAATTCTTCAGGCTCGAAAAAGCGTTTTACGTCGCATGGCATCTCCATAGCGGCCATTGAAGCCACAACAGAGTATTCGGCCTGAGCCACTGCGGTTGAATCGATTTTCGACAGCGGGAAGCTCCGTCCAAGGATGCGCCGTAGCGGTGCATACGTAATCATCGTGTCGCGATAGGCGTGATAGGGGGCGTTTATCTTCTTGCTTCCAACCAAAGATGTGTAGTTCTGATTCAGGTCGAAGAAGCGTAGTAAAGGTGAGTTTATCGAACCTGAGCTGGTGGTGATTTCTATGTCGGGGTGCAAACGTGCGAGCTGATGAGTGAATTCGTACATACTTAGTACGCATCGTGGCACATAGGAGCTGATGGCGTTTACTTGTGTTGATTTAAATAATGCGGGATAGGTTGCATACATACGAGCGGCAATGCCTTGCTGTTCAGCGATTCCGAGTGAATCGAGTATGCCCCAGCGTCCGGAGCTTAAGTCGATGATGTGTTCGACAATGCGTTTCATCTCTTTTCCGCGCGTGGTGATTGTGTGGGCTTCTTCGGCTTGCTTCAATGCGCCAAGCAATAAATCGCATGCTTTTGATGACGACGGAAATCGAGCTCCATGCCGGCTTACGTGGTTGATCATCACCGGGGTGAGTGAGTCGGGAAATGTACACAGGTTTTGTGGTGTGGGATACGGTCGTGAACTTCCGTAGCACTCGTCAGTGGTGTAGCTCGTAGGGCGTGCAAATGAAACGACGATTGTGGCCGAAAATAATAGTAATAAGATGAAACGATTCATAAATAAATAGCTAATTTTGTTGTTGATATATTTTAACTAACAATTGTTTGAGCATAAATGTTCTGAAATTGCGTGGATTATAGATAAGGCTATAATGAAGGGACTTGCTGAAATAGAATTGATGATTGGGCGCAATGAGCTTGCGGCCGCACTCGATATGCTTAATGAGGTGTTAATGTCGGATGCGGAAAATGGAGATGCGTTGTATCTCAGAGGAAAAGTGTATTGGAAATTGGGCAAGCGCGCACTTGCGACGTCGGACTACGCTGCGTCTGCAGCTATAAACCCCGACGGTAAGGGCGCCAAAGCACTTGAGATGGCGCGTGATGTAGAGTCGTTTTTCAATAAGGATATGATGAATCCGTGACTAAGCGGGAATCACAACGGTGCGCGTTTCATTCCATCCTTGCGAACTATTTCGGAGCGCAATATTTATTAGTCCGGCTGAGATTTTCAGTTGTTTGTAGATGTTGCGTAACACTTCGGCAAACGAGTTTACACCCGTGATGCGGAGCGAGGCTATGTAGTTGCCGTGATGAGTTACGGTTGCGAAGATGATGTCGGTGTAGTGTATTGTCGCCATAGTGAGTCGTATTTTGGGTTATGGCGCAAAGGTAATCCGATGGTAGTGCAGGTATGCCGCACTGATGTGTTAAATGATGTGTCTCGCCAATATTTGTCTAATTGTGTATTAATATGATATGAATTGATTATGGTCGGAATTGTTTTTTATGTCGGAGCCGGAAGTTGTGTAGGCGGCGTGGCAAGATATTTGTTGTCGCGCGCGATAGGCGAAAGCACGTCGTCGGTGTTTCCATGGGGAACGTTGGCAGTGAATCTTCTTGGTTGTCTGCTTATAGGCGTCATTTATGGCTGGCTCGATCGAGGGCACACGTTGAATGAAGGGCTTAAGGCTTTTCTTACGGTGGGTTTTTGTGGCGGTTTCACTACGTTTTCCACCTTTATATATGAGAGCGAGCGCTTGTGGAATTCGTCGGGGGTATGGCTGATGGCGGTCTATGCCGGCGTGAGCCTGTCGTTGGGCCTCCTATGTGTGTTTGCCGCACAAGCAGCAATGCGGGCAGTTAGTTAAAACGAGCCCACATTGCCGGTATGTGGCTAAATCTATGGCGTTTAGAATTCTTCTTCGAATCTTACTTTTCCGTCGGTGCCAAGAGCCTTTATTTTGAGCTTACCCGGTTTCTTGTTCAATATAATCACGGTTGCCGAATCGAGTTCGGGGCCGCCTCCGATAAGCACCGGATAGTTATTGCCTTCGGAGTTTTTGGGTATGAATGTCAGGCGATGAGTGTGTGCGTTTATGGCAATGTCGAAAGGTGCTTTGCTTAAAATCGGCAGCCATTGTTCGCGACAAAGATTTACTTCATCGCCGTACGACGGAATGTGATGAATCAGAATGCGTTTGTCGGCTTTTTTGAATGGTTTCGATGAGGTCTCCAGCTTCAGGAATTGCGTTTGCTCATTGCGTAAGGCCGTAAAGTCATTTAAGCCATAGTATACGGCTGTGTCATCGGGTTTGTCCTCACCGCAGTCAAGCATGACTATTCGAGTGTCACCCCAATTGAATGCACCGTAGGTTTTATTGCCGGGATAGTCGTAGTGGTCGCGCAATCCGATGGAGTAGGCATTGCGTATTTCATGGTTGCCTCGCATAAAAAATACGGGCACCTCGGCCGCTTTTACGCCACGTGTCAGGAGCCCGATGAATTGGCTCGCCTGGTCGCGGTTGATTGGGTCGTCGACTACGTCGCCGTTAAAAATCACAAAATCATAATCGATTTTCTCAATCTGTTTTTGAAGGGCATTGAATGTAGCTGTTTGCTGATGAATGTCGTTGAAAATAAGTGCAGTGAACGTGTCGTCGCTTGCTGTTGGCAATTCGAACGAGTGTAATTCTGATGTATATGTGTTTCCAAATTTCTTGTGATATGCCTTGTATTCTGTGATTTCACAGGAGTTTATACGATAAAAATATCGTTTGCCAGGAGTCAGATCGGAAAGGCGTATTTTGTGTATTGTGTTATTGCACATAGCCTGGCCGTCGACAAGGGTGCGAGCGGTTGCCATGGACGTTGTGTCGGTGCCGTATTCTATCCAGCAATATGATGGTACGGACGTTTCCCACATCACCGTGATGGCATCGGAGGAGGGATTTTGCAGATACGGTGCCGTGCGTAAGATTTTGTCGGCAGGAGTGGCTATACGTGCCATTACGACAATCGGACGATGGTCTGATGCGATTGGTTCGTTGATGACCTGGGCGTTGAGCCGTACGACTGCCGGAGTGTTCTGACGTTTGTGCGTGGCAATGTAATCGATTGTCTCTGTCGGATTCGAGGCAGGAAACGTGTGGGCGTCACTGTTACTCAATATGGTGAAGTTTTGTTTTAGTCGTTCGATTTCGGGCGAATCGGGAGTCGCATTCAGGTCACCTGCAATGAAAAATGGTTTGTCAGTTTCGTTGGCAATGCGTTCTATTATGCCGAGTGACGCCATCCGGTCATCGTCGGTGAGTGACAAATGCGTGCATGCAAAAACGAAATCATCAAATTCGGCAACAACCATAGCACGCTTCTCTTCGCGTCCTGGCAGTGCGTGGCGACTGACGGAAATGGGTTCTTTCCGAGCCAATATGCCAATGCCGTAACGTCCGCCGTCGTATTCAATAGCAGGGGCGTAGATCGGATGCATATTGGTGCGGGTGGCTATCTGGCCAAGCACGTAATCCAGCTCGCTGCGTTTGGTTGCGCTGTCGAGTTCCTGTATGGCAACGACTTCAGGCTGTTGTGCGAGTATGGCGTTGGCTATTCGTTGATAGTTGCGTACATCGTCCATGCCAACGGCATTTCGGACATTGTAGGTCATCATTTTTATGTCGCGTTGCGCCAATGCTGGTGAGCTTATGGCCGCAACGTATGAAATCAAGACGCCTAAACGGAGTAGGTGTCGCAATGTCAGGTGCATAATGTATTGAATGTGAAAATGTAGTCTATTTGAAAAGATGCCTCATCGGTCGTCCAATCCACACTTGCGGTTGCTTTAACCCGAAAATATAGGCGATGGTCGACGCTATGTCAAATTGCATCATGCTGTCATTGAATTCGCCAAGGTTCTTCACATTTTTTCCGCAAATGATAAATGGAGTTTCCATTTCTGCCATCGATTTTCCGCCGTGTCGAGTGCCGATTCCGCCATGGTCGGCTGTTACGATTATTATACTGTTGTCATAGATGCCGGCATCTTTGATGGCATCGATTATGGTGCCGATGTATCCGTCGAGGTTGGTCAGGCATTCATAATATTCAGGCGTGTCGTGGCCTGCGGCATGTCCTACGTGGTCGGGGTTATCGAATATGAATGCGGCAAATGTTGGCTTTGTCGACTTGACGTATTCAGATGCCATTTCGGCCATTTTTTCGGGATGCTTAGTGTAGTCGGGTGTCAAGGCATAATAATCTACCGAAACCGAGTCGATAACATGTTTTATGCCATCCCATTCGTAGATGCATCCGATTTCGGCTTTGGAGTCATTGTTCCTGAGGACTTGAAATATGGTAGGGAATATGCCGTTGTCGCCGATAACGCGCGATGGCAGTTCGGGCACTTGCGAATTCCACGACGTGTAGCCGTGTAGTTCGGGGCCCGCACCCATGAACATTGAAGCCCAGTTGACAGCGCTTTCTGATGGAAGGACGCTCCGTTTTTTCAATGTGTATGCTCCGCTGTCCATCAAGTGGCGAACGTTAGGCATATCGGCTTTTTCGACGCTATACGACCCCCAGCCGTCGAGGCCGATAAGGAACACATGTTCCGCCTTCCGCTTCCCGTATGCTGGGGAAGCGGAAATGCAGAATATGGTGAATACTGAAATTATTATTTTCAGAAAATTCATAAGATCAGTTTATTTCAACGTGAACTGATGGCTTACGGGTTGCATAATGAAATTGAATTCATAGTCGCCGTAGGGGAGGAGATATTTAGCTAATGGCCAAGCGCCCCAGCTGTTCACGCAGCCAAGACCCATCTGAGCTTTGTCGATGCAGATGTTCGTGAAATCGGCTTTCGGAACTTCGGGCGAGTGACGCTGGTCTTTGTCTAGGCCGTCATCAAGCGAGTTGATAGTGTAGTTGAGGGCCGATGCCGAGAACGGAGCTTCGGATATGAACTCGATGCCGTTGCCTGCATTGTTGAGTTGTTTCCACCAGCGGATATCGGTCTTGTTGCCGTTTTCCTGCGGACGGATGTAGGGATAGAACTGCTCGTCGACAGTCTGGGTATAGATGCCGAGGTCAGTGCAGTTGTTGCGGTCAGAATAGTTTTCAATCGGGCCGCGTCCGTAGAATTCAATGTTGTTGTAGCTTAAAGGCATCTGGAGCTGCATTCCGAAACGGAACATGTCAGATACTTTTGCATCCTTATCGGCTGTCATCTTTTCGGTTACTTTGATGGCGCCAACGTTATTGATTTGATAAGTCATCTGCAGTTTGGCCGATACGGTGGGCATATCATAGTCTGCCGTAACGACAGCCAATCCGTCGACCATTGCAGCATCGAGATTGGTGAGCTTAAGCTGCGGATTTTCCCAGGCGCGGAACTTATATTGGAGCTGTGCGCCCATATCGTTGTCGGTTGGAGCTCGCCAGAAGTTAGGAGTCATTTCGGTGCCTTCCTGGATCATATCGTTGCCATTTACGGCATATTTGCTGAGGAAGCCGTTGTGGCGATTGAATTCGATGGTGAAGTTGTTGCCGCTTATCACGACGTAATTGTACTGATTGTTGATAATCTGGGGATCAGGAATCTCAGCGTTCGAAATAGTTGCGTTTTCAAGTTTCAAAGCTGGCGCATTGTAAGGCGTGAGCGCAATCTGATTCTTGGCAACTTCAAATCCGGCAGGTAGCATGCCTTCAGCTTCTTTAAGCTTATAGCCGACGTTGAGCAGCCATTCGCCTGAGTTGTCGGTAGAGCCGAGATTGAGTTTCACTTTGCCGGTCTGTCCGGGTGCGACGTTTATGTCGTCAAGGCGTCCGGAGCGAACGACCTTACCATCTTTAAGCACTTCCCAGTCGAGATAGTAGGCTGAAAGGTCACGGAAGAAGTTTTCGTTGAAAACGTTGAGTTCGCCATTTGCGAGGTTGGCCGGGGTTGTCCAGATGTTCTGGTAGATGTGGCCCACTTCATACATATGAGGATTCGGTACGCGGTCGGGACTGATAAGGCCGTTGTCGCAGAAATTGTTGTCGGAAGCGTCGAAACGGTTGAAATCGCCGCCATAAGCATATATTTCTACGCCGTCTTTACCGGTCCAGCGACATGACTGGTCGACGAAGTCCCAGATGAAACCACCCTGCAGATTGGGATATTTGCGGATGAGGTCCCAGTATTCTTTAAAGCCACCCTGCGAGTTGCCCATGGCGTGAGCGTATTCACACTGAATCAGCGGTTTGGTGGTATTGGGATTTTGGCCATATTTTTCCATACCTTCATATCCGTAATACATCGGGCAGAAGATGTCAGTGTGGTCGTTTAGACGGGCTTGCTCATACTGGCAAGCACGGCTGGGGTCTTCGTTCTTTATCCATTCGTAGCATTGTACGAAGTTTTCGCCATCGCCGGCTTCGTTGCCAAGCGACCAGAAAATGATGCTCGGATGGTTGAAGCCGCGCTGCACGTTGCGCTGGTTGCGCTCCATGTGCGCTTTCTTGTAGAGGGGATTTTTGGCGAGAGTCTTGTCGCCATAGCCCATACCGTGAGACTCGACGTTGGCTTCGGCTACTACGTATATGCCGTATTTGTCGCACAGGTCATACCACAGATTGTCGTCAGGATAGTGGCATGTGCGCACGGCATTGATGTTGAATTTCTTCATGATTTCGATGTCCTGAAGCATACGCTCGGGCGATACAACGTATCCTCCGTCGGGGTCGAGTTCATGACGGTCGGCACCTTTGAACAGCACCGGCTGGCCATTTACGAGAATCTGGTTGCCTTTGAGCTCGATTTTGCGGAAACCGACTTTGATTGGAATTACTTCGTTCGAGCCCTTCATAGTAGCTTTAAGCGTGTAGAGGTAGGGCGTTTCTGCAGTCCATTTTTCGGGATTGGCAACGTTCAAAATCGTCGTACCGCTGCCGTTGGCCGTTGCTGAAGCCACTTCTTTGCCATCGGCATTGAACAGCTGCAAGTCGACTGGTGCATTTCCCTTTAGGTCGAGAGTTACAGCGAGTGAGCCGTCTTTGTAATTCGAATCGAGGTCGGGAGTTATGCGGATGTCCTGAATGCGATTTTTGTTGCGGGCATACAGGAAGCAATCGCGGCCTACACCACTGTAACGGAAGAAGTCCTGGTCTTCGAGATACGAACCGTCGCACCAACGGAAAATCTGGAATGCAATGAGGTTTTCTTGTCCGGGTTTGATATAGGGGGTCAGGTCGAATTCGGCTTCGAGCTTGGAGTCTTCGCTGTAACCTACGAATTTACCATTCACCCAAAGATAGATATTTGACGTTACGGAGCCGAAATGAGCAAATATTTCTTTGCCTTTCCAATCGGCCGGAACCATGATTTCTTTACGGTAGGTGCCTACGTGGTTGTCTGCTACGGGCACTTCGGGCGGATTGCTGGGGAAGCTATTGCGCCAAGCATATCCTACGTTGACATAGATGGGGTCGCCATATCCATTGAGCTCCCACACGGCGGGCACCTGGATGTTGTCCCAGCCTTTATCGTTGAATCCGGGCTTCCAGAAGTCGGTGGGACGTTGTGAAGCATCGTTTACCCAGTTGAACTTCCATGTGCCGTTGAGACTAAGGAAATTGCTGGAGTTTTCTTTGATGCCTGCATCGGCTGCCTGATCGCTTTCGAATGCGAAGTAGTTGGCATGCATCGGCGCACGATTGACTGCGTTTACATTTGGATCTTGCCATTCTGTGAACGTTTGCGACCAAGCCGCTAACGATGCCAGGGCCAGAAATCCGGTAAGAAGGTTTCTTTTCATGTTGAATTTAAGTTATTTATTACAGGAAATTAATTAGCAAAGCAGATGTGATGTGAAATTTACTACCATTACTTTCAGCAAAGATAGTTCCTAAACTTTGAATGTGCAAATGTTTTATCGAGATATAGGCGATGTCTTGGCTTTTAGCCACACGCATTCATCAGGGGTGAGGTGTGGAGCTATTGATTCGTAAACAGTGTTATGATATGAATTAATCCATTCGATTTCGGCATCCGACAGAATCGATGTGTCAATGAGTTTAGTGTCGATGAAGCATAAGGTCAGTGTGTCGAAGCCGAGGAATTTACCATATTCGGTCTCGTCTACTTCTTTTATGAGCACCATATTCTCCGTGCGTATGCCATACTGCCCCGTGCGGTACATTGCGGGCTCATCGCTCATCACCATTCCGGCTTCCAGGATCACGGGATTCTCCTCCATTCTGATACTTTGCGGGCCTTCGTGAACATTCAGGCAGTGGCCTATTCCATGGCAGGTGCCATGTAGATAGTTGATTCCCGCATCCCATAGGGCTTTGCGCGCAAAGGCGTCAATCAGACACCCACGTATGCCGGCCGGAAATTTACACATGGCTATGGCGATTGTTCCCTTCAGCGCGGCTGTGAAGTCGGCCTTCATCAGCGCTGATGGCTTGTCGCATAGAGCTATGGTTCGGGTTATGTCGGTGGTGCCGTCGAGGTATTGTGCTCCGGAGTCGAGTAGATACAGGCTGTCGGTGCGCAATTCAACGTCTGATTCCTTGGTGGGTGTATAATGTACGACGGCTCCATGCGCGCCATAGCTCGATATCGGTGCAAATGAGTCCATAATGTAGTTGGGCTGTTCGGCGCGCAGCGATGCAAGTTTGTCGGCAGCACTAAGTTCGGTTACAGTTTGGCCGGATTTAAGCATATGTTCCAGCCAGATGTAAAATCTGGTCATCGCAATGCCATCTTTAAGCACGGCTCTGCGGAAACCTTCGATTTCAGTGGGATTCTTTATGCTTTTGAGTGAGTTGGCCGGAGATATGGAGTCAATTATAGTGCATCCTTTCGGCAGAGCGTTTGCAATGGCCATATTGGAATGCGCTTTGTCGAGCAATATTTTAGTCGACTCCGGAAGTTTGGACAGATATTTTTCAACATCGTTGTAGGGCAGGGTCTTGATTCCGTCGCCGGTGAGCCGGACCGAAATTTCAGGCGTGAGTTTGTCTGGATTTACGAACAGCACGCATTCTTCGGGCGATATGAATGCATAAGCAACTGCAACCGGATTGTAAGCCACATCTGTACCGCGGATATTGAATGTCCACGCCACTTCGTCGAGTGCCGACAGTAGGGTGCAGTCGGCTCCTTTGGTGCGCAATATGTCATTGATTTCCGACAGTTTTTCAGGAGTGCTCTTCCCGCTGAATTCGATTGGCATTTCGATGAGTCGTCCATTGGGGATTATCGGCCGGTCGGCCCAGATTGCGTCCAAAAGCGGGGCGGTGGTGTCAAGCCCAATGCCGTGGGCAGCAAGTTCTCCGTAAAGTTGTTGAGCATCAGCCAGACTATATGTGGCACCGTTCAGACCCACTATGTCGCCTGGATTGAGGTTGCTGATGAGAAATTGGGCAATCGATGGGGTTTGGGGAAGCATCATGCGATATAGCTCGATTCCAGTGCCTTCGAGTTGAGCCATCGCCTGAAGAAAATATCGTGAATCAGTCCAAAGTCCGGCTTTTTCTTTTGTCACGACGACAGTTCCGGCCGAGCCGGTGAACCCCGATATCCATTCGCGGTATTTCCAGCAAGCGGCCGGATATTCGCTTAAGTGAGGGTCGGTGGTGGGGATGATGTATGCACTTATGTTATGCTCTTCCATCAGCTTTCTTAGCCGGGATATGCGCGATGCTATGGTATGATTCATTTCGGATGACTAATTATTAGAAACTTGAGCTACAAAATTACGGAAAAAACACGATAAACGAGAAATAATCTGGCTAATTTGAGCTTTTGGTCATAAATGCTTAAATTTGTATCGGAGAATTACGAAACATCTGATTTGTAAAATTGAAGTGAAACGGTAAAAATGGATTTGGATTACCAGCTCATTGTCGAACATACGGCCGATGGTTCACCGACGATATATCGTCCGGACATCGACGAACATTATCATTCGGTGAAAGGAGCCGTGGCCGAAAGTCTCTGTGTATATGTCGGTGCTGGTTGGCGATTTGTGTCCGATTCCGATGTATGCAATGGGTCCATCGTTGTGTTTGAGGTTGGTTTTGGCTCGGGGTTGAATGCGGCCCTTACGGCCTCAGAAGCGCTTAAGCTGAAAAGGCCGACCGCTTATGTGTCGGTTGAGCTTTATCCGGTTTCGCCTGATTTAGTGGCCCGGTTGGGTTATGGTGAGACTCAGGAATTTTTCGACTCGGTGAATCAAGCCGGATGGGGCGAACGGGTCGTGATCAACCCTTATTTTACACTGCATAAACTCAATGCCGATTTCTTGAAGATGATTTTGCCGCCCGACATCAATGTGGTGTATTTTGATGCATTTTCTCCGGAGAAGCAGCCAGATATGTGGAGCGACGAGGTGTTCGGCAGGCTATATGAGTCAATGGCTCCGGGAGGAGCCCTGACGACTTATTGTGCCAAAGGACGTGTTCGCAGGTGTTTGCGTGATGTAGGGTTTATTGTTGAACGTTTAGCCGGGCCGGTAGGCGGAAAGCGCGAAATATTGCGCGCGGTCAAGCCGGTATGAGTTGTTGGCTGGCATAGGAGTGTATTGTCGCTATGGATATGCGTGAATTTGCAGAACGGATATTTCTTAATCTGCCCTATGACCCCAATTCCCAACAGATACAGCTGATAGCGGCTTTGGCCAGATTTTGCTCGCCGATGATGCCCAGCGATTCAGTGTTTCTGCTCAACGGATATGCAGGCACCGGGAAGACATCGTTGACCGGAGCATTGGTGCGTGCGTTGCGCGAGGTGAAAGTGCCGGTGGTGCTTATGGCTCCAACTGGACGGGCGGCGAAGGTGCTGCGTGCGTATGCCAAATATCCGGCCACTACGATCCATCGGCGCATCTATCGTGCGCCATCGCCCGGAACAATGGATTTCAACGCTTCCGTATGCGAAAACACACTGCGTAACGCCGTGTTCATCGTTGACGAGGCATCGATGATTGGCGGGGGCGAAGGTATCCGCGATGGTTTGCTTGAGGATTTGGTTCAATACGTGTATTCCGGCGAAGGGTGCAGGCTTATCTTGTTGGGCGATACGGCGCAGTTGCCTCCGGTCGGATGCAGTGAAAGCCCGGCGATGAATGTGAAAGTGCTTCGTTCGTTTGGCTTGCGTGTGACGCGGGCTGTGATGACCCAGATAGTTAGACAGGGAAATAAATCGGGAATTCTATATAACGCCACTTGGCTGCGCAAAGCTCTGCTCGTCGACCCGCTACCCGAGCCTGAATTGCACATAAAAAGTTTTGATGATGTCAAGGTTGTGTCGGGCGAAGATCTCGCCGATGCAATTTCGTCGTCGTATGCCGCATCTGGAGTCGATGAGACGGTGGTGGTTACGCGTTCGAATAAACGAGCCACATTGTTTAATCTGGCTATACGCTCAAAGATTCTTTACCGCGAAGAGGAGCTGTGCCGCGACGAGCGGCTTATGGTGGCTAAAAACAATTATCTTTGGAGCGCAAAGACTAAAGGTCTCGACTTCATCGCCAATGGCGATGTGGCCACCGTGGCACATATATATGCCATTGAGGAGAAGTACGGCTTGAGGTTTGCCGATGTGTCACTTACATTCCCGGATCGCGACGGCGTTAATGTGGATTGCAAGATAATACTTGACACTCTGACTTCGGACGGCCCGGCTCTCGAGGCGGATAAGGCGGCCCGGTTGCAGTCGGCCATACTGATGGATGCAGATTTGTTTACTCCCGAAACGCCGATGTCGGTGCGAATGCGTATGTTGCGTCGCGACCCATACTATAATGCACTCCAGGTGAAGTATGCTTATGCTGTTACTTGCCACAAAGCCCAAGGCGGACAGTGGAAATACGTCTATGTCGATATCGGATATGTGCAGCCCGAAGCGCAAGGCATTGAATTTTATCGATGGCTATATACGGCCGTCACGCGAGCTACACAAACATTAAGTTTTGTGAGCCCTAATATTAAAGTTGTAGAATAAAAGTCCGTATTCGGTTGAAATATGCTGATAATACGATAAGTTTTGTTATCTTTGCATGATTAATGCAGTGTCAGATGTTACCGAAAGAGATAAGTCACGACAAAGTAGATGCAATCAGGGCCCTTGTTGAATCAGCGCATAAGATTGTGATAATATGCCATATGACTCCCGACGGCGATGCGATGGGAGCTTCATTGGCACTATGCGATGTGCTGCTTCAGTTGGGTAAAAATGCATTTGTTGTGACGCCTGATATGCCCCCGAAGAACCTTCAGTTCCTTCCGGGTGCATCGTCGGTGGTGGTGGGCTCGCGCTCTCCCGAAAAGGCTCATAATCTGCTGACATCAGCTGATTTGATATTCTGCCTTGACTTTAACTCCATACATCGCATCGACCGTTTGGCTCCATACCTTGCCAATGCCGCGGGCAAAAAAATTGTTGTCGATCATCATCTCGATCCCGAATCGTTTGCCGATGTGATTGTTTCGTCTCCTGAAAGCTCGTCGACATGTGCGCTGCTGTATCTTCTATTGTCTCAGCTTGGACTTGCGGCGGTAATGTCGAAAGACGCTGCCCACTAATCCCACAAAGTGCTTCTGCTATATTTGCTCCTATACTTGTTCCACTTCTC
>CAZRJT010000039.1:0-16719 GCA_964600585.1 uncultured Bacteroides sp.
AGATTGAGGTTCGGCTTGCCAATGAATCTGTGTGGCTTACTGCCGACCAGATGGCGGAACTGTTTCAGCGCGACCGTTCCACCATTCGGTGTCGTTTAACCTATTGATAACATACCCAATAATCATTATACCATCATGGCAAATAAAGAAGATGATAAACCAGCTTTCGTGAAGCGTAACAGTATCGTATCGGGCAAGGAGTATGCCAGGTTGCTTAGTGTGTTGAAGGAGCGATATAGGAAGTCGCAGATTAAGGCTGCAGTCAAGGTGAATACTGCAATGCTTGAGTATTATTGGGAGATGGGACGGGATATATCGCGCCTACACGAAGCCGCAAAATGGGGAAGTGCATTCTTTGATTGTCTTAGCCTTGACTTGAAATCAGAATTCCCCGGACAAACCGGTTTTTCTGAAACTAATATTAGATATGCAACTCGGTGGTATAACTTTTATAACCAATCCAATATAAACCGTCACCAAGTTGGTGACGAAATTCCTCACCAAGTTGGTGAGGAATTAGAAATGACAATAGATTTTGGTCGTGTTCCATGGAAACATCATATCCATATATTCACCCACAGCGATTCAGTGGCCGAGGCTCCTCACTCCATCGGAACGCAATGACATAAAACAGAAAGAGCCGAGTTTCAATCACTCAGCCCTTTCATTGCGTTGCCTTGGAAGGATTCGAACCCTCACAGGCGGAACCAGAATCCGACGTGCTACCATTACACCACAAGGCAATTTGGTTTTGACGAGTGCAAAGGTAGCGAGCTTTTTTTAAATGGCAAAATTTTTGGCCGTTTTTTTGAATATTTTTTCAGTATCCGGCTTTTGAATCGTTTTTGACAACCCATTTCGACCCATCAACAAGCTTATTTGTTATATTTGTAAAATCAAATATAACGGAATTATGATAATAGCTTCTGCCAAAAGAAAAGAGAATATTGCCGAATACCTGCTGTATATGTGGCAAATCGAGGATTTGATACGTGCAAACGGAGTGGACTTAGACCGCATAAAAGAGAATGTGATTGACCGATACAATCTTGACGACGAGAAGAAAAAAGCATTGACTGATTGGTATGAGTCGCTGATAGACATGATGAGACGCGAGGACGTCGAGAAGTCGGGACATCTGCAAATCAACAAGAACGTGATAATACAGTTGGCCGAACTACACCAGAAACTGCTGAAAGACCCGCACTTCCCGGATTATGCCGCTGAATTTTACCGCACCCTCCCCTATATAGTCGAACTCAGGGCCAAAGCAGGCGACAATAAGGCGGGAGAAATAGAGACGTGTTTCAACGCTCTCTACGGCCTGCTTATGCTGAGATTGCAGAAAAAGGAGGTGTCGGAGGATACGATGAAGGCTCTGACGCAGATTTCGAAATTCATTTCACTGCTTTCAAAAAACTTTAAACTCGACGAAGAAGAAAAGCTGTTTAAAAACGAAGAGTAGACAATAGACTATTCAGGGATAATGCGTATATTTGTGTCAGAATTGCCACCAATGGTGCGCAATGCCGACACAGCGATATGAATGAAATCCGAACGCGCGATGAGAATATTAGTAACCGGTGCCGACGGTCAGCTCGGCACCTGCCTGCAGTTGGCCGCTGACCAATCTTCAAACGAGTATATATTTACGGATGTCGACGAAATCGACATCCTGGATGCGGACGCAGTGGAACTCGCATTGGCCGTGAACGACTTTGACTTCGTGGTGAATTGTGCGGCGTACACCAACGTTGACCGTGCAGAGGAACAACCAGAAATAGCCGAACGCCTCAACGCTGAAGCGGTGGGCAACATCGCCAGATCCGCCGCACGCCACGGCGTGAGGTTAATACACATATCCACCGACTACGTGTTTGGGGGCGGATGCATAAATACGCCAATTGACGAATCGTGCGCGACGAATCCACTCGGTGCCTACGGCTCGTCCAAGCTACATGGAGAGCAGGCCATAGCAAAGTGCGGCTGCCGGGCAATGATCGTGCGCACCGCATGGCTTTATTCGGAATTCGGAAAGAATTTCCTCAAGACGATGCTTGACCTTACGGCTACACGCCCTGAGCTGATGGTGGTGGCTGACCAAATCGGGACTCCTACTTATGCACGCGATTTGGCCAATGCCATAGTGCGAATAATTGACAATGGCATGTTTGACGGCAACGAGGGGATATATCATTATTCGAATGAAGGTGTGTGCTCGTGGTTCGACTTCGCCAAGATGCTTGCAGAGACAGCCGGTCATACATCATGCACCATCGCCCCTTGCAGTTCGGCCGAATTCGGCGCGAAAGCCACACGCCCGGCCTTCTCGGTTCTAAACAAGTCGAAGTTCAAAACTACGTTCGACATCGACATTCCATATTGGGTGGACTCGATGAGGAAATGCATAACAAACATATTGAGCGATGAAGCGTAACATATTGATCACCGGAGGAGCCGGCTTTATCGGAAGCCATGTCGTAAGGCTGTTTGTCAACAAATATCCCGAATATAACATTTTTAATCTCGACAAGCTGACATATGCAGGCAATCTGGCCAATCTGGCAGACATAGAACATCGGCCGAACTATACGTTCATAAAAGCCGACATAGCCGACCTTGACGCAATGAGGCGCGTCATATCGGAATATAACATAGACGGCATAATACATCTTGCAGCTGAAAGCCATGTCGACCGGTCGATAAAAGACCCCTTTACTTTTGCCCGGACTAACGTGATGGGCACGCTCTCGCTTCTTCAAGCCGCCAAAGAGCACTGGGAGTCGACGACAGAGGGTTATGCCGGAAAACTATTCTACCACATCTCCACCGACGAAGTGTACGGAGCTTTGGAAATTACGCATCCTGAAGGCGTAGAATCTCCATTTTCGACCAAGGCGTCTTCATATGAACACCATAAAGCTTTCGGCACTCAATTTTTCGTCGAAACGACGAGATATGCACCGCATTCGCCCTATTCGGCGTCAAAAGCATCGTCAGACCATTTCGTGAGAGCTTATTGCGACACTTACGGTATGCCCGTAATCGTAACGAATTGCTCGAACAACTATGGCCCATACCAATTTCCGGAGAAACTGATACCGCTTTTCATCAACAATATCCGCAACAGGAAAAGACTGCCGGTATACGGTAAAGGCGAAAATGTGCGCGACTGGCTATATGTCGAAGACCATGCGCGGGCGATTGACCTCATATTCCATAAAGGAAAAATCGCGGACACATATAATATCGGAGGGTTCAACGAGTGGCGAAATATTGATTTGATACGGGTAATCGTGCGCACAGTCGACCGTATGCTGGGAAATCCGGAAGGCCACAGCGACGACCTGATAACTTTCGTAACGGACCGCGCCGGACATGACCTGCGCTATGCCATCGACTCACGAAAACTTCAACGCGAACTCGGATGGGAGCCATCGCTACAATTCGAAGAAGGGATAGAGCGCACGGTGCAATGGTATCTTGACAACGAAGACTGGGTAAACGCCATAACATCTGGCGACTACCAGCGATATTACGACGAAATGTATGGCAACCGATGACGTATCGGCACTTAAGGACGGCAATATGCATAAAGAAGCAACGGGCTGTCGTCGCGACAACCCGTTGCTTCTTTAACCTTAAATCTAATACCATGAAAAAAACACAGTGCAAATATAGTAATTATACACTTTAAACGTGTGCAGCCAAGGTTTGTTCAGAAATCAAGCCAATTTAACATATTTTAATATCGTGAAATCTTTTTTTATCGTACCTTTACAATGAATATTTCATAATTGTTACAAACATAATTCTTAGAACTAAAATGAGAATAAAAATCCTCGTTATAGACGACGAAGAAGCATTATGCGAAATTTTGAAGTTTAATCTTGAGAAGGAAGGCTATGAGGTTGATTGCGCGTACAGCGCAGAAGAGGCACTCGAAATGGATCTTGCCGGATACTCTCTTTTCATCGTGGACATTATGATGGAACACCTGAGCGGATTTGACTTTGCGAAGCGTGTCCGGAATAACAACGATACAGAAAATATACCCATAATTTTTTGCTCGGCACTTAATGGCGAGGACGACACCGTTATGGGCCTTAACATCGGAGCCGATGATTATGTGACAAAACCATTCGTGATAAGCGAGGTGCTCGC
This sequence comes from uncultured Bacteroides sp., assembly GCA_964600585.1. GTDB lineage: Bacteria > Bacteroidota > Bacteroidia > Bacteroidales > Muribaculaceae > Paramuribaculum. The sequence goes on from CAZRJT010000039.1 coordinate 4,165, forward strand.
GCGTGTTCGCGCCGTGTTGCGCCGTAGCCAGGCTTCACGCCAATGGGCCTACAATGTGTCAAAAAGCATCTACGAGCCCGACATAACATTCCACAACCTGCGCATCGACCGCAATGAGAAGTTGTGCTTCCTTAACGGCGAAGAAATAAATCTCACCAGAACGGAATTTGACATTCTGCTATTTTTGCTGACACATCGTAACCGCATATACTCCCGCGAAGAAATCATCCGTCAGGTATGGTCGAGCGAAGTGGTGGTAACCAACAGAACAATAGATACCAATATCGCCCGTCTCCGAAAAAAAATAGGTGAATACAGCGACAACATCGTTACACGCTTAGGATTCGGTTATGGCTTTAAAGAAACGGTTTAGCTACCAATGGCGATTGTTTTTTCCGGTTGTCGGGATGATGTGGCTCATCATCGCGGTGCTGATGGTGTACCAGTATCGTCATGAGACAAGCTACAAAATCAGCTCGATGGAGAGCAGCATCGACTTCGTAAACAATCGTATCATATCGGCATACGAAACGGAAATCGACCTTGTTCCGTTTTTACAATTCGTAGGCACCTACTTCGACAATACATCGCTGGACCCCGTGGCCGTGAGCGTTTATAGCAAAACCGGCAAGCTTATATATTCAATCGGCACTCCTACGGTTCAGAACTTCGCCGACACACAGGATATGCCCGAGTTTAAGGAAGCTGAAATGTTCGGAATCGGGCGCGACAAACGTGTGATAGGTGACAATCTGGTGTATTACGTAGCCCAGAAGAGCGATGACGGCGAAGTGTTCGTACACACGGCTATGCCCTATTCGATGTCGTTGACCGAAACGTTGTCGGCCGACTCTGATTTTTGGTTCTTGCTTATACTTATGGCAGTAGCGGTGACTGTGCTGGCATTTTACTCAACCCGATTCCTGTCGCGCAACGTAGTGCTACTAAGTAAATTCGTTGATTACGCCGAGACATCATCATCGAAAATCGACATCACAAAGTTTCCACATGACGAATTGGGCGACATTTCACGAAAAATAATCAACCTTTATCGTGAAAAGGCTGCCGCAATATCGAAAAGCGAAAAGGAACATAAAGTGGCAATGTACGCAATCGAGGAAAAATCGAGAATCAAACGACAGCTCACCAACAACATAAATCACGAGCTCAAGACTCCAATCGGCGTGATAAAAGGCTATATCGAAACTCTCCTGTCGTCTCCTGACATGAATGAAGCCACGCGTACGCATTTTCTTCAGCGTTCGCTCGAGAACGTAGACCGCCTATGCAGCCTGCTTAATGATGTGTCAACAATGACCCGACTCGAAGATGGATCCAACAACATACCGGTCACCGATGTCAATTTCCACGATTTGGTATATACCATAGACTGCGATATGGAATCGGCCGGAATATTGGGCGACATGAAATTCGAATATGACATACCGCTTGATTGCGTGGTGAAAGGAAACACCAATCTTCTCACCGGCATGGTGCTCAATCTGGCAAAAAATGCCGTGAAATATTCGAAGGGAACAGAAATCGCATTGAAACTGGTGATTGAGTCGAAACAATATTACACGTTCTGTTTCTATGACAATGGCACCGGCGTGGAAGCCCAGCATCTGCCCCATCTATTCGAACGCTTCTATAGAATCGATGCCGGACGTGCACGTAAATCGGGAGGCACAGGCCTTGGGCTTCCAATCGTCAAAAATACGATTGAAGCTCTTGGCGGCACGATATCTGTACACAACCGGTCGACCGGAGGTCTGGAATTCCTTTTTACACTTGAGAAATGGACGCAAAGCGATGTCGACGAGAGTTAAATACATTTAAAATCGGAATCTGCAACAGAATTGTAACACGAATTCCAGTTTTAAACCGACAATAGACGCTATCTTTGCAAAAGAAATCAGAACACCTGACTCTTGTTTAGGTAAAAGATATAAAATCTATATCACCAATCAGAAAAAACTTTTGCAATATAGTAATTAAGAGATTAAATATCGCGCGGCATGTCGGAAGAGACACCCGCGCGATTCATTTTTTATAAAGGCCCACTATGATAGCATTAGCCGACTGCAACAACTTCTTCGTGTCATGCGAACGAGTACGCCATCCCGACCTAGCTGGAATGCCCGTAGTGGTGCTCGGGAGCAACGACGGCTGCGTGGTGGCGATGTCGAACGAAGCCAAGGCCCTGGGCATAACCCGTGGAGTGCCGATGTTCAAAATCCGCGACATAGTGAAACGCCACGACGTGCGAACCCTATCGGGCGATCACCGCTACTATTCCTACACATCGTCGAAAGTAATGGCCCATATCAAATCGCTCGTCGAGCAAGTCGACGTATATTCGATAGACGAGGCATTCCTTCGCATACCGTTCACCGGAGAATCGTTGCATGAATTCGGACACTACGTTGTGGAGTCAGTGATGAATGCCACCGGGATTCCCATTTCGCTTGGGGCTTCAACCACTCCCACCCTTGCCAAACTGGCAGCCCATTTCGCAAAAAGATACAGCGGATACAAAGGCGTGTGCCTCATAGACTCTGACGCAAAAAGATCCAAAGCACTTGAAATTACACCGCTAAAAGACATCTGGGGAATAGGGCGAAAAACGAGCGCCTCACTGGCAAAAGTTGGAATAACATATGCATCTCAATTTGCCGCCCTGCAATTAGAGCGCATCTCGGCCCGATATAGCATAACCACCCAACGTATCTGGCGCGAGCTGAACGGAGAACATTGCATTGACACATCGGCCCGAAAAGACTCACACAAATCAATCACATGTTCGCGCTCATTCGCCCACGACGTGTTCAGCCGCGACGAAATCTACGAAGCCATCAGCGATTATGCAGCAAGTGCCGCACGCAGATTGAGAAAATCCGGACATTATGCCGAAGAAGTGACCGTCTTTGCCGCAACCAATCCCTACCACAATCATTTGACTCAATTTTCGGGTGAAATAAGAAAAAAGCTCGACGAACCCACCAACGACTCAATGAAAATAATCAGTGCTGCGCACAAGGCTCTGTCCGAACTATATCGTGAAGGCTATGGCTATAAGCGCGCAGGCGTAACATTGTCGCATATCACCAATGGCGCAGGCCAGGCATCTTTGTTCACCGACTTCGAAGGGAGCAAACGACGTTCACGCCTGATGTCGGTGATTGACACAATCAATTCTTCAGACAAAACAGGATCCATAGTAAAAATAGCATCGATGAGCACTAAACGCAATGAAAAAACCGACCATAAGATAACGAAATAAAATATTAGCGGAAATCCCCTCGAATTTTCATAAATTTGCACATCATAAAAAGTACATCCATTTCAATAAAGATACATGTCATGAACTACTTACGCCACATAGTCTACCTATCACTGTCATTTATGATTGTTGCCGCCGCCCAAAGCTGCGACAAAGAGCAAATCAAAACAAGAATAACTTTGCCACCGGAAGAGACTGCCATTTTCTCGACGTCCGATTCAACGCTACAATCGACCTTTGACTGGGCCAAAGGGATGGCTCTGTCGTATGCCCATAACAGCAATGATCCGGTGGGAGCTTGGTATGAGGCCGCATTGCCTCAACGCGAAGCCTTCTGCATGAGGGATGTGGCCCATCAAACAACCGGCGGCCAAATACTTGGGCTAACCGAGCACAATAAAAACATGCTTATGAAATTTGCGGAAAACATAAGCCAATCCAAGGACTGGTGCACATATTGGGAAATAAACCGCTACAACCAACCGGCGCCGGCAGATTATGCCTCCGACAGTGCGTTCTGGTATAACCTTAACGCCAACTTCGACATCATACATGCGTGTCTTAAGATGTATGAATGGACAAACGACAAAGATTATCTCAGCGACTCCACATTCACCAACTTCTACACGCGAAGCATCAATGAATATGCCGATCATTGGGCCCTATCGCCCGACAGCGTGATGAACCGTCGAGCACACATGAACATTCCAGCTGATTACAATCCGTCATACAGTTTTCACACCTGTCGAGGACTGCCTTCATATGTCGAAAATTTTGCCGGACTGACAGTCGGCATCGACTTATTGGCAGCGTTATACGCGGGCCACAACGCCTACGCAAAAATATCGGAACTAAACGACGATGCATCCTCAGCAAAACTCAATGCACAAAAAGCATTGGCATATAGAGCCATCATCGACTCCTGCTGGTGGGATGACCAAAACGCACGATACAACACATTTTGGACTGCCGATAAAAAATTCTTCAGAGGCGAAGGCATTCCGTTAGTGCTTTGGTTCGGCGCAATAGACAATCCCGAACGAATCAAAGCCAGCGTAGATGACATACTCAGGCAAGACTGGAACGTCGAAAATCTGTCGGCATTTCCGTCAATACTATACGGCTTAGGATACAACGAAGAGGCATACAAATATTTAACGGCTCTCCCGACTAAACCCCGCTCTAACTATCCGGAAGTCTCGTTTGGAGCCATAGAAGGCATCGTAACGGGTGCTATGGGACTAAAGCCGTCAGCATCAGATATGTCAATCGGAAGTCTATCGAGAGTTATAGACCACACGACAAAAATCAGCAACGTTCCTGTATTCGACGGCTACATCACCCTGTCACACACAGGCACCGAAGCCTCTGAAATCGAAAACAACACCACTACCGACCTCATATGGAATGCATCGTTCATTGGCAATCATAAAACCGTGAAATCAGATGGAAAATCATATCCGACGAACGTGACCACCGACATTTACGGCAACTCCATTTCAACCGCACAATTAAAATTGCCGGCAGGCAAAAAATTGTCAGCGACCATAAAGTGATTATAAATACTATAACAAATGCTGCAACGCGAAATTGAACTTCTTGCGCCGGCACGCACGGCTGAGATAGCAATCAGTGCCATCAACCATGGTGCCGATGCCATATACATAGGAGCCCCAACCCACGGAGCCAGATCTTCAGCCGCAAATTCAATCAAGGATATAGCCCGGGTTGTAGACTACGCCCATCCGTTCAATGTGAAAGTTTATGCGACAGTCAACACCATAATATATGAGAACGAACTGCGCGACGTTGAGACTATGATAGGGCAATTATACCGAATTGGCGTCGACGCACTCATCGTGCAGGATATGTCGATTCTGAGGATGGACATTCCACCGATTGCACTGCATGCAAGCACTCAATGCGACATCCGCACCGTTGACAAAGCCCGCTTTCTGGCCGATGTCGGATTCTCGCAACTCGTATTGCCTCGCGAATTTTCGCTTGAAGAAATCGCTGACGTACACAAAAATGTGGACGTGCCGCTCGAAGCATTCATACACGGCGCATTATGCGTAAGTTACAGCGGAGCTTGCCATGCAAGTTGTCTGACTATGCGACGCAGCGCTAATCGCGGCGAATGCGCCCAAATATGCCGGCTGCCTTACGACCTATGCGACAAACGAGGCAATATACTCGTGAAAAACAAGCATCTGCTATCGCTCCGCGACTTGAATCGGAGCAACGACATCGAGGCGATGATGGATGCCGGCATTTCATCATTTAAAATCGAGGGGCGTTTAAAGGACGAAGCCTATGTCAAGAACATCGTAGCTCTCTACAGGCAGAAGATAGATGTCGCCATCGCGAATGAACCGCAAAAATATAAGCGAGCATCGTCAGGCGAATCAAAAATAACATTCGAGCCAACAGCTTCAAAGAGCTTCAACAGAGGCTTCACAAGCTATTTTTTACACCGTCCGACAGCCAAAACCCTCAATTTGGCCTCGGCCGACACGCCAAAATGGAGAGGCGAACCCATAGGAAAAGTCATATCATCGAACGGTAAAAAGCTGGTTGTACGTCTCGATTCGCCACTGCACAACGGCGATGGCATAGGCTTTTTCAACGCCTCCGGATCGTTTGATGGATTCAGAATAAATAAAGCGACCGGGAGCGACATATTTTTGGCTGAAAAAGTAGACATAAAACCGAATACACCATTGTTCAGGAACTACGACAAACAATGGGACGACGAACTGTCCGCATCGAAAGCTGTACGGCGCATAAAAATATCGCTCAATCTCCGTACGGTCAGCTCAGGCATAGCCCTTGAAGCAACCGACGACTACGGACACTACGCGTGCCACACGCTATACGATGATTTCGACCCCGCATCGACCCCGCAGATTGAACAGCATACCAGGATCTTGAGAAAAACCGGCGAAACCATCTTTGAAGTATCCGACATAAAAGACGAAACTCAGCACCTGTTCATTCCGGCATCCATACTCACCGCATTAAGACGTCAAACTCTCGAGAAATTAATGCACACGATAAAAGTAACTTACCGTTACTCTTACCGAAATGCCGAATCGAAAGACGCAAAAGTCAGTACGTCCAAGCTAACCCGCTATGACAATGTGGCAAACTCGCTCGCCGAGGCATTTTACAGCGAGCATGGCGCAACAGATATAGAACCCGCAATGGAACTCCCACCACGGCCAACGCACGGACAGGTCAAAGCAATGACCTCACGCTACTGCATTCGCCGTGAATCAGGACGCTGTTTGTCAACTCCAAACGGCAAGGAATGGCCCAATGAACTATATCTGCGCTCGGATTCATCTACATTTCGTTTGGAATTCGACTGCAAAAATTGCGTAATGAACCTATATTGGCTTGCACATAACGTGAATAATAATTAAATTTGCGTCAATATAAACTACCTTATAATTAAGATTATGAAAAAAGACAGGATTCTCGTAACGGGCGGAACCGGATATATCGGCTCCCACACCGTAGTTGAACTTCAGAATGCCGGGTATCCGGTAGTGATTATCGACAATCTTTCAAACAGCAACCGCGACGTGCTCGACGGCATCGAACGCATATCAGGCATTCGTCCGGACTTCGTTGAAGCCGACTGCACCGACATCAACGCATTGAAAGACTTGTTCGCAAAATATCCCGACATCAAGGGCATCATAAACTTTGCTGCAAGCAAAGCCGTAGGCGAATCTATGGAAAAGCCCATCCTCTACTACCGCAACAATCTGAACACCCTTATGAATCTCCTCGACCTTATGGGTCCTAACGGAGTGAAAGGCATAGTGTTCTCTTCATCATGCACCGTATATGGCGAACCCGACGTAAATCCGGTGACCGAACAATCTCCCATCAAAAAGGCAACATCGCCTTACGGGAATACAAAACAGATTTCAGAAGAGATAATCACTGACGTGATAAATTCGGGAGCTCCATTCAAGAGTGTGATACTCCGCTACTTCAATCCGGTTGGAGCTCATCCTTCGGCTGAGATCGGCGAACTTCCCAACGGTGTGCCGCAGAACCTCATTCCCTTCCTTACGCAAACAGCCATTGGCATCCGTAAAGAACTCAGCGTATTCGGCGACGACTATGACACCCCCGACGGCTCATGCATACGCGACTTCATCAATGTAGTAGACCTCGCAAAAGCACATGTGATTGCCGTTGCCCGCATGCTCGAAGACAAGAGCGAAGATAAAATCGAGATTTTCAATCTCGGCACTGGCATCGGGCTCTCGGTAAAAGAACTCATAGCTTCATTCGAACGCGCCACCGGCGTTAAAGTTCCCCATAAGATTGTTGGCCGCCGTCCGGGTGACATCGAAAAAGTTTGGGCAAATCCGGCTCACGCAAACAACGTGCTTGGATGGAAAGCAGAAACTCCAATCGACGACACTATGCGCTCGGCATGGGCTTGGCAATGCAAGCTCCGCGAACGCGGCATCATGTAATTCAATTAAATGATCAAGCCTATAAAGCATATAATAGCATTTATAGCGGCAATGATTATCACATTGCCGCTATATGCTTTATCCACGGACTCCACCTACACTGTCAGCATAATCACTTGTGGTCCCGGAAATATAATCTATGAACTTGAAGGACACTCTGGCTTGCGCATAAAGGGGCCCGACACCGACATCGTGGTCCATTGGGGGCTATTTGATTTCGACTCGCCAAATTTCGTATACCGATATGTGAAAGGCGAAACCGACTACTCCGTCGGAACTGTTCCGTACGAATATTTCGTAAGGCCCTATATAGCAACAGGCCGCGAAGTCGTGGAACAACAATTAAACCTATCACCTCAACAGGCACTTAAGGTAATCGAATCCATCAATACCAATCTCAAGCCTGAAAATCGCATTTATCGATACAACTACGTAAAAGACAACTGTTCGACACGTCCCTTCAACATCATAAAAAGCGTACTTCGTACAGACACAATAACATTGGGGTCAATACACGAATTCAATGGAGAGCAACAGACCTACCGCAGCATTATGCGCCGGTGTCATAAGAATTATCCGTGGTATCAATTTGGCATAGACCTTGCCCTGGGAAGCGGAATCGACTATAAGATATCGTCTGAGGAAATGACATTTGCTCCTATACTGCTCAAACAATTGCTCGCCGGAGCAACTGTAACCGACTCGGCCGGAAACATAGTTCCACTCATAAAAGAAACCATCACAATAAACCCGGAACTACCCGAAGGTGCCATAGACGCCCCCACTCCTTGGTATGCCACTCCACTTGCTTGCAGCTGCGGGCTTTTGATACTCACTATGCTCATTTCGATACGCGACATATACAGCCGCAGCATCAGCCGGTGGTTCGACTTCATCCTCTATCTCATCTACGGACTTGCCGGCTGCCTGATAACCTTCCTCGTGTTTTTTTCAGTGCATGAAGCCACTTCGCCTAATTGGCTCATCCTATGGCTGAATCCTCTATGTTTATTAGTTCCGGCCTTTATATGGTTAAAAAAGTTCAAGAATGTGCTTCTTTGCTATCAATTTGCTAACTTTGCAGCACTAATTACGCTTGCCGCGATATGGGGCTTCACCAACCAATCGGGCAACATAGCATTCATTCCGTTAGTGATGTGCGACCTCATCCGCTCATTAAACTACATTTATCTGATTAGATGCGACAAAAAAAGAAAGCGACTCTATCGCGTAACATACTCTCAACCATTCTCATCTCCCTGGCAAGCCTCGGGACGATAGCACAAACGCCCCATCACAAGCCCACATTGGTGATAGGCATTGTGGTCGAGGGCCTCAACGACGATTATCTGACATTACTTCAGGACTGCTTCATTGATGGCGGCTTCAAACGCCTTGCCAAAGACGGCATCACAATAAGCAATGTCGATTTTGGCCCAGGACTCGATCCCGTTGCCTCAACCGCCATAATCCACACCGGCGCGAGTCCGAACGTCACCGGCATTCCCGGGGCAATGATTTACGACACCACCCTCCGTAAAGGGCGGCACTCGTTGCTCGACCCTGACGCGATAGGCAATTTTACCGACGAAACATATTCGCCAAAAAATATATCCGTATCGACCCTAAGCGATGAAGTGAAGCTCGATGCCCAGGGCATTGGATCGGTGCATTCATTGGCAGCCGATTCGCACAAAGCCATCATCATGGCCGGGCATGCAGCCAACAGCGCATTCTGGATCAACGAGCACAATGGACAATGGGCCACTACTACACACTACAAGGACGTGCCTACGACAATTGCCGGTCGAAATTACAACACACCTATATCCGTTAAGCTCGACACATTGTCATGGACTCCATATCTGCCGATTGACTTATATCCCGACATCCCTGAATATCGGCGAAAATTCGCATTCCACTACAACTATCCCAAAAAGGAATTGGGCCGATACACTCAATTCAAGGCTTCGCCATTGGCTAACACCGAACTGACTGACGTGGCATGCAGCTACATCTCCGATATGTCGCTTGGCAGGCACGGAGCCATAGATATGCTGAACATAGCGTACAATTTAACGCCATATACCTACACCTCCGAGTCTGACACACGCCTGGAGACTATGGACGCATACATCCGACTCGACCGCGATTTGGCCCGTCTGATTTCAACTGCCGAACGCAACGTCGGAGCAGAAAACATATTCCTGTTTTTAGCCGCCACTCCGCCTCCAATGACCGGGAAACGCGATGACGAGACATGGGGTGTGCCATCCGGACAATTCTCGCCCAAAAAGGCAATGTCATTGCTCAATATGTACCTAATGGCCCTGCACGGCAACGGAGACTGGGTGAGCGGTTATCATGACCGACATTTCTATCTTAACCAGAAAACCATAAAAGAGAATAATCTTGACATCTACTCCGTACGAGCCGAAGCGGCTGACTTTTTAGGTCGTATGAGCGGCGTGTGCAACGTATATACAATTGACGACGTAATATCGAACCGCGCCGGCGAAAACGCCTCTGCCTTAAAGCGCAACACCTCCATAAAGCATGCTGGCGACGTAATGATAGCCGTTACCCCCGGATGGGAAATAGTCGACGAAGAGACATCCCAACCCAACACCGTTGTGCGCGAAGGCTACGTTCCGACGCCATTCTTCATTCTATGGTCGGGAGTCAAAGGTCAAAGACTTGACTCATCTGTCGACGCACGCGTGTTAGCACCTACAATCTCACGGCTGCTGCGCATTCGCTCCCCCAATGCAGCCTCGTCGCCGGCATTGAGATTCTAATACATAGCAACCGGTCAAAGTTTATTGTTAAAGATAGCGAAAATCCGATTGATTTTCACTATCTTTGTGCACGACTTCAAGCAAGTTGGCGAACTCCCCTCATTCCAAGTATGCAAATAATTAAAAACGAAACGTCATAATATGTCATTAAACTCATTTCTCAGCAAAATATTCGGCAATAAATCGCAACGCGATTTAAAAGAAATAAAGCCGATTGTTGATAAAATCAAGGCACTCGGCCCCAAGATGGCTGAACTTTCTAACGACGAACTGCGCGATGCCATCACTTCCGTAAGAAACGAAATCAAGAAAGCGATTGCCGCCGACACTGACGCCATCGCCGAAAAGAAACAGCAGATAGAGGAACTCCCTTTCAGCGAACGTCAGCCATTGTGGGACGAAATCGACGGCCACGAAAAAGCGATTCTCGACATCATCGAGGACAAGCTGAACGAGAACCTGCCAATCGTCTTCGCTGCAATGCGTGAAACGGCTGCTCGTTTTGCCGCTTCAGAAACCGTTGAAGTTACGGCTACACAGCTCGACCGCGATTTGGCCGCAGCCGGAAAAGAATTCGTAACAATCGAAGGCGACAAAGCCATATACAAGAATAAATGGATTGCCGGCGGCAACGAAATTACGTGGGACATGACTCACTATGACGTGCAGCTTATAGGCGGCGTAGTGCTCCACCAGGGCAAAATCGCCGAAATGGCAACCGGTGAAGGCAAGACGCTCGTGGCAACACTCCCGGTGTTCCTGCGTTCGCTTTCGGGCAAAGGCGTTCACGTGGTTACGGTGAACGACTACCTGGCCAAGCGCGACTCTGAGTGGATGGGCCCGCTGTATATGTTCCACGGCTCAACGGTCGATTGCATCGACAAACATCAGCCCAATACGCCCGAACGCCGAGCTGCTTACAACTGTGACATAACATTCGGCACAAACAACGAGTTCGGCTTCGACTATCTGCGCGACAATATGGCTATGTCGCCCGACGACATGGTGCAGCGCAAACACTACTACGCAATAGTCGATGAGGTCGACTCAGTGCTCATCGACGACGCCCGCACACCGTTGATCATCTCAGGCCCGGTGCCCAAAGGCGACGACCAATTATTCAACGAATACCGCCCCAACGTCGAAAAAGTGGTTGCGGCTCAGCGCCGTCTGGTAACCCAGATATTGAGCGATGCCAAGACAAAACTTGCAAGCGACGACAAGGACGTGCGCAAAGAGGGGGCCCTACTTCTGTTCAGAGCTTATAAGGGTCTGCCCAAGAACGGTGCGCTCATAAAATTCCTTAGCCAGGAAGGCATGAAGAACATCTTGCTTGAAACCGAAGCCTACTACCTCCAGGACAACTCTCGCGAAATGCCTAAAGCCACCGAACCGCTCTACTTCGTAATCGACGAAAAGAACCGTAGCGTAGAGCTGACCGATAAAGGCATCGACGAGCTGACAGGAAACAGCAACGACCCACAGTTCTTCGTATTGCCCGACATTGCCGCCCAACTTTCGGAAGTTGAAAATATAGCCGACCCCAATGACCGACAGCAGAAGAAGGACGAGCTGATGCAGAACTATGCCGTAAAGGCCGAACGCGTACACACCGTTACCCAGCTGCTGAAAGCATATACTCTTTTCGAAAAAGACGTAGAGTATGTGATTGATGACAATAAAATTAAAATCGTCGACGAACAGACAGGCCGTATCATGGAGGGACGACGCTATTCCGACGGGCTTCATCAGGCAATCGAGGCCAAGGAAGGCGTAAAAGTGGAAGCTGCGACACAGACCTTCGCCACCATCACTTTACAGAACTACTTCCGCATGTACCATAAGCTTGCAGGTATGACCGGTACGGCCGAAACAGAGGCCGGTGAGCTTTGGGACATTTATAAACTCGACGTAGTGACCATCCCGACAAATCGTCCGGTGGCACGCATCGACATGAACGACCGTGTATATA
>CAZRJT010000040.1:0-9753 GCA_964600585.1 uncultured Bacteroides sp.
CGGGCAAACCTACGTTTTCGCCGCTTGCCTGAAGTTGAGAGTGGGGATAGGTATTAAGCAGATAGTCCCAGTACGGAGTTGGGGTCGAGTATATTACGTCGCTTTTCGAATGGTTGCCTATGCCCCATCCGTCCAAGATCATAAGTAATGCTTTCTTAGCCATTTCTTCTTGATTTTATGTTTTGTTTTTCTGTTTTGTTCCTGAATGCAAAATTACTGAAATATTTCTGTAATTCAGCGGCTCGCCGTCGATTTATTCCGCGCTTCCCATCTCAAACACCAGCTCTCCGCCATTCATTATGTCATCGTAGCTGATATAGGGGAGGTCATAAGGTTTGCCGTTGAGTTTAACGCTGCGTATGTATCGGTTGGTGTCTGATGTCCCGGGTGCTTTGATGGTGAATGTTCCACCTGGCACGTTGAGTGTGGCCTCCTCGAACAACGGACTCCCGAACCAGTAGCGGGCTCCAGCAGGTTCAGGTTGATAGAACCCGAGCGACGACAATATGTACCATGCCGACATCTGACCCGCGTCCTCGTTGCCCGATAGACCGTCTGGCTCAGTGGTGTAGAGTTCGGACAAAACCTGCCTTACTTTGTCGGCTCCCTTGTCCGGCTCTCCGAGCATCGGATAGAAGTAGATGACGTGATGCACAGGCTCGTTGCCATGGGCATATTGTCCGATTAGGCCCGAAATGTCGGGCGACACGTCCTCGCCTGTAATCACTGGTTCTGCGGCAAACAGCGAGTCGAGCCGTGCAACGGTGGCTTCGCGGCCGCCGAACAGATCTACAAGGCCGTCGATGTCGTGGGGCACAAGCCAGGTATATTGCCATGCATTCCCCTCGCAATAATCGTCATTGCGGTGCGATGCCGAGAACGGGTCGAACGGCGTGCGCCATTCGCCGTTGCTGAAACGGCCGCGCATGAACCCGGTGCTTTCGTCAAAATAGTTTCTGTACGAATGGCTGCGTTCCGTATAAGCCGCTGAATCCTCCTTGTGGCCGAGCGATGCGGCGGCTCTGGCTATCGCTGCATCGGCTATTGCATACTCCATGTCGTATGCTATCGACTCGCGCTTGAGGTCGCTCGGTATGTAGCCGTACGTCTGGCGCAGGCCTCCGCCACGCAGTGTGTCGTTCGACGTGGCTATCATCGCGGCGAGGGCACGTTCGGCATCGACGCCAGGCAAACGCTTGACAACGGCGTCGCCAACGGCTATGATGCCCGGATTGCCTACCATGCAGTTCGTCTCATTGCCCCACAGATGCCATACCGGCAACACGCCCTGCTCGTCGCATATCGCAAGCATGGCATTCACCATGTCGGCACTCCGTTTAGGATCGATTATCGACAGCAGCGGCATTTCGGCACGATAAGTGTCCCAAAGCGAGAATATCGTGTAATTGTCGAAGTCTGCTCCCTTGTGTATCTCTCCGTCGGCGCCACGGTAGTCGCCGGTTACATCGTTGAACAGCACCGGTGAGAACATCGCGTGATAGAGCGACGTATAGAATTTCGTTTTGTCGTCGGCATTGGGTGTACTTATGCGTATGCGACTCAATTCCTTGTTCCAGGCATTGTTGGCAGCCTCCTTCGTGTCATCGAAGTCCCATCCCGGGAGCTCGGCAGCCATATTGGCCTTTGCCCCCTCAATCGATACCGGTGACAATGCCACCTTCATAAGCACCTGTTCGGCCGAATCGGTGGCAAACGATGCGCGGCCATATAAATCGTATGGGCCGGCCGTCGTGAACGATTCGAAAGGCTTTGAGAATTCGGCCACGAAGTAAACTCTCTGGTCTGCAGCCCAACCTTTCGAATAGCGGTAGCCCACGATTCTGTTGTCGCCTTCCTGCTCCATATGGATTTCGGTCGGGCTATCCCAGCAGCCTCCATTCTGAAGGTCGAAAACTATTGCCGAGGAGTCTGAGGCCGGGAACGTATAGCGGTGCATACCGACACGGGGTGTGGCAGTTAGCTCTGCTGTGATGCCATATCGGGTCAACGGCACTGAGTAATAACCCGGACGGGCCACCTCGCGAGAGCGGTCGGCATACGACCACAGGCCGCTTTCGGCATCGTCCGCGTTGCCGCGGGCATACGTCACTTCGCCCACAACGGGCATTACAGTGACGTCAAACAGGTCGCCTACGCCCGTACCCGATAAATGTGTGTGCGAAAATCCTATCACGGTGCTGTCACTGTCGTGGTAGCCAGAACACCAGTCCCATGATTGAGGGATGCTCGTCGGACCAAGCTGCACCATTCCGTAAGGCACGTTGGCTCCCACGAACACATGGCCGTGGCCTCCGCTCCCTATTTTAGGATTCACGTAATCGGTTAAATTCTCTTCTGTCGCTGCTGGCCCATGGGTGCAAGCTCCCAGAGCTATGACTGCGATTAATGGCAAATTTGAAAGTTTCATTTGGTTTATGTTATTGTACACCGATTAATAGAATTTGCGTATACCCATGATCTCTCTGGCTTCCTGAAGTGTCTTGGCTGCACGTTCGCGGGCCTTTTCGGCTCCAAGTTTCACGACTCTTCCAAGATAAGCTTCGTCATTCTGTATTTCCAGTATGCGTTCGCGTATCGGCAGCGTTATCTTCAGGATATCCTCGGCCAGTTGTTTCTTAAGGTCGCCATAGCGTATCGAGCAGTCGGCATATGCATCGCGGAATTGCTTCACTACTTCGGGCGACGAGGTGAGCTCCATCAGGGTGAACAGATTCTGCACAGGCTGCGATATCGGCTGGTTCGGTACCTTGGGCCCTTCGTCGGTTACGGCGCGCATCACTTTCTTGCGCAACGTCTTTTCGTCGTCGATGAGGTAGATGCAATTTCCTTCGCTTTTGCCCATCTTGCCCGAACCGTCGAGTCCAGGCACCTTCACCGGTGCTCCGCCGAAGTCGAAGTTGGTGGGTTCAGGAAATAGTTCTACGCCGTAAAATGAGTTGAATCGGCGCGCAAATCGGCGCGTGAGCTCCAGATGCTGTTCTTGGTCTTTGCCCACGGGCACCTTGTTTGCCTTCTGTATCAGGATGTCTACGGCCATTAGCGTGGGGTAGGTGAGTAGGCCGGCGTTTACGCGTTTGTTAGAGTCGGCGCCTATGATTTCCTTTTCTATGTCGCCGTCATTGTCGTTGTCGGTCTTTATTCCGAGCTGCTTGCGGGCCTTGTCCTTGAACGATGCTGTGCGCATAAGCTCTCCGATGCCGACGTGCATGTTGAGAAGCAGATAAAGTTGCGACACTTCGGGCACATCGCTCTGGATGAACAACGTAGATTTCTCCGGGTCGAGTCCCGCCGCCAGATATTCGGCGATGATGTTTTTCACGTTTGCATGTAGCTGTTGCGGGTCCGGGTTGGTGGTAAGGGCGTGGAGGTCGGCTATGAAGTACATGCTGTCATAGTCGTCCTGCATACGGACAAACTTACTCAACGCGCCGAAATAATTTCCCAGATGGAGGTTGCCGGTCGAGCGTATGCCGCTCAGCACTATTTCTTTTTTATCCATAATAAGATGTGTCAATTTTTTACGTTGCAAAAATACTCTTTTTTTGTCAAAGCGATTCAAAATTTATAGCCAAGGACGGCCATAATGTTAAGGTTGTGTATATTCGGATTGCGTAATCCAGGAGTATGGGATATGTTTTTGAATCCGAACTGCATGCGTCCGCCCACCGATATGCGCTTGCTGAATGTGAAAGCTGTGGCCAGATGCAAGCCTATGTCGCTGCGAAAAAATCGATTGACGAATGTACCTCCGTTGTTGAAGTAGCTTGGCTTTGATTCCACTACTCGAGGCACGAGCTGTCCGAGGTCGTTGACCATCGAGTTGTAGATCGTCTGCTTCTGGCTGCCGGCGAATCCGTAGGAATAGTAGAGGCCCGCATCGACATTCCACGCAAGTGTCGAACCTACATCGAATCTGAACGAGGCATAGAGGGGAATGTTCACATAGTAGTAGCGGTTGCGCAGGAACACGTTGCTCAGGCTGATTGCATCCTCGTTCGACACCACGGCATTCATACGGTTGTTGTTGACGGTGATATTGAATTCAGTGCCTATTCCGAAATACCTCCTTATGCCGAACACGGCTCCGGCGCCTAAACCGAATGATGTTCCCATCGATGTGCCGAAATCTCTTATTTCATTGAAGCATCCGGCATAATTCTGGGTTACGTTCGAGCCGCCTATCAGAGCATGTACGTCGAGTTGCAGAAAATCCGTTGCCGGGCTGTAATCGACAAAGTCAGCTCCGGTAGCCTGTTGGGGGGTAAGCGATATTGCACATATCAATGCCGCGATGATTCGTAGTGGTGACTTCATGATGGCTTTTGGTTTTTTGTTGAATTTATAATAAGACTTCAAAATTACATCAAATAATTGGAATAACGCTAAAATGTGGACGACGTATGGGTGTTAAAAGAAATTTTCGTTCCGATTTCTGAAATAATGCACAATTTTTTTGTGGAAAGCACGATGTTAAGCTAACTTTGCTGTAACATTTTTCAAGTATGTGTTTTTTATTGCCTGGTTAACCTATAAAGCTTACCTGTATTATGACTGTTCTTAGCAAAAAAGTTTGGATGTCAACACGTGATTACGTGATGATCGTTTTTGGCATTTTTCTGTATGCACTTGGCTTTGCCGCATTCATATTCCCTTATAAGGTGGTGATGGGCGGACTCGCCGGATTTGGTTCGGTGGTATATTTTGTCTCAGACAAATTTCTGGGTTTCGGCATCCCCGTCGCCATAACGATGTACACTTCCAATCTCATTTTGCTGGCTTTGGCATATAAAAGCGTAGGCAAGCAGTTTGTATGGCGCACGATATTCGGTGCCGCAGTCATTTCGCTGTTCATCGGCATCCTCACTCCGTTTTTCCCCGAGCCCGTCGTTAAGGACCAGCCGTTTATGAGTGTGGTGATCGGGGCCATAATGTGTGGTCTGGGCATCGGTATGGCCTTCGTCCACAATGGTAGTACGGGCGGCACGGACATTGTGGCGGCAATGGTGTCGAAGAAGACCAATGTCACCATCGGTCGAACGATGCTCTATTGTGATATGTGCATCATTTCGTCGTCATATCTCATTTTCCATGAAGTTGATCGCGTGGTGTTCGGATTCGTGATTCTGGTTATTACTTCGTTCGTCACCGACATGGTGGTAAACACCAATCGTCAGGCAATACAGTTCACCATATTTTCGGCTCATTGGGAAGAGATTGCCGATGCCATCAACCGAGAGGCCAACCGCGGGTGCACCGTTCTTACGGGACTGGGGTGGTTCACAAAGCATGAAGTGAAAATGCTCATTGTGATGTGTCGTAAGATTGAGGCGGTGACGATATTCCGAATCATAAAGAGCATCGATAACAATGCGTTCATCACTCAGGCAAATGTAAATGGCGTATACGGCAACGGATTCGACACCATTAAGCTGAAAATGAAGCCGACAGAGCATCATGGCCATACAGCCGAAGATGCTTCGAAACATTCTGTGGACGAGCCTAAGAGCTGATTGCGATATCTTTAAGTCTTTGATATATTGAAAAAATAGGCGGGAGCTATTCGCTGATGCGATGCTCCCGCTTTTATGTCGTGTCGATTGACGTACCGGACTTTACGCTTTTTTGATGTAGTCGACTATCCATTGGCCCACTTCGCGTGTGCCGAACTTCAGGCCGCTCTCAACCTGTATTTCGGGGGTACGTATGTTTTCGTCGAGTGATGCATTCACGGCTTTACGTATTAGTTTGCCCTCTTCCATAAGCCCGAAGTATTCAAACAGCATTGCAACCGAAAGAATCTGAGCCAAAGGATTGGCAATATTAAGCCCTTTGGCCTGAGGCCATGAGCCATGTATGGGCTCGAACACTGGAGTGCTTTCGCCTGTAGATGCCGACGGCAGAAGACCCATTGAGCCGGTGATTACGCTTCCTTCGTCGGTGAGGATGTCGCCGAAGGTATTCTCCGTGACCATTACGTCGAAGAATGTAGGTTCCTGTATCATACGCATGGCTGCATTGTCGACGTACATATAATCGGTTGTCACTTCCGGATACTGAGGAGCGAGTTCCTGGGCCACCTTTCGCCACAGGCGGCTTGACGCCAACACGTTTGCTTTGTCAACCACCGTGAGGTGGCGGCGTGGACGGCGCATGGCATATCCGTAAGCCACGCGTAATATGCGCTCCACTTCGGTGCGTGTATAGGCGTTGGTGTCGTAAGCGCGGTCGTCGCCTTCTAATTTCTCGCCGAAATACATTCCGCCAGTAAGTTCGCGAATGCAGATGAAGTCGGCTCCGTTCACTATCTCAGCTCTAAGAGGCGATTTGTGTATAAGACACTCGAATGTTTCAACGGGGCGTATGTTGGCGAATAGGCCGAGCTTTTTGCGCATAGCCAGCAGACCTTGTTCGGGACGCACTTTCGCATTGGGGTTGTTGTCGAATTTAGGGTCGCCTACTGCCGAGAACAGCACGGCATCGGCATTACGGCAAATCTCGTAGGTTTCGTCAGGAAACGGATTGCCTGTGGCGTCGATGGCGGCCGCCCCCACCAAAGCATCGTGGAACTCTACTTCGTGGCCGAATTTATGGCATACGGCTGCCATTACGTTTACGCCCTGTTCGGATATTTCAGGGCCAATACCGTCGCCGGCAAGTACGGCTATATTGAATTTCATGATTGTAATATGAAAATAATGGTTTTTAAATTGTTTTTTCAGTCTCCCACCGTTCTATATCAGGACGTTTCGATAGCAGGAATTCGATATCGTCAATGCCTTCCATAAGGCAATGCTTCTTATATGGGTTGATTTCGAATTGTGCCGTACGACCGTTTTTTAGGTTGGTTATGGTCTGGGATGGCAAATCAACTTTCACTTCGGTAGTGGGGTCGGTATAGATGCATTCGAACAGCTCGGCAAGATATTCATCCGACACCACGACTGGCAGCACGAAATTATTAAGCTCGTTGTTCTTGTGGATGTCAGCGAAGAAGCTCGACACCACCACTCTGAAACCGTAGTCGGCTATGGCCCATGCGGCGTGTTCGCGGCTCGACCCGCAGCCGAAGTTCTTTCCGGCAACGAGCACCACTCCCTGATAGGTAGGGTCGTTGAGTACAAACTCCTTTTTCGGCGTGCCGTCGCTATTGTAACGCCAGTCGCGGAACAGATTGTTGCCGAATCCATCGCGTGACGTAGCTTTCAGAAAACGTGCCGGTATAATTTGATCGGTGTCAACATTTTCGATGTTCAGCGGTACGCATCGCGATGTCACAACCGAGAATTTTTCTTTCATAATATACGTATATATGACTAATTATGTGTTTTATACTTCATCTCATTTGCGTGGGTCGGTAATTACGCCGTTCACGGCGGCGGCGGCGGCCACTAACGGTCCGGCGAGCACGGTGCGGGCACCCGGGCCTTGTCGGCCTTCGAAGTTTCGGTTCGATGTCGATACGGCCAGCTTTCCGGCGGGCACCTTGTCGTCGTTCATCGCCAGACATGCGGAGCATCCGGGTTGTCTTAATTCGAATCCTGCCTCTTCAAGCACCTTGTCGATGCCTTCGGCCTTGATTTGGTTGAGCACATTCCATGACCCCGGAACCAGCCACGCCGTTACGTTGTCAGCCTTATGCTTGCCTTTTACATAGCTGGCGAATGCACGGAAATCTTCGATGCGTCCGTTGGTGCAGCTTCCGAGGAACACGTAATCCACCGGGGTTCCTTCGAGCTTCTGGCCAATCTTGAATCCCATGTATTCTATGGCTTTGAGATATGAAGCCTTGGCGTTTTCATCGTTGGGGGCTTCGGGCACAGTCTCGCTGATGCCTATGCCCATTCCGGGATTGGTTCCGAATGTGACGCGTGGCTCGATATCCTCGGCGTTAAACGTCACTTCGCGGTCGAACACTGCGTCGTCGCCGCTATATAGCGTTTTCCAGTAGGCCATAGCCTTGTCCCAGTCGGCACCCTTAGGGGCGAATTCGCGATTGCGCACGTATTCGAATGTCGTTTCGTCTGGAGCTATAAGGCCACCGCGGGCACCCATTTCTATCGACAGGTTGCAGACTGTCATGCGTTCTTCCATCGAAAGCGATTTTATGGCTTCGCCCGAATATTCTACGAAGTAGCCCGTGGCGCCTCCGGTGGTCATTTGCGCAATTATGTAGAGCGCGATGTCTTTAGCTGTCACGCCGGGGCGTAGCTTGCCGTTGACGGTGATGCGCATTGTCTTTGGCTTGGGTTGGAGGATGCATTGTGAGGCGAGCACCATTTCCACTTCCGATGTGCCGATGCCGAAGGCTACGGCTCCGAATGCGCCGTGGGTCGAGGTGTGGCTGTCGCCGCACACTATGGTGTAGCCCGGGAGTGTAAGTCCGTTTTCCGGCCCGATTACGTGGATTATGCCATTTTTAGGGTGTCCGAGACCGTATAGCGTTAAGCCAAAGTCGGATGCGTTTTTTACCAGCGTCTCCACCTGATGGCGTGAAACGGGGTCTTTTATAGGCTTGTCTTGGTCTACTGTCGGAATGTTGTGGTCGGGCGAGCAGAATGTGCGCTCCGGGCGGAACACTTTTAAGCCTCGTGTGCGGAGTCCGTCAAACGCTTGCGGACTCGTCACCTCGTGGCAGTAGTGACGGTCGATGTATAATTGCGATGGGCCACCCTTGATGTCGTTTATCACGTGGGCATCCCATATTTTGTCAAATAATGTATTTGCCATATTGGTTCGGGGTTATCTTACAAATTTATTGATGGCATCGATGAATGCCTCGGCACTGGCCGCGATGATGTCGGTATTGGCTGAAAAGCCATAGTATTGTTGACCGTCGTGTTCGACCGTTATGTGCACCTTGCCAACGTCGTTGCTCCCTTTGTTGATTGCCTGAATGAGGAATTCCTTCACGAGCATCGTGCGCCGGATGATTACTTTTATTGCAGAGATTGCGGCATCCACCGGGCCGTTGCCCGATGCGCAGGCCTCGAATTTTTCGCCGGCGATGTCGAGCCCTACGCTTGCCACCGACTGCAAGCCTATACCCGAGGTGACTTGCAGATAGCTCAGTTTTATGCGGTGGTTCAGTCGGTGCTGGCCGGCAAGCATCAGCACGTCGTCGTCGTTGATTTCCTTTTTGCGGTCGGCAAGCTTGAGGAATGCCTCGTAAGCTTTGTCGAGGGCTTCCTTCTCAAGGTCGATGCCCAGCACGTGCATGCGGTGCTTCAACGCGGCGCGGCCGCTTCGGGCGGTGAGGACTATCGAGTTTTCATCCACGCCCACGTCTTTGGGGTCGATGATTTCATAGCTTTCGCGATTTTTCAGCACGCCGTCCTGATGGATGCCGCTCGAATGAGCGAATGCATTGCGGCCTACGATTGCTTTATTGGGCTGCACGGGCATATTCATCAGGTTCGACACCAGACGGCTTATTCCGCATAGTTTGGTGGCATTTATGTTGGTGTCGATTCCCAGGTCTTTGTGCGAGCGGCATATCATCACTATTTCTTCCAGCGAAGTGTTTCCGGCGCGTTCGCCTATGCCGTTTATTGTCACTTCAGCTTGGCGTGCGCCGTTGATGACTCCCGATATGGTGTTTGCGGTGGCCATGCCGAGGTCGTTGTGGCAGTGGGTGGCGATGGTCACTTTATGTATGCCGTCCACGTGCTCCATAAGATATTTTATTTTTGCACCGAATTCCGACGGCAGGCAATAGCCCGTGGTGTCGGGGAT
>CAZRJT010000040.1:9763-16599 GCA_964600585.1 uncultured Bacteroides sp.
ATATTTACGACTGTCGCTCCCGCATTTACCACGGCTTGTATCACTTTGGCCAGATATTCATTGTCGGTGCGTCCGGCATCCTCCGCATAGAATTGCACGTCCTCCACATATTTCTTGGCATATTTCACGCAGGCCACGGCTCTTTCGAGTATCTCTTCGCGAGTCGAATTGAACTTATAGCGTATATGATAATCGCTTGTGCCTATGCCCGTGTGGATGCGTTTGTGTTTTGCATACTGGAGGGCTTCAGCGGCTACACGGATATCTTTCTCGACGGCGCGAGTCAAGGCACAGATGGTGGGCCAGGTCACGGCTTTCGATATTTCGACCACGGAATTGAAGTCGCCGGGACTCGACACCGGAAATCCGGCTTCTATCACGTCCACTCCGAGTTCTTCAAGAGCCTTGGCCACTTCAATCTTTTCTACGGTGTTGAGTTGGCATCCCGGCACTTGTTCGCCGTCGCGCAAGGTTGTGTCAAAAATGAATAGTCTGTCGCTCATATGTATTTGTTGTTTTATTTATGCGGAATAATATTAAAAAAATCACCTCTCTCGCCTGCTGGCAGGAAGAGAGGTCGATATGGTTGGATGGTATCCGGTGCAAAATTAATACCTATTTTTTAAAATGTCAAACTATTTCAAGCTTTTCGGCTTCTAAATTATTCAGATTGTAACTTCTTGTTCGTTGGCAATATTTTAGGATGTCGGTTAAAATGTGATGCCGATTCGGAGGCAAGCCATGTTCAGCCCGTGTATTTCGTAGGCGTCCATTCCTTCGCCACTTGAGTTCATACCGTTGTAGAGATAGCTCAGGATCAGGTAGGACTTGAAGTCGCGTGTCGTAGCCAGGTTGAAGCCTATGCCCGGGGCCAGGAATAGACGGGTTTGATTTGTGGTGTCGCCGATGTTGTTGATTATTGTGCCGGCCCTGAGGTCGGCGAAGCATAGCGACGGCTTGCAGCTGAAATTTGAACGGAATATGCCGTAGATTGGAAATGCCCGGTTGCTGTTGTTCACCATTACGTTGATTCCAGCGCCGATTCCGGCAATGTTTATTATGGAATTTTTATAGCCGAAGTGAGCGTCGAGGTTTATGGTCGACATGTCGTTGCTCGACATATCAATGGCTCCGCCGATTTCAGTGCCCCACGCGAAGTGCGACCATGCCGTGGTTCGGTCAGAACAATGTGATATGGTCGGAAGCATTATCGACAGTATGATTAAAATGAGCTTTTTCATATTGTAGGGTGGTTGTGTAGCGGGGATGATTCTAAGGCTTTTTATGCATTTCGACACAGCACCATCTGTTGCGTTCGGTGTGAGTCACATATTCGAGCCCGTACGCTTCGCCGGCATCCCTGATCACCGGGATGTCCTCGATGTAGAAGCCGCTGAACAGCACCCTGGCGCCCGGAGCCATTGCTTTGGCGTAGGCCGGAATGTCGGCGGTTATGATGTTGCGGTTGATGTTGGCTATGAACAAGTTTGCCGGCACAGCTTCCGCAAGGCGCCGGGCGTCGCCCAGCAGCAACTCTATTTCGGGATGATTGTTGGTACGTGTATTTTCGACGGCGTTCTCAAATGCCATTTCGTCTATCTCGATTCCTGTCACATGCGCGGCCCCTCTCATGGCGGCGAGTATGGCCAGGATTCCGGTTCCGGTTCCCATGTCGGTCACGTTCTGACCGACTATGTCAATGTCGAGCAGACGGTCGATTATCAGAGAGGTTGTGGCGTGATGTCCGGTGCCGAATGCCATTTTAGGGTCTATCACGATGTCATATTCGCATTCTGGGATGTCGGTGTGGAACGTGCTGTGTATCACGCAGCGGTCTCCTACGATTATAGGTTTGAAATAGTTCTGTTCCCACTCTTTGTTCCAGTCGCGTCCTTCGATTCTTTTTTCTGAGATAGATATGCTGGCGTCGAACGGAAAATTCTCAAGCACATTGTCGATGTTGGGTTTATAATCGGCACTTTTGATATATGCCAGAAGTCCATTGTCGTCAGGAACAAAGCTTTCGTAGCCTTCGTCGGCGAGCAGTGAAGCCAATATGTCGGTCATTATTTCATTGCACGGATTCAGGCGCACGTTTAATTCTACATAGTCGTTCATATGCGGGGAATGTTGATTGCAAGTGTATGTGTGATGAATGGTTATGGCTCGGGCTGACGCATCGGCCGATTGCGTTCGCCCCGGCAGTCAGCGGCGGCGCAGGCTGCCGAAGATGTTCAGGATTCGGCGTCCGAACTTGAAAGCTATCACCGCATAGTCGAGATAGCTCAGGCTGCTCAGCAATCGTCCCACTATGCCGGTCGAAGTCTGACGTTCGACACCTTTATATATGTTTTGGGTGGCATTGAATATGCGGGCTTTTTCGATTTCGAGTCGGGCCAGAGTGAAAGCTCTCTGGTAGCGTATTTCGTCTATCGTGTAACCTTTCCAGTTGACGTCGTGTTGAGGCAATTCTTTGGGTTTCATAATGAATGTCAGTGTTTTTATGTGGTGATGGGCTATGATAGGAATAGTTTGGAAATGAATCGCGCCACAGGGTCGACGATGAGTTGCTTACGGAAAACCAGTATCAGCACCACCAGGAGCAGATAGATGGCGGCGATTATCACGTAGGCCCAGGCCAGGCTTATGGCTTCGGCCATCCAGTGCACGGCTGCTATCGACAGGAAGAAGAAGCATATCGCAATCAGGAAGAATGCTGTTATCGATAATGCTATGGTAGTCAGGAGCACGGTGATTTTTTCGGCAAGCGTAAGCTTAGCAAGCTCCACGTTAAGCTTCAGGCATTCTTTGGCCTGTTGCCATAGGTTTGCATAAACGTTGTTTTTTTCCGACATGTCACTATGGTTTTAATGTCCGCCAATCCACCTTTGGGTGGTTCGACGGACACTTTAGTTTATTTATGTATGGATTACGCGAAATCTCAATCGTCGATTTCGGTGGTGAGTTGCTCTACCAATGCGTCTATTTCGGTTTCAGAGCACAGAATGCCTTTACGGCGTAGTGCATCTTTTATCTTGGCGCGCAAATCTTCGCCTTTTTCCGGTGCGAAAAGCAGTGCGGCGCCTGCGCCTACGATTGCTCCGCCAATAAATGCGTAAAGTATGCTTAGGTTATTCATTGTTAGTGATGTTTAGGGGATTAGTGTGATTTATTGTTCAATCTGTTCGGCGATTTCGTCGGCCAGTTGTTCGATTTTGCTCTTTTTCAGCTTGATGCCTTTCGATTTGAGGTATTTCACTATCTCATCGCGAGTGGTTTCGCCTTTTTCGGGTGCGAAAAGTAAGCCAACTGTTGCTCCAGCTACTGCGCCGCTGATGACGGCGAGAATGATGTGTAATGGTTTCATCGTCTATCTATATTTTTTGTGTTATTAAAATGATTCTACTCTTATAACAACGCAAACGCGAAAAAGTAAGATGGACTTATATTTTTTTTCTGAAAAAAATCCGTTGGCTAAGATAGTAAAAAACTGCGCTATATCCAAAAGCTACGCAGAAAGGTGCGATTTTTAATGGATTTACGTGCGGTGTTTAGTCGAGGAACACCACTTTTTCATAGTCGCGAGGTCGGGCGTCGGGCGTTTCGGCCGGATAGCCGAATCCTATGGCATAAAGCAACGTGTAGCCTTCGGAGAATCCCAGCTTTGCCAGATATTCAGCGGCGGCTTCTGTTTTCAGGAATCTTACCGGCCCTCCGAGGCAACAAGAGCCGATGCCCATCGACCAGGCGGCCAATATCATGTTTTCTCCAAGCAGTCCGCAGTCCACTTTTGAATATTCGGTGTCATTAGAGGCGATGAACACTACGGTGGGCGCGTTGCGAAATATGTTGCGGAATCCCGGGGCTTGTGTCGTTTCCTGGTTTTCGATTGCAAAAAGTTGCGTTACGCCGTCTATGAACTCAGGATTGTCCACCACTCTTATTTCCCACGATTGTCGGTTCATGGCGTTCGGCGCATTTATGCCGCATTTCACTATGGTCTCCATCGTGTCGCGGGCCACGGCTCGTGGCTGATAGTCGCGCACGCTTCGGCGCGACATGATTGTTTCAATCACTTGGTTCGATTCTGTCACCGCCCGTTCTTCAGATTGTCCGACGGTTGAGCATCCGAGGGCGGCTGTCAGCAGCAGAGCAGCTGCGATGGTGAGGTATGACGCATTCATTGTTCGTTTACGGTTGTGCCACATATATTTATTTATTATTTATGTGGTTGGTTAATGAAACGGGTCGACAACTCCAGTTGTCAACCCGTGTATTATTTCTGTATTAAATCCCTATGTTTATTTCTTAGCGGTAGTTGTGCTCTTTTTTGCCGTAGATTTTTTCCGGGCATATGAGCGGCGCTGCGGAGTGTATTTCTGGCTCTTTTCGTAAGTGGCCTTGTCGAAGGTGAATATATCCTTGTGCGGCACTTTGTTTTCGAAATCGATGATTGCGGCCGGATTTATGGCCAATCCCAGATAGCGCATCTCGAAGTGCAAGTGCGGGCCGGTGCTTCGGCCGGTGTTGCCTCCCAGGGCTATTGGTTCGCCGGCTTTCACTACTTGATTAGGCTTTACCAGGAATTTCGAAAGATGGCCGTAGACAGTTTCCATCCCGTTTTCGTGGCGGATTACCACATAATAACCATAACCTTTGCGTTCGAATTTGGTGAGACGCACCTTGCCTGTGAAGGCTGCACGCACGGTGTCGCCAACTTTGAGGCTGAGGTCGATGCCTCGGTGCATACGGCGATAGCGGCTGCGATATCCGTAGTTAGAAGTCACGCGGCCTTCGATGGGTGCGTGGTATTCCGACACGTCCAAGTCTTTTGTTGCCGGAATTTCAACTTTCGTGCCATAGGGGTTCACCGCATCCATTTCCCAGAATTCAGTGAATATCTCGCTGTCGTCGTAGTTCTCGCGTTCTTGTATTTCGCTCAGGTATTTGAGCGTATTGGCGATTTTGATGTCGGCGGTTATCGCTTTTTGTGAGGCCAAGAGGTCTTGGTGCTGTGAGTTGTGAGTGTCGGGTAGTCGATACTGGGCATGCAGGCCGAACGTCCCGCACAGGACTGCTACTGCTGTGGCCAATATCGTATGTCGTTTGATTAATTGCATTACGTTTCTGTCTATTTTTGTTTTGGAGATTGAGGTTAGTCGATTTCGGTCGAAGAATAAACGAAATTCACATATTGGGGCATCCAATCGAAGAGTTCATTGCTCTTGAAAAATCGTTCGATTTCGGCTTTGGCGTCTTCTGGGCTTGAAGAGGCGTGTATGATATTCTCTTGATTGCTGCAGCTGAAGTCGCCGCGGATGGTGCCCGGCAGGGCTTCGCGTCCGTTGGTGGCTCCGGTCATCATTCTGACGACGTTTATGGCATCCTTACCTTTCAGGCACATTACTATGACGGGCGAGGCTGTCATAGAGGACAAAATGAGAGGAAAGAATGGCTTGTCGGTGAGATGCGCATAATGTTCGCGCAAAATGCTCTCGCCAAGTTGCATCATTTTAAGTCCGGTGATAACGAGCCCCTTTTGCTGGAATCGGTTGAGGATTTGCCCCACAAGTCCGCGTTCCATTGCCGATGGCTTGAATATCACTAATGTTTGTTCCATTAATTTTGTGTTTTTAACGTTTCGTTTTTCGAATGTTCAAAGATAGCGTTTTTGGCTCGTTTGCCAAAATGTTATAGAAATAAAAAATGTAAAATCATGATCAGATAACGTTTTGTTTGCGTATAAATTTCTGATAAATAGCGTGTAAAGTCGCAGTGTGAAATAAGGTAAAAAATTGTATAAGGTAGTGTAGTCGATTTTTGACCGTTAAATAGTTGTTAAAATATGTATTTGATTTGCTTTGTTTTTTAACTAATGTGACTCCAGTCAATCGCTTTTTGGAACAATTGGCGCATCTCCCGTCTGATTCCTGAATAGTCGGGGTTGGCGAGTGTCGGGTCATTGTCGAGCACCTTCGAAGCCTCGTCGCGGGCGAGCTGCACTATCTGTCCGTCAGCCGCCAGATTGGCTATCCGCAAGTCGAATGCCATGCCGCTCTGCAGCGTACCCTCCAGGTCGCCCGGGCCGCGCATTTTGAGGTCGGCTTCGGCCACGACGAACCCGTCGGTGGTCGATGTCATTATCTCGAGACGCTGGCGTGTTTCCTTTGCGATCTTTTGTTTGGACATCAGTATGCAGTAGCTTTGGTCGGCGCCGCGCCCCACGCGTCCGCGCAGCTGGTGCAGCTGCGAGAGGCCGAAACGTTCGGCATTTTCAATCAGCATGGTCGTGGCGTTAGGCACGTTCACACCCACTTCTATTACGGTGGTGGCCACGAGTATCTGGGCCTTTCCCGATGCAAACAGCGACATCTGATGGTCTTTTTCGGCCGGTTTCATTTGGCCATGCACGTAAGCCACGTTATAGTCGCGGAATATGTCGCGTATCTGTTCATATCCTTCCTCGAGGCTTTTCATGTCCACCTTCTCGTTTTCCTTTATCAGTGGGTATACGATGTAGGCTTGGCGTCCTTCGCGCAATTGTTTGCCTATTGCCCGGTAAACGTCGAGGCGTTTCTCCTCATAGCGCAGCACCGTAGACACTGGATTGCGGCCCGGGGGCAGTTCGTCTATCACCGACACGTCCAGGTCGCCGTAAACAGTCATTGCCAGTGTGCGTGGAATCGGGGTGGCGGTCATCACAAGCACATGTGGCGGTGTCAGATTCTTCTTCCACAATCGTGCACGCTGCGCCACGCCAAAACGGTGTTGCTCGTCAATCACCACGAATCCGAGGTTCCTGAACACCACGTTGTCCTCTACCACGGCATGGGTGC
>CAZRJT010000041.1:0-16542 GCA_964600585.1 uncultured Bacteroides sp.
TAACCTTCTGATCCGTAGTCAGATGCTCTATTCAGTTGAGCTAAGGAGCCTTGTTTGGCTATCGCCTGTTGGCGATTTTCGACTGCAAAGGTAATGTGATTTTGTGAAACTACAAAATAAAAACCGCTTATTTTTTCGCATTGTTAAATATCTGAAAATGCATATTTGTGTCAATGCGTTGATTGATAGTCTTTTTTAGCTTTGTCCGTGTAGTTGTATTTATAAAAAAATCTGCAATTCTTGATTATGGTGGTATAAATCATTACCTTCGTAGTCATAAAACACAACCCGGTAATTATGAAGTTGAAAATTGCAATTTTGCTGATGGCTTTTGCCGTTGGCCTTATATACGAACAGCCTTCCTCAGCCGATAAAACTCCATCGGTTCTCCGTTTGCCCGATTCGCCCGCTATGACACGGTGGGTCGATTCGGTTATGGCCACCCTCTCTGAGCGCGACCGTGTGGCTCAGCTGTTTGTTCCACGTCTCGACATATTTGACAATGAGTCGGGTAGGGCACAGCTCGACAAAATGGTAGGAAACGAACATGTCGGTGGCATTTTGCTCGGAAAAGGCACAATCGATGGCTATGCTTCGCTCATCAACTATGCCCAGTCCGTTTCTCTGGTGCCCCTTATGGTCACTCTTGACGGCGAATGGGGCTTGTCGATGAGAGTCGAAGATGCGCCCCGGTTTCCCTATAATATGGGGCTTGGTGCAGTGGCCGACCCTCAGACTCTATATGAGTATGGCCGGGAAGTGGCTCGTGAATGCCGTCAGATGGGCATCCATGTCAACTTCGCTCCCGTGCTTGATGTGAATTCCAATCCGTCCAATCCCGTAATCGGCTATCGTTCTTTTGGAGAAGACCCCGAACGCGTGGCGGCCTTGGGAACCGCATATTCCAAAGGCCTTGAGGCCGGAGGCGTGATGGCCGTTGGAAAGCATTTCCCAGGACATGGCGACACTTCCGCCGATTCTCATAAGGAGCTCCCCACCGTCAACCATTCGGCTGAGATGATGCAGCAAGTCGATTTGCTCCCCTTCAAGTCATTTATCGACGCTGGGTTGTCGGGCATTATGGTTGGGCATCTTAATGTGCCGGCATTGGACCCGTCCGGGAAGCCCGCTTCGTTGTCTCATGAAATCACCACAGGGCTCCTTCGCAACCGTATGGGTTTCGAAGGACTGATATTTACCGATGCATTGGCAATGAAAGGTGCTGTCTCCGGCAGCGAAAACAATTGTGTGTCTGCGCTTCGTGCCGGTGCCGACGTGTTGCTCGGCTCTGCTTCGCCACGAACCGACATCGACGCCGTGTTGGCTGCCGTCCGTCAGGGACGGTTGTCACAGGCCGACATCGACGCCCGTTGTCGCAAAATGCTCTCTGCCAAATATGCTTTAGGGCTTTCGTCGTATAAACCTGCTGTCGTTTCCGGATTGAAGCAACGCATCAATTCTCCCGAAGCTGATGAGGTCAACGAACGTCTCGCCGAGGCCTCGATCACTGTGGTATACAACAAAAACAATCTGTTGCCTCTGAGCGATCTGGGCGTTCGCAAAATCCTTGTTGTAAACATCGGCGCTGATGCCGACAACCTGTTCTCCGAGTATTGTGGTAAATATGCCCGTGTCGACTCCCGGTCGGTTAAGTCGGCCGAAGTGCCACCCGCGCTGCTCGCCGATGTCCGCAACTCCGACATTGTCATTGTCGGAGTATATTCCGATGCCCAATGGGCCCGTTCGGCCTATGCAAAAGTGGCGGCTGCGACGTCCAATCTCGTCCCGGTGTTTTTTGTGAATCCCTATAAGATGGGTAAATTCGGCCCTTCTGTGGGGCAGTCGCATACATTGGTGGCCGCGTACGACGACACCCCTGCGCTTCGTAAATATGCCGCCCAGGCTCTCTTTGGCGGAATAAAGGTCGATGGTCGATTTCCGGTAAACGTGAAGAATGTCGCTCCTGCCGGCACCGGGGTTGTTTTATCCAAAAATCGACTTGGATTTGTCTCGGCGACAAAAGCCGGATTTTCCCCGCGGATCTACGCATCTATCGACTCGGTTGTTTCTGCTGCCATTGCCGCAAAAGCTTTCCCCGGTTGCCAGGTGATTGTGGCCAAAGGGGGCGATGTGGTTGTCGATGCATCGTTTGGCAATTTCGATTACTCTTCCGGTTCTCCTCGCATCGATGCCGATGCAATCTACGACATTGCGTCTATGACTAAGGCTACGGCCACGATTTCAGGCATTATGAAAGCCTACGACGAAGGTCTGTTCGACATCGACGATAAGATTTCATCCCACATCCCTGAGTTGAAGGGCACCGACAAGGAGGCCATTACCGTTCGGCAGCTCCTCGTGCATGAGTCGGGGCTCCCTGCGTCGTTGCCTATGTATCGCATTATGGTTGATGAAGAGTCATTCACTCCGCCGCTCACCAAGCGGCGTCCCGGAGGCGAATACACTTTGAAAATCGACAATAATATGTACGGCAATCGCAACGCCCGTCTGCGTTCCGACATCACTGCTGCTAAGGAATCGGCCGATTTCGATGTCGAGGTGGCAAAAGGGATTTATGTCGGGACTGCAGCCTATGACACTGTCATGCATCGCATTTACGACGTGCCGCTGTTGTCGAAGCGTTACCGTTACAGCTGCCTGAATTTTTGCCTGTTGATGAATATGGTCGAGAATCTTACTGGTGTGTCGATGGATCAATGGGTCGACACTGAGGTGTTTGCCCCATTGGGCGCATATCACACCGGATATCGTCCACTCACATATTGGCAGGCTGAAAAGATTGTGCCAACTGAAAACGACGGTTTTCTGCGTCGACAGATGCTCAAAGGCTACGTTCACGATGAGATAGCAGCGTTTTCTGGTGGCGTTCAAGGAAATGCCGGGCTGTTTGCCAATGCGCTCGACATTGCTAAGCTCTGCCAGATGTGGCTTAACGGTGGTGAATATGGTGGTGAGCGTATCTTGAAACAAGGCACTGTCGACAAATTTTTGCACACTTACAGCGCATCGGGCGAGCGTGGGCTCGGGTTCGATATGGCCAAACGGTTGCAGAGTATGGCCGACATAGGGCTCCCTTCTGCCACATTTGGCCATACGGGCTTCACCGGAACTTGTTTCTGGGTCGACCCCGACAACAAATTGATATACGTGTTTTTATCTAATCGTGTCCACCCTTCGCGGCATAATGCAGCCTTTTCTGAGTTGAGTCCACGCACGGCTGTGCTAAACGAAGTATACAAGGCGTTGAAGTGAGCGGGTGTGTTGATCGTATGGCTCTAAAAATGAACTATCCGCGCACGATGATTGGGATAATTGCAAAAAAATGACTACTTTTGTAGAAATCCCGATATTGAGCATATGAACGACGATTATACTCCCGAAGAGATAGATGACGACGAAGACGCCGCTACCGAAGGCGGCTTTTCGTCGATGTTGGTTGACCTTAGCGACGACGTCGTTCGGCACCAGTTGCGCGGAATGTTCCAGAGTTGGTATCTTGATTACGCGTCATACACCATTCTCGACCGAGCGATTCCGCATATCGACGACGGCCTTAAGCCTGTGCAACGACGAATCCTCCACTCTATGAAGACTCTCGACGATGGACGATTCATCAAAGTGGCGAATATCGTAGGCAATACCATGCAATATCACCCACATGGAGATGCTTCGATTTATGGCGCATTGGTTCAGCTCGGACAGAAGGATTTGCTCATCGAGACGCAGGGTAACTGGGGTAATGTCCTGACCGGAGCTTCGGCAGCCGCCGGGCGATATATCGAAGCTCGCCTCTCGCAGTTCGCTCTGGCCACGCTCTATAATCCGAAAGTCACAAACTGGACTATGAGCTATGACGGGCGCGCAAAGGAGCCCGTCACGCTTCCGGCAAAATATCCGCTGCTGCTTTCTCAAGGTGTGGGCGGTATTGCCGCCGGTCTGTCGTCGCTCATACTGCCTCATAATTTCAATGAAATTCTCGATGCGGCCGTCGCATATCTGAAGGGTGAAAGTTTCACGCTTTACCCCGATTTCGTGACAGGTGGTTACATCGATGTCTCGCGATATAACGATGGTGCCCGGGGGGGTAAGGTGCGCATAAGGGCTAAAATTGAGAAGCTCGACAACAAAACGTTGGCAATAACCGAAATCCCTTATGGGCTTACTACCGGCACTCTGATTGATTCGATTCTCAAAGCCTACGAAAAAGGCAAGATCAAGATTAAGAAAGTCGATGACAATACATCCGACAAGGCTCTGATTCTTGTCCATCTTCAGCCAGGGACATCGAGCGACAAAGCTATTGACGCCCTGTATGCATTCACCGATTGTGAAGTTCCCATTTCGCCAAATTGCTGCGTGATATATGACGACAAGCCGCATTTCCTCGGAGTTAGCGATGTCCTTCGGCGTAACGTGGAGTCCACTCGCAATATTTTGAAGGCCGAGCTTGAGATAAAGAAGAGCGAGACGCTCGAACTTCTTCATTTCGCTTCGTTGGAGCGAATCTTCATCGAAGAGCGCATCTATAAAGACCACGAATATGAGACCAGCATTGATCAGGAAGCTGCATTTGCCCATATTCGCAAGCGTTTTGAGCCGTGGTTGCCTAAGCTGGTGCGCGACCTAACCGATAACGATATGCTGCGGTTGGAAGAGATTCCGATGAAGCGTATCCACCGTTATAATGCCGCCAAGGCCGAAGAGAAGATAGCCGCATACAACCAGGAAATAGAAGCCCTCCAGAAACGTATCGACAACATCACCCAGTACACTATCGAGTGGTATGAAGGCCTTAAGGAAAAATATGGCGATGCCTACCCGCGCCACACCCAGATTCGCAGTTTCGACAATATCGAAGCTGCCAACGTGGCCGAGGCTAACGAACGATTGTATATCAATCGCGAGGAAGGATTCATAGGCACCGCGCTGAAAAAGGACGAACCGCTCTTCACCTGTTCTTCGTTGGATGATTTGATTCTGTTCTATAAGGATGGCCGTTACAAGGTGGTCAAGGTGCAGGAAAAAATGTTCGTCGGCAAGGATCTGCTCTATGTCAATGTGTTTAAGCGCAATGACTTACGTACCATCTATAATGTTATCTATCAGAATGGCAAAGGTGGCATATATTTTATGAAGCGATTCAACGTCACCGGTGTCACTCGCGATAAGGAATATAATCTGACTCAAGGTCTTAAAGGTTCCAAGATAATGTGGTTCAGTGCTAATCCTAATGGCGAGGCCGAAGTGGTTAAAGTTACGCTTAAACCGAAGCCCCGACTTAAGGCGTTGCAGTTCGATGTCGATTTCAGTGAGTTGGCTATAAAGGGTAAGGCTGCACAGGGCAACATCGTTACCAAGAACGAAGTGCATCGATTCTCTCTCAAGGAGAAAGGACGCTCCACCCTTGGAGGGCGCCAGGTGTGGTTCGACCCCGACGTGTTGCGACTTAATTATGACGGACGCGGAAACTACCTTGGTGAATTTGGTCCTGACGACCAGGTGTTGGTGATTCTCAATAACGGACAATATTATACCACGTCGTTTGACGTGGCAAATCACTACGAGGACAATATACTCCGCATCGAACGCTTGCGCCCTAAACATATATGGTCGGTGGTGCTTAATGATGCCGATCAGGGCTATCCCTACATCAAGCGGTTTGTGTTCGAGCCAACGCAGAAACATCAGAGTTTCATTGGCGAAAACGAAAAATCGTCGATGGTTGCCATCTCCGATGCTCCCGGAGCCAGATTTAAAATCACGTTTGGCGGAGGCGATTCGTTCCGCGGTTCGATGACGGTCGATGCCGCCTCGTTCATTGGGGTGAAATCATATAAGGCGAAAGGTAAGCGCCTGACAACTTATGCCGTTGAGTGCATTGAGGAGATTGAGCCGAATGAGGAAGTCGTTGAACCGTCCGATGACGACGGAATGGTAATTGACGAACCGCTTGTATCCGATGAAATAGAAGAAAAATCTGATGATGAAGTGCGCGATGAAATCACAGGGCAGCAGCGTATATTCTGATGGCATAAGGCGAATTGCGATTGCGTTTGTGGCTATCGTGGCTTTTTTTGCAGTGGGCAACGCTTCTGAACCGACTGGCGATGAAGTGCTACGCCCCGTGGCTGCATCATATACGTTTCAGGTTGGAGGTGCCCACATTACCGATACGTATTTATCGCCATTGAAATATTCAGGCACGTCATTGAAGCTTGGATATGAACGTTTACAGGCTATGAAATTCGACCCCGAACGGTGGGTGATGCAGATGTTGGGTGGTGTCACCGTCTACCGCACTCATAATCCGGCAGGAAATGCCACGATGTGGTATTGGGGTGTCGACTATTCCTGGGCTATGATGCGCCGGTGGATGATGTCAGATGGCTTATATGTTGGTGCTGGAGGGGCTGCTGCCCTAGACCTGGGATGTGTATATGCTCCGCGCAATGGTAACAATCCTGCCGCGGCTAAGGCATCAGTATTGGCAGGAATAACCGGTTATGCGGCCTGGAATCTGAAAATAGCGTCACTGCCTGTGACACTCCGCTATCAGCCGACGTTGCCTGTTGTAGGTGCATTCTTTTCGCCTGAATATGGTGAGCTGTATTATGAGATTTATTTGGGCAATCGCTCCGGACTTGCACACTGTGCATGGATTGGCAATTATTTTAGTTTCAAGAATCTGCTGACAGTCGATTTGCATTTTGGCGCCACGGCATTGCGCATTGGATATGCCGGCGACATACTGTCGACCCGCATTAACAACTTAACGACCAATCTTTATTCTCATCGTGTCGTAATCGGTGTGTCGGGCGAATGGCTTTCGATTGACCGGCGCAAAGCGTCCTTATTGGGCAAGGCCCGTATAATTTCAGCTATTTATTGATTATGAAGAAGGCAGTTTTATTAACAGCTATATTGTCGTTGCAGATTTCGTGTAGAGGCGTTGATGAATATGCTAATGATGCGCGTGGCAACTTCGAGGCTCTTTGGTCGGAAATTGACCGGCATTATTGCTTCTTTGATGAAAAAAATGTTGATTGGGATGCTGTGCATGCCAAATATGCTGCGCGTATTGGCGATGGTATGACTCGTGAAGAACTCTTTGCGGTATGTGCCTCGATGCTTGACGAATTGCGCGACGGACACACCAATCTGTCGGCCCCGTTTGCCACGTCTTATTATCGTAAGTGGTGGAGCGACTATCCTCAGAATTATGATTCACGCCTGATTGAGCAACATTATTTCAATTTTAACTATCGTTCGTTGGGGGCATTTGAATATGGTCTGCTGCCGGAAAACATAGGTTACATACATTATTCAACTTTTGCATCCGGACTTGGTCCGGGCAACATTGACTATGTGCTGAATTACTTTAATCTTGCTCAGGCTCTGATATTCGACGTTCGCGACAATGGTGGTGGCGATCTCACCAATGTTGAGGATTTGGTGTGTCGGTTCGTGAAGGAGAGAACACTTTTGGGATATATAATACATAAGACAGGGCCCGGGCATGATGATTTCTCCGAGCCCTATGCCTACTATTGCGATCCTGTCGGGCAAGGCCATTTCTATTGGGGCAAGCCCGTGGTGGTGCTTACCAACCGTAGCACGTATAGTGCAGCCAACAATTTCGTCTCGATAATGAAGCTCCTTCCTGGTGTCACGGTAGTCGGCGCTACTACCGGGGGTGGAAGCGGAATGCCATACAGTTCTGAACTCCCCATTGGCTGGGGTCTTAGGTTTTCAGCTTGTCCGATATTGGATGCAAACGGAAATCCGACTGAATTCGGCGTTGAGCCTTCCCCCGGTTGTGCTGTTGATATGGATGCCGTCGAGGCTTTGGATGGCCATGACACAATATTGGATTTTGCCATTAACCTTATCCTCAACGGCCATTGAATGTTTTCAGGATTCTTTAATCGACATAAGTTTGTCGACAGCTTTTTCTATGGTTGGTTCGCTTTTGAGGCATTTTATGAAATATGAGCCTATGATGGCTCCTGACGAGTAGGTGCAAGCATCGTTGAATGTCTCTTTGTTTGAGATTCCGAAGCCGATTAGACGTGGATTGCGGAGCTTCAGCCCATCGATGCGGTTGAAGTAGTCATATTGCTCTTTAGAGAACTGCTTGCGGATGCCGGTTGTAGCTGCTGCCGACACCATATATATGAATCCATTGCAATTGTTGTCAATCAGATGGATGCGTTCGGTTGAAGTCTCCGGAGTTATCAGCATTATCACGGGAATGTCATAGCTGTCGCTTAATGCTTTGAATTCGGCCATATATTCGGCAAATGGCAGGTCTGGTATGATGAGTGCGTCGATGCCGGCTTGTTGGCAAGCATTGAATAGGTTCTCTATGCCGAATTGGATGAATGGATTAAGATAGCCCATAAGCACTAGCGGTATGTCGGGCGATTTGATACGGGCTTCAGCGACTTGTGTAAACAGATGCTTGAGTGTCATACCGTTACGCAATGCCAGTGAACTGCTTTCCTGTATTACGGGTCCGTCGGCCATCGGGTCGGAGAATGGTACGCCGATTTCAATCATATCGGCTCCCTTATTGTCGAGCGTATTTATTATTTCAGCAGTGGAATCAAGGGTAGGGTAGCCGGCCGTGAAATAAACCGACAGTAAATTATTTGTTTTGTTCCCAAAAAGGTGTTGTAGGCGATTCATTTTCATTGAAA
Source organism: uncultured Bacteroides sp. (assembly GCA_964600585.1). GTDB lineage: Bacteria > Bacteroidota > Bacteroidia > Bacteroidales > Muribaculaceae > Paramuribaculum. The sequence continues at coordinate 8,721 of CAZRJT010000041.1, forward strand.
TTTCGTAGTGAAAGTATAAAATGGGTTAGTGTAGATATGTCTTTTACGCCGGGCGATAATTCAAATCGGCTATTAATGTCTATGCCGGCCATTCTCGGTCTCATTGCATCCACGATATTGTCAACATCGTCGGGTCCGATCCCTCCGCTGAGAAGATAAGGCGTTGAAAGATGATATGATTCGAGGCGGTTCCAATTGAATTTTTTGCCCGATCCGCCATAGGTTGGTGTGGCCGTGTCGAATACGAACAGATCCACACCGCTATCGGAATATTTTTTTATTTCGCTCCAATCAGTGTCATCAGATACTCCGATGGCTTTGAAAACAACGAATCCTTTTGCTTTTAGTGATTTGCAGAGTTCGGGCGATTCGTTGCCGTGAAGCTGTACGATTTTGATTCCATAGCGTGTGGCTGTGTCCGAAATGGTTTTTTCTGTCTCGTTTACAAATACGGCTACGGGACGGATGAATGGCGGCAATGTCGAAACGATTTTGGGGTCGAGTCCGATTGCGCTTCGAGGAGAAGGCTCATAGAATATGAACCCCATAAGCATAGGAGTCAGCGATGCGACGTCAGCTATATTGTCGGCTATGCAATTACCGCAGACTTTTATCAGCATTTCGCTGTGGCGCGGAGGTCGGTCATTCATTTCCATAGATGAATTGCTTTAGGGTGAGGCCGGGGTCTGCCGTTTTCATAAATGTTTCTCCTATCAGGAATGCCGCATATCCTTCCATTGAAAGCATCTCTATGTCGTGATATGTCTTGATGCCGCTTTCAGCTACTTTTATCGCAGCTTGCGGCAATAGCTTGGCCATTTCGGTTGATGCATTCAGGTCGGTGGCAAATGTGTTGAGATTGCGATTGTTTATGCCCACCATATCAGCCTCGACGGTATATTTCGATAACTCATCCGGCGAATGCAATTCAAGCAGCACTTCGAGTTTGCGGCTATGGGCATATTCAGCCAGGCAACCTATCTCATCGCCTGATAATGCAGAGGCGATGAGCAATATGGCGTCTGCTCCGTATATTAAGGCTTGGTCGATTTGATATGGATCAATTACGAAGTCCTTTCTGAGAAGCGGCAAAGAGGTGTTTGCACGGGCAATGGCAAGGTCGGTCAGTGCGCCTCCGAAAAATGGCGTATCCGTAAGAATTGAGCATGCCGCTGCTCCGCCGGTCTGGTAATCGGCTACGACTTTAGCGGGCATTGCTGTCGTATTTATTTCGCCTTTTGATGGCGAGCGACGTTTGAACTCCGCTATTATCGATGGTTGCGGTACCGATAATGCCTTCTTCATTGAGAGGGGGGTACGCGTCGAGGCATTTGCAATATCAGATAATAATTCGGCGGAAAGTGAGTTTTTCGATGCCGCTATCTCTTGCCGTTTTGCTTCGATGATACGTCGTAATATGTTACTGTAAGTTGACATATTGTGATTATATGCTTTTATGCGTTTACGCTAATGAATTTGTTGAAGCAGTCAAGTGCTTTGCCCGATTCGATTGAATGTGTGGCTTGCTTAATGGCTTCTTCAAGCGACACTTCCGGGTCGAGGGTGCGTATGGCAAATGCCGAATTGGCTATTACGCAATTTTTCTGAGCGTCGGTTGCCCGGTTGTTAAGCACATTGTCAAATATGGCGGCTGCATCGGCCAGTGTTTCACCACCTGACAGTTCGGCTTGTTCAATCGTTGAAAATCCGATTTGTTCCGGCGTATAAAGCTGCTCGCCGTCCGATGATGAAACTTTAAAATTGGAGGTAAGCGACACTTCGTCATAGCCGTCGAGCGAATGTACTATCGTGCAGTTGATGCCTTCGTTTTGAGCTATGTAATTGTACAGACGCATAAGTTTGAGATTATACACCCCAAGGAGTTGATGTTTTGGTATCATCGGATTCACTAGCGGACCGAGCATATTGAAAAAAGTGCGGACGCCCAAGTTGCGGCGAACCTGCGCCACGCTTTTCAGCGCTGGTGAAAAAAATGGTGCGTGCAGATAGCATACGCCGCTATCGTCTAATGACTTGTGCAGACGGTCGAGGTCGGCGGTGAATTTGACGCCGTGTTGTTCAAGCACATTCGATGCTCCAGAAATAGAACTTGCGCCATAGTTGCCGTGTTTAACGACTTTTCGTCCGGTGCCGGCTACTACGAAACATGAGCATGTGGATATGTTGAAGGTATTTTTTCCGTCACCACCGGTGCCTACGATGTCGATTGCTTTTATGTCACCGAAATCCACGGGATTTCTGCGCTCGAGAATCGCATCGCGGAATCCGGCGAGTTCGTCGGTTGTAATGCTGCGCATCAGGAATATGGTCATAAAAGCCGATAGCTGGCAGTCGTTGTAGTGTCCATCGGCAATGTTGAAGAGCACATCGCGAGCTTCTTCGCGTGTCAGATTCTTGTGCTCAAACATTTTATACAATAGATTTTTCATAAGTTCGCAATATTAGTGATTTACCCAGTTGGTCAGAATTTTAATGCCGTCAGGTGTAAGAATGGATTCAGGATGGAACTGAACTCCTCTTACATCGTATTCCCGATGTCGAATGGCCATTATGGCTCCTTTGTCGTCGGTTGCCGTTATCTTAAGGCATTCGGGAAAGCCGTCAGTGTCAATGGCCCATGAGTGATAGCGCCCTACCTGGATGTTCCGGGGGAGTCCGGCAAACAGATAATCGTCTGTGTCGAGAATATTTATCGGTGTCTGAATTCCGTGATATACCGATGAGAGATTCTGAAGTTTTGCTCCAAATCGTTCGCCTATCGCCTGATGGCCGAGACACACGCCGAGGATGCTTTTTTTATCGGCATATTTTTTGAGCATATCTGGCAATATTCCGGCTTCGGATGGGATGCCTGGCCCTGGCGACACGATTATTTTATCATAAATATAAATGTCGTCAAGTGCTATTTTGTCGTTTCTAACCACGTCGGGTTCCATTCCTATGCTTTTTAAGGCATGTACTATATTGTAGGTGAATGAATCGTAATTATCAAGTAGTAGAATTTTCATAGTCGTATGATGTTTAATGTCCGAAACGTTCAGCATAAATCACTGCATTGTTCAAGGCTCCGAGTTTGTTGTTGGTTTCCATCAATTCATTTTCAGGTACAGAGCGTGCCACAATGCCGGCTCCGGCCTGAGAGTAGAGCGTATTGCCGTAGGAAAGGAAGCTGCGTATGGTTATCGCCTGGTTTAAATCGCCATTGAATCCTATGAATCCAATGCATCCGCCATATATCATACGGTTATGTGGCTCGATTTCATCAATCAATTGCATCGCTCTGACTTTTGGAGCGCCGCTCAGTGTTCCGGCCGGGAACGTATCGGCAAACAATCGATAGATGTCGGTGCCTTTAGGCAGTTCGGCTTTCACTCGTGACACCATATGTATCACGTGGGAATAGAATTGTATCTGGCGCAGGAATTCGATGCTTACTTTTCCGCCGCTTCGGCTTAAGTCGTTTCGAGCTAAGTCTACCAACATAATGTGTTCAGCGTTTTCCTTCTCGTCGGCGAGCAGGGCTTTTGCGAGTTCATGGTCTTTTGCGTCGTCACCCGTGCGTTTGAAAGTTCCTGCAATCGGGTCGATATATGCGTTGTGGCCCCTTACGCGCAGATGAGTTTCAGGCGACGACCCGAATACGCGGAATGCACCGAAATCGAAGTAAAATAGATAGGGCGACGGATTTATGCATCTGAGTGCACGATACACGTTGAACTCATCGCCTGTGAATTTCTGGGAGAATTGGCGCGAAAGCACAATTTGAAATACGTCGCCGCGGAGGGTATGGGCTATTCCTTTTTTCACCATTTCGCAATACTGTTCGTCGCTGATGGAGGATGTGGCCGGCCCTGATACTTTGAACGGGTATTGGGCTACGTTGTGATTGCGTATTAGCGATATGAGCTCGTTGATTTCCGAGGGTTGTCCGGGAAGGCGATTCTCTATTATCGTCATCTCGTTTTTGTAATGGTTCACCATTATCACATAGCGGTAAAGCACATAAAGGATGTCGGGTATGTCACTGAACTCTGTGCGCCTTTTTGTGATGTTCACGCTTTCGAAGTATCTTACGGCATCGTATGCAGTATAACCGAACAGGCCGTTCGGATTACTATGGCTGGCTTCTATTTCGAAGTTGGACATATATTTGTGCAACTTCTCTATTACATCTGCGTCATTTGTAATTGGTGTGATTTGTATTGTGCCGTCTGGATAAGTTTCGGTGATGTTTTCTCCCGCAACTTTGAATGATCCTATCGGCTCCACGCCGATATAAGAGATGCTGTTTTGGGAGGTGTGGTAGTCGCTACTTTCCAATAGTGCCGACTGAGGAAAGATGTCGCGTATCTTAAGATATATCCCGACAGGGGTTTCCAGGTCTGCGGGAATGGTGGCCGTCTCGGATTGGATGTTCTGTTTCATAAACATTCTCATATTAAGGTTGAATCAGATATTATACTAAATCGATATGCTGAAGGTAAGTGTTAAGGTCTTTATCGCCTCGTCCGGATAGATTTATCACCACCACGTCGTCTGGGTTGAATCTTTTCTTGTCGAGCACGGCAAGCGCATGTGAGCTTTCGAGTGCGGGAATTATACCCTCGGTACGAGTGATGCGCATAGCGCTGTTCAAGGCTTCGGCATCGGTTACGGCTATCACTTCGCTGCGCCCTGAGTCGGCCAAAAATGCATGGAGCGGGCCGATGCCGGGATAGTCGAGTCCGGCAGATATGGAATATGGCTCGACGATTTGTCCGTCAGGCGTTTGCATCACCAACGTGCGTGCACCGTGGATTATTCCTTCTTTGCCTAATTGGATTGTAGCTGCACTTTCACCGGAGTCTATGCCTTTACCGGCAGCTTCGGCTGCGATGAGTCTCACATTCGGGTTGTCGATAAAATGATAGAATGCACCTGCGGCGTTGCTACCCCCTCCTACACAAGCAATCACATAATCGGGGTGGGAGCGTCCGATCTGTTGTTCAAGCTGCCACATTATTTCTTCGCTTATCACCGATTGGAAATGGGCTACCATTTCTGGGTAGGGATGTGGGCCTACGGTGCTTCCGATGACGTAGAACGTGTCGGCCGGATTACAGCACCAGTCGCGGATGGCTTCGTTGGTGGCATCCTTCAATGTGCTGTTACCCGATGTCACCGGCACAACTTCTGCTCCAAGCATTTTCATTCGCTGCACGTTTGGCTGTTGGCGTGCTATGTCTGTGGCTCCCATATATACGGCACATTTCAGTCCGGCAAGTGCACAAACTGTTGCTGTGGCTACTCCGTGTTGCCCGGCACCGGTCTCTGCTATTATGCGAGTCTTTCCCATTCGTTTGGCAAGTAGCACCGAACCAATGGCGTTGTTTATCTTGTGGGCTCCGGTATGGTTGAGGTCTTCACGCTTCAGATAGACGTTGGTGCCATAATGACGGCTCAACGCTGTTGCTCGATAAAGAGGAGAAGGGCGTCCCACGTAGTCGCGCATAAGCTCTCTGAATTGAGCATTGAATTTTTCATCGTTTATAGCGTCATAAAAGGCCGCTTTAAGATTTTCTACATTTCGGTGTAGAATCTCCGGGATGTAAGCTCCTCCGAATCGACCATAGTAGCCATTGTCGTCTACCGGAAGAACGTGAGATTGATTGATTTTGTCTGACATATTGTTTTTATTATAAAGAATGAGCCGCCGATTTTTAATCGGCGGCTCATATATGTGATTACAGAATATTTACTTTATAGTGTTATGCAAGGGCACAATGAAGAAGCATCGCCGAATTGTTCCGGAGACGCCACCAATACTTATTGTTTAAATTTAGATGCATACCTGATTTGTCATTGTTTCTGACGCAAAGTTAGGTATTATTATTGAAATGGCAAATAAAAATAACAAAAAAATATCAGATAAACTAAATTTAAGATGATTTGTAAGGGATTTGAGCGGTGTATGGTCGATGTGTGATATAAAAATACCGAAACGTCGGTTAGGATGTTTCGGTATTATAGCGGTGAGGTATTAGGTTCGTTATTCGTTCCCTTCGTAAATATATATATCGACTAACTTGACTGTGAATTTCAAGGCCGAGAAGGGGGGGATTATTCCTACGGTTTCTTCGCCATATGCCTGAGGGTAGGGGATGATTAGCTCGCAACTGTCGCCAACGTGCATGTTGCACAATGCGAGTTGCCATCCTGTTATGTTTGATGAAACCTGACAACGGTATATGCTGTCGCCGAATTCAGTGTTGACGTATGATGAGTCGAATGGCATTCCATTGTATAGTTCGCCTTTATATTTCACGTCGACATAGCTTGTCAGCATAGGCGAAAGGTTGTCCTTGGTGAGCGACCGGTCGTTCAGGTATTTTATTAGGACTCCCGATGTAGGATACCATGAAGGCTGGAGTTTTGTGTAATACGGTTCGCCATAATCGCCTTTCTTTTGGGTTTGTTCGACATACCATCTGTTGTTGTCTATGCGCCAGTTTTCATAGGCTTCCCAGATACTTTCCTTATGGCATCCGCATAATACTAAAAATATGATTATTACGGCGAATATTATAGGAGTTCGTTTCATATGTTGCTAATTGTGGATTAAAATTCAACTTTTGGCGCATTCTGGGCTTCGGCGTCAGCTTTGAACTGGGGCTTTGATTCGAAGCCGAACCAACTGGCATAGATTACCGTGGGAAACTTCTTGATGGCAGTGTTGTAAGCAGCTACGGCTTCGGTGAATCGTCCACGAGCTGTTGCCACTCTGTTTTCAGTGCCTTCAAGCTGGACCTGCAGATCCTTGAAATTTTCGTTTGCCTTCAAGTCGGGATATGCTTCGGTTACGGCAAGCAGTGATTTTAGCGCGCCCGACAGTTCATTTTGAGCCTGTTGGAATTTCGCCAGGTTTTCTTCGGTCAGGTCTTCAGGCGATATGTTTATAGATGTGGCCTTTGCGCGTGCTTCAGTAACTTTTTCGAGCGTCGAGCTTTCATGCGTAGCATATCCTTTCACGGTGTTGACCAGATTAGGTATCAGGTCGGCACGACGTTGATATTGGTTCTCTACTTCGGCCCAAGCTTGCTCTACCGATTGTTGCTTTTCGACGAGCGAGTTGTAGTTGCACGAACTTAATGATAGTGCAACTACAATAGCTATGAGTATTGATGAGATGTGTTTCATTATATGTTAATTTGTGTGTTTATCCGAGTTTGCGGAGTAGCGAAGTGATGCTTACGCGGTCGTGTATCAGTTTGTGCAAATCGCTGATGTTTACACGCGTCTGCTCCATCGAGTCGCGTTCGCGGAGTGTTACGGTGTTGTCTTCGAGTGTCTGGTGGTCGACTGTGATGCAGAACGGCGTTCCGATAGCATCTTGACGGCGATAGCGTTTGCCGATTGAATCTTTTTCGTCGTATCGGGTGGCAAAGTCGAATTTAAGGTCGTTCACGATTTCACGAGCCTTTTCGGGAAGTCCGTCTTTTCTGACCAGAGGCATAACTGCGCATTTCACCGGCGCTACGGGAGCCGGCAGGTGGAGGACGACTCGTTTGTCACCACCTTCAAGTTGCTGCTCTTCATAGCTTGAGCAAAGAACCGAGAGGAACATGCGGTCGACGCCTATTGAGGTTTCGATTACGTAGGGCGTGTAGCTTTCGTTCAATTCCGGGTCGAAATATTTGATGTTTTTGCCGGAGAATTTCTCGTGCTGCGACAGGTCAAAGTTGGTGCGGGAGTGTATGCCTTCGACTTCTTTGAATCCGAATGGCATCTCAAATTCGATGTCCGTTGCGGCATTGGCGTAGTG
>CAZRJT010000042.1:0-16526 GCA_964600585.1 uncultured Bacteroides sp.
ATTTGAAAAAATATTACGGAATTGTTACAATATGCGACAAATCGTGTGACAATGGACGACAGCGCACAAAAAAGCTTCCGGCAAAGCTGATGTGGATTGCCGGAAGCTTGAACTTGAAAGATATGAAAATCGAGATTTCGGACTCAATCAGAGTTCGCGAATCCAGATGTTGCGGAAGCTTATAGGCTCGCTGGGGTCGCCGTGAGACTGAAGGCGTATAGGGCCGGCGCCGTGCTTAACTACGCGTGGGAACCCGATGTATTCAGTAGTGCCAAGTATGGTGGTGTTGTTCTGAAGGACTACGCCATTCTGAATGACGGTGACCGTGGGAGGGACGCGATATGTGCCGTCTTCCTTGAACACGGGAGCTGTGTAGATTATGTCATATACATTCCATTCACCAGGCTTGCGCATGGAATTGACCAATGGAGGAGTCTGTTTGTAGATGCTGCCGGCTTGTCCGTTGACGTAGGTTTCGTTATCGTAGTTGTCGAGTATCTGCACTTCGTACATATCCTGAAGAAACACGCCACTATTTCCACGACTCTGGCTCTGACCAGTGATGTTTTCGGGAACGCACCATTCGAGATGGAGCTGGAAGTTGTCGAATTTCTGCTTGGTCAGGATGTCGCCTTTGCTTTTATTTACGGTGAACACACCATCGTGAACGTCCCAAGCCGCGGGGTCGCCATTAGGGCTCTGCCAAGCCGACAGGTCGGTGCCGTCGAAAAGAACGATGGCGTCGGAAGGAGCGCTGTTGGTGAGGATGTTGCCGGGGGTAACGACTTTAGGCTGCGGAGTCCAGTATTCGGACATGCCGGGCGTCATTTTTTCGCGTTCGGGGTACTTTTTCTGCGCCCCGGCCGACAAAACTGTCATAGCGGCAATGGCAACGGCCATATACCTTAAATAGATAGACTTTTCCATAAAAAATGAGTTTAATATTAGGTTTGGTGTGGATAATCCGCCACAAAAGTAGGAAACTTCGAAGAGAAATCAAACAATGGAATTGCGCGATTTGGGAAAAAAGCGTAACTTTGCAGACGATTTTTCGCATCCGTGTGATGGGAAATTAAGCGAACAATAACTTAATTTTGAGTAACACATTAAAAAACAAACAATTGAGATGAAAACATTCCAACTCTCAGCCGAACCCCGTACGGATCTCGGCAAGAAGGCAGCCAAAGCAATCAGAAAAGAGAACAAAATCCCCGTCGTGCTTAACGGCGGCGAAATCATAGCGCTTCCCTATGCCGGCACATTGAAACCGGGCGAAAAGATAGTAGAAATCGGCAATGGCCGCGGCATAATCACTACCGACCTCTCAGTGACCAACGAAGCCGTTCGCAAACTCATCTACACTCCCGAAATCTTCGCTATCGAACTCGACGTTAACGGCGAAAAGCGCATGGCCGTGCTCAAGGACATCCAGTTCCACCCGGTAAAGGACACCATCCTTCACATCGACCTTCTGGAAGTATCGGACAAGAAACCTGTGACCATCGAAGTTCCGGTGCAGCTTGAAGGCCACGCAGAAGGCGTGAAAGCTGGTGGCAAGCTGTCGCTGTCGATGAAGAAAATCAAAGTTAAAGCACTTTACACCAACATACCGGAACGCGTGGTTGTGAACGTTGACAACCTGGGCCTGGGCAAGACCATCCAGATTGGCGACCTCCACTTCGAAGGCCTCGAACTGACGAACGCCAAGAACGCCGTTGTATGTGCCGTTCAGTTGACCCGTGCCGCCCGTGGCGCACAGGCTACCGCCGGAAAATAATGACGAAAAATTCGACTGACACAACGAATGAAATATTTAATTGTCGGATTGGGCAACATCGGTGACGAATACCGTGACACCCGCCACAATATAGGTTTTAAGATATTGGATGCCTTTGCAAAGGCATCCAATATTTCTTTTGAGACAGAACGCTATGGCGACGTGGCCCACATGCGCCTGAAAAACCAGCAACTGACCTTGCTGAAGCCATCGACCTACATGAACCTGAGCGGCAACGCCGTGCGCTACTGGAAGGAGAAAGAAGGAATCGAGACGAGCAACATACTGGTGCTCGTTGACGACCTGGCACTTCCGTTCGGCGCCATCCGCATAAAGCCGTCGGGGAGCGACGCGGGCCACAACGGCCTGAAAAACATAGCCGCAATGCTTGGCACTACGGCCTATGCGCGACTGAGATTCGGCATAGGCAACGATTTCCCACGCGGTGGCCAGATAGACTACGTGCTCGGAACATTCACCCTCGACCAACGCCAGATGCTCCCGACCCGAATAGACGTGGCCATCGAGGCGATAAAGACATTTTGCCTGGCGGGAATACAGATAGCGATGAATACGTATAACAACAAGTAGACAGCAGTAAGCAACATCACGGAATATGGCAAAGAGCGAAGAACGCATAGACAAATGGCTGTGGGCGATGAGAATATTCAAGACACGCACCATATCAACCGAGGCATGCAAGAAAGGGCGTGTCAGCGTGGGCGACACAGTGGTGAAACCATCGCGCACGATAAAGCCGGGCGATGTGATAAAGGTGAGGAAACCGCCGGTGACGTATTCGTTCAGAGTGATAGCTCTTACGGAAAACCGCCTGGGAGCCAAACACGTGCCCGAGTACATGGAAAACATTACGCCCAAAAGCGAACTCGACTTGCTGGAGATAGTGAAGATCAGCGGATTCGTAGACCGCCGCAAGGGACTTGGGCGCCCAACGAAACGCGAGGGACGCGAGCTTTCAAAATTCACCGAAGAGGCATACACCGACGACGGCTGGGATTTCGACTGGGACGATTCGGACTTCGAAGACGAAGCATAAGGGGCGTTAGCGTCCGTCAGATGAAGGCCATGACAAGAACCTGAGCCAGGACCACGCGGACGAACATGGCCAAAGGATAGACCGTAGCATAGCATACGGCAGGATTATCGCCCTGTATGGTGTCGTTGGCATAATTGAGCGCCATAGGATTGGCCATAGCGCCACACAGCATGCCGCATGTCGAGCCAAAGTCGAGCTTCCAGAAACGCATAGACATAACACCCATAATCACGACCGGGAGCAACGTGATAACGAATCCGAGCGCAATCCAAATAACGCCATCGGCACGCATAATGCTGTCGAGGAAATCGGCACCGGCATCGAGTCCGAGGCAAGCGAGGTATAGCGACAGCCCGATGCCGCGAAGCATCAGATTGGCACTACGCGTGGTGTAGGTGACCATATGAAACCTCGGGCCAAAGCGACCGATAAGAATGCCCACAATTATGGGGCCACCGGCCAATCCGAGCTTTATGGCATAGGAGAAGCCAGGAATGGCAATGGGAATGGAACCGAGCACGAGACCGAGCACTATGCCGATGAATATTGCGGCAAGATTGGGGTCGCGCAAGTCGCTGACAGCATTTCCAAGTACTTTTTCGACATTTTCGACGGAGCGGGCCTCGCCAACGACGGTTAGCCGGTCGCCAATCTGTAGCACGAGGCTCGGAGTGGCCAGAAGTTTGACACCGCTACGGAGCACCTGACTGATGTTTATGCCATAATTATTGCGGAGCCTGAGCGAACCGAGTTTTTTGCCGTTTATTTCAGGACGGCTCACTACGATGTGTTTGGAAATCAGCTGGCTGTCGATTGCGTCCCAATCGATGTTTTCCTGGTTCCAATCCTCGGCCTCCTGCTCGCCGAACAGAACGGTGAGCGACGGAGCATCCTTTTCGGTGGAAATCACGAGCAGACGGTCGTCTTCCTCAAGCACAATCTCTGACGTAGGGATGCTCACCTTGCCGTTGCGCCAAAGCCGCGAAATGACAAACTTTGGCTGTATGAGCCCGGCGGCTTCGCGGATGCTCTTGCGGAATACGGCCGGATTATGGACGCGGAAAGTGGCAATATATGGTTTATTGCCGTCCTCATGCTCGTCGACCTTCAAATCGACAGGTCTGACGAACAACTTGCGCATCAGCACCATAGCGAGTATGACACCTACTACGCCAAGGGGATATGTGACGGCACAGCTAAGGGCTGCGCCGTTTGCCGAAATACCAATCTGCTGCAAGGCCTGCTGGGCCGCGCCAAGCGCAGGAGTGTTTGTGGTGGCCCCGCTGAGGACTCCCACCATATCGGCCATCGGCACATGGCAGAGGAATGAAAAGCCAATTGCCACCAGTGTGCCAAGCATCACGAGCCCAAGGCCAATCATATTGAGCTTTATGCCACCGCGCTGAAATGAACTGAAGAATCCGGGCCCGACCTTTAGGCCAAGCTCGTAGACGAATAGGACGAGTCCGAAGCTCTCAGCATAGTTGAGCATCCCGGAGTCGACCGACAAACCGATATGTCCGGCAAATATGCCGGCAAAAAACACAAACGTGACACCTAACGATATGCCACATATACGAATCTTTCCGAGCCCCAGCCCTACGGCGATGATGACGGATATGACAATCACGGCCTGAAGCGGCGAATGCTCAATAAACAAGGATTGCATCAGTTCCATGGTGCAAAGTTAAACATTAGTTTTGTGGTAAGGGCCACTCTGCAACATAAAAATGCAAATATGCCGGCCCCACCCTTACGACGTGGAGCCGGCATACTATGGTTTAAAAGCTGAATCAGAGAGCTTTGATAGCCCTATCCATTTCGGCAATGCGGTTGATGTAGAACGAGCGCATAGCAGCTACGGCCGCTGTGAACGACATGCGATAATCGGTGTTTACGCCTGAGCTGATAGGCCACAGGCTTGAATTGGCTTCGGCCGACTCGCGAATCTTATCGGCGTTGACATCGATGAATTCAGTGGGGATGGCATCGAGCAATGGCTTGCACTTTGCCCACCGCGCCTTTACGCGAGCGACGAATTCGGGATACTGGAAGAGACGGTCGTACCAGATGGCACCTTTGATAATTAGCGGGCCATTGGTGTACTCAGTCTGCTGAGTCTGGAATGTGGCCCAGTCGAAGTCCCATACGGGGCCGGCATACATAAGTCCGCCGCGGGCTTTGTGCATATAGCTGCTCTTGGGGTGGTTGGGCTCCCAGTTGCGTGCCACTTCATTCACAATCCACCAGTCGATGAACGAGTCCATGTCGATGTGGTTCCAGATGTCGCCTTTACCGATGTCGCTCTTCTTGTAGAGAATTTCTTCGATTTTGCCAACGTAGTTGGTGATATAGTTGATCTGCGCGCCGGGGACGTTTTCGTCGGGCGACTTCAGATTGAAGGGCAAGCCTTTTACGGCACTACGGAAACGGTAGGGTTCGTCGAAATAGGTGTCGAGTTCCATAAGATAACCTCCGGTGAGCGCTTCGCCCGACACTTGCGATGTCGTGAGCTCGTCGATGTTCACGCGGTTTTTGTCGACGCGTATCTGTTCGCAAAGATAATAGTTGCCGATGTACTGTCCGTTGAGCACAACGTCGACCCATGTGCCGTTTGGAGTCCAGGCCATTCCGTCAAGATTGCGCGCCACTTCGAACGCCAGAGCATTACGCATCACTGTCTTGTCGAGCCAATTGGCGAGAAGCACCCAACGTTTGTGCTTGGGCATGCCCATAATCTTTGTGCGGCTATCGAGCTTTATGGCGTAGGGTTTCTTGGGGTAGCCCCAGGTGGAGTTTCCACGTCCGCGAAGCTGCACCTTGTCGAGGTCGATGTTGAATTCACCGGCGTTTCCAATCTGCATAGTGCAGTTTTCGACCCACACCGTCTTGCTGGATATGGAGCGAGGACTCTGGAGATAGAGAACGGGAACACCGCTGAAATGGGGGTAGATGACGTATTTGCGGTCAGGAGCTTTGCCGCCATTAGACACCACCATATTTATCGGACGGTCGAAAGAGACGGAAGAAGAGCCACTGGTGAGCTGTTTGCCGTCGACGGTCACGGTGGAGCCTTCGGACACTTCGAAGTTGACGACTTTAGTCTTCATAACGGTGCCATAGGCGAATTTAATCAGCCAGTCGCTCTGACCGTCTCGCGTAGCCTTGACGCCATTAACGGTGAACGACATAAGGACATTGCCCTCATCGCAATAGATTATGGCTTGATTGGTGACAAGCGCCGTGCCGTATGCATCGGCCACTTTCACGGCTACGGTTTCGGCGTAATTTTTATTTCGCCCACTGTCCTTAATCAACAACTTGTAGCTACCCGGGGCATCGGCCACGGGGGTGATGGCTTCGAGCGTGATGTTGGCGGGAGCGGCACCGTTTTCACCAATGAGCGACACGCCGTAGGCATCACCCACAGCATCGAGCTTAACAGGGATGGATGCGGGTGCTATATTTAGAATGAGCTCGGCGGTGGAACCGGGCGTAAGCGACAGTGATGTCGTAGACAAGGCCGCGCTTCGAAGAGAAATGTCGGACAATGTGAAATCGTAGGATTGCAAGTCGCTTGTGATCACCGTGGCCATACCCGAAACGTCGTCGACCACCATAGCGAACAGCGCAACCTTGGAGCTTGACGAAATCTTAGACTCCACACGCGCCACGACTTTGGTCGGGTCGGACATATGGTAAATCTCAAAAAGGTATCGGCCATGATATTTGGTCTGCAACTTCACGAACACGCTTTCGCCCGACGACTCGTCGAACGACTTCACCGGCGAACCATTGATGTATTTCAGGACTTCGTAGGTTGCACCATTGTCGTAGGTCACCTGCCAGCAGTTATCGCCATTTAGGCTCACCACCGGAGATTTTGTGTTTTCGGTTCCTTGGACGGTTATTTTACTGTTGTCGGAAAACACGATGTTCCAGCCTTTGCTGCCGCTCACTACGGGCGAAATGCTCTTGACCCTCTTGGAAGCCTGGACGGCTGCATCGAGGTCGGCCTTCAAATCGGCCAGAGTGGTTTCAGGCACATCGACCACTGGATCGGGCCCTTCATCGGGATCGTCTTTATCACTTTGACACGACCACAACCCTGCAGCCACCAATGCCGACAGGAGAATGCGCGCGAAAATATCAAATCTGCGTTTTATATCCATGATATTATTGGTTTACTATTTCGTTATTTACAACAAAGATAGGCAATAATTGAGTTTTTCACAACAAATTAACATTAAAAAATCATTGGGATATGCTCATTTAACACTAAAGCCAATCTATCCGGAAGCTTGAAACGCTCTTACAAAAGATTTTATCGCAACAACGGCCCTTAAACTCGTTTTATTATAAAATATGCTTATATTTGCAATGTATTTATAAACCATCTCAGTTTACACAAGCTATGACCCGCATTATCGTTCTGATGATTTCAATTTTACTGGCTAACGTACAATCGTACCCGGCAAAAAAACCGCATAAGACATGGGCGCCCCCGATAACCGTCAAGAACCCGTATAATCTCAATCCGTTATTTTCTCCAAGACTCGAAGTGATGAAAGTGGTGTTTGACGACAGTTGCACTACGGTGGAAGCCGAGGCACAGTTCAGGCCGGAATATGTGTACGGACTGGGGCCCGACGTGCATCTGGAGGTTGGCGGGAAAAGCTATGCGCTACTCGACGCGGATGGATTGGAACTGAACGACACACTGCGCATGCCTGACAGGTCGGCACACAGATTAACCCTGCGATTCGAGCCGCTGCCCAAGGACGTGCAGAGCTTCGACCTGGTGCAGAAGCGATATACGCTAAAGGGGATATCGGACCCCGACTATGTGCGCCCACGGATAATGGAATCGGACTGGCGCGACGACCATAGCGGCGACTGGATCATAGGGGTGTATCCGGAAGGCGTGATTTATGACGGGAGAGTGTGGCAATACGCCGGGAATCGGCCCGACGACAAATCGTCGGAATTCGACATAACCGACGGCGAAAAGCAGCTGACGGTGAAAGTCGGGAAGTGGAGGAAAGGGCGCAGGACGTTCGTAATCGCCGGCAAGAAATACGTGTGTTCGCTGGTGGAAGGGAAAAATCTTCAGCCTTATCCAACCCCCGATTCGTACGGAAAGTTGCGTGACAACGGATATGCAAAGGGCGAATCGGTCACGGTGCGAGGCTGGCTGAGAAATATGCCCGCAAGGCTGAGGAAGGAAAATGAGCTTTACAAAATAAACTGCGAGGGCTCATTTGGCTCACCAACAGGATCAGGGAAAATTGATTCGCTGGGATTTTTCGCCATAACGATGCCTTTGGCCAACACTTCGTTCGCAACGATGGACTGGGTACATACGTTCATCCGAACGGTGCTGGAGCCGGGCCAGAAATATTTCCTGCTGTACGACTACGACACGGGGAGAATGCTGTGGATGGGGAGTGACGCACGGCTTCAGAATGAACTGTCGATATATCCGCCGACATGGGCAAGTTTCGACAAGTATATGTATCCCGAGATGGACAACGACCAATATTTCACGACTTTCATTGAGCGATGGAATGGCGCCCACGCCGAACTTGACTCTATATGTCGCGCCACGCCTACGCTGTCGGACAGATTCCGGAGCGTCAGCTCGTCGGTAATCGACAACAATTTTGCTTATTCGCTGGGCCAATCAAGATTCGATTTGTCACCCCGCGGCCTGACCAAAGAGATGTCGGCATTCGGCTATGACCACTTTTTCGCAAATCCACCGCAACCCATCACGCTGGGAGGATTCTACTATTCGGCATTTATCAAAGACTTCACACAAGACCGAATAACGAATACGAGCTCAATTGCACGCGAGGAAGTCACCGCCGAAGTATTAAAATCAGACATCGACGAAGAATCGAAGCGGCAATGGTGCAGTGTTGACAGCCTGCGCAACCATTGGGAACCCATCATCGAAGCTCAGACCGACACCGCCCGAATGTTGGCCATTGCCGATTCCGTAAATCAGATTAACGCGCACATCTTCGAACTACTGAGAGAAAACCGCAAATTACAAAACTTATTGACTAACATCGAGCAATCCATTGACCTGCGACATCGACTGGCAAAACTGGATTCGCTCGCTCCACGGGCCGATTTGAGAGATTTGTGGCTTAAGCAAGAACTCTCTTCATATCTTAACAATATGGCCCAACCTTTGCCGGAACCTATGCTCGAAATGGCCCGCAGGGAAATAAAGATTCCGATGGTTCTCGATGCAGTGGAATCGATGAACAACGAGTACGTCGCATTGGTGCAGGCCCGAGCCGAACAGAAAGCAATCAACGACACCACCGCGCTAAAACCGGTGGATCTGACCGGACTGACCGACGGCAAAGAGATTATAGAAAAGATACTTGAACCCCTCAGAGGCAGGGTTGTCCTGATAGACTTCTGGGGCACTTGGTGCGGTCCATGCCGCGAGGCGTTGTCGCACTCGGCCGAACTGTATGAAACATTACAGGAATATGACATGGCGTATGTTTATCTGGCAAACCATAGCCCGGAAGAAGCATGGCTCAACGTAATCGACAAGTTCAACGTCAAAGGCAATAACGTAGTGCATTACAATCTGCCGTCAGATCAACAGAATGCCGTCGAGTCATATTTCGGCATATCGAGCTGGCCGTCGTACAGGATTGCCGGTAAAGACGGCAAGACACCCGATATAACTGTAAACGCCCGCAATATAAATGCGCTTAAAAACATCGTCAAGATGCTCAGTACGATGGAAGTAGGGAGGTGATGCCCAATCACATCGACCGCCTGACGACGGCAGGCTATGGAATTTAGCGAATAAAAAGCTAACTTTGCAGCCTAAAAACATAGAAACAGTGACTGATTTCCAGAATTTGAGCGATGATTGGGACCGCCAACACCTGTGGCACCCCTACACTTCTACCATAAATCCATTGCCGACATATAAAGTGGTGTCGGCTGACGGTGTGAAACTTAAACTTGCCGACGGACGCGAATTAATCGACGGAATGTCGTCATGGTGGTGCGTCATACACGGCTACAACCATCCTCAGATAAACCATGCGGCGATAGAACAGATAGGGCGAATGTCGCACGTGATGTTCGGAGGACTGACCCACGATCCGGCCATAGAACTCGGCAAAAAGCTGCTTGGAGTGGCACCGCCGTCGATAAACAATGTGTTCTATGCCGATTCGGGGTCGGTGGCCGTCGAGGTGGCTATGAAGATGGCCGTACAGGCGGCTGTGTCGAAATATGGGTCGCACCGCAAGACCAACTTCGTAACCACCCGCTCAGGATATCACGGCGACACATGGAACGCAATGAGCGTATGCGATCCGGTGACGGGAATGCATGGTGCATTCGGTCCATCGCTACCGATAAGATTCTTCGTCGAATCACCCCGCATAAAATTCGACGGCGAATGGGACGACAGCGCCATATCGGAGCTTGAGTCGACCTTGAAAGATCATCACGACGAAATAGCGGCCCTGATACTCGAACCAATCGTGCAGGGAGCGGGCGGAATGAAATTTTACCATCCTCAATATCTGCGCGAAGCCCGACGTCTGTGCGATGAATACGGCGTATACCTGATATTCGACGAAATAGCCACAGGCTTCTGGCGCACAGGCCGATTCTTCGCATGGGAACATGCCGGAGTGGAGCCTGACATCATGTGCATAGGCAAGGGTCTGACAGCGGGATATCTGACAATGAGTGCCGTACTGACGACAAAAGAGGTGGCCGACACGATATCGAACGGCGAAGCGGGAGTGCTGATGCACGGGCCCACGTTCATGGCTAATCCGCTGGCATGTGCCATAGCCATCGAATCGATGAAACTTCTCGAGAACCAGGATATGGCCTCGCGCCTAAAGCATATAGAAGCACTGATCAACCAGAATATGGCCAAAGCCACCACACTGCCAAACGTTGCCGACGTGAGAGTGCTTGGGTCGATAGGCGTAATAGAAATGAAGGAACCGGTGAACGTTGGCGAATTCCAGAAAAAATGCGTTGAAAAAGGCATATGGGTGCGTCCGTTCGGAAAGAACGTTTACATAATGCCGCCATATACGATTTCAGACGAAGACCTAACTCGCCTAATCAACAAGACCATAGAGATAATCAGCTAAACTGCATGGAATACGGGACAATGCTCGACGAGCTTAAAGCCGCAGGCAACTATCGAACTGTGCCGACATCGGTCCAGGACGGGCTGACCGACTTTTCGACCAACGACTATCTCGGACTTGCAGGGCGCACCGATCTGCAGGCTGCATTTTTCGACAATCCTGCAAATCGTCATATAGCCATGACCTCATCGGCGTCGCGACTGCTCGCTGCCAATCAGGATGAATATACCCGCTTAGAACAAAGCCTCTCCGAACTTTACGGACGCGACATTCTGCTGTTCAACAGCGGATACCATGCCAACGCGGGCCTGATGTCTGCTTTGGCCGATAAGCATACGCTAATCGTGGCCGACAAGCTCGTACATGCGAGCATAATCGACGGCATCATACTTTCAAAAAGCAAATTCACGCGTTTCCGCCATAACGACTACAACCACTTAGAGCAACTGCTGAAACGTGAAGCTCCGAACTACGAACGAGTGATAATCGCGGTTGAATCAGTTTACAGCATGGACGGAGACAGAGCCGACATCGACCGCCTGGCACAGATAAAATCGGACTACGAAAATGCGCTGCTCTACGTTGACGAGGCTCATGCGTTAGGCGTAGAGGGCAGAAACGGGCTCGGACTCTGCCTGACGTCGGAATTTTATGGGCTTGTCGACGTGGCGGTTGGTACATTCGGCAAAGCCGCGGCTTCATACGGAGCATTCTGCGCGGTCAGCCCTACGCTGCGCAATGTGGCCGTGAACCGTGCGCGGAGCTTCATATTCTCAACCGCACTGCCACCCATAACGTGCGCGTGGACAAGATTCATAATGGAACGGCTGACCGATATGAACAAAGAGCGGAAACATCTGCACAACCTGGCGACAAGACTGCACGATGCTCTCACTGACATAGGGATGGCCTCCACCAGCACCGAACCGAGCCACATACAACCAGTGATAATCGGCGACGCCCATAAGGTGGTGGAGCTGTCGAAACGTCTGCTTAACGATGGAGTGAAAGTGCTGCCGATACGCACGCCCACCGTTCCTCCGGGCACCGAGCGCCTGCGCATAAGCCTGAGCGCGGCGATGAGCCATGACGACATCGACCTATTAACCGACTCCCTGAGACGAAACCTATGAACCATAAGCTAATCACATATAATCAGCCGAACCGACGCCTACTGCTGTTTTTTGCCGGGTGGGGAATGGACGCAAACCCATTGTCAACACTCCATAGGGATGGTTATGACGCACTGATTTTATGGAATTACGCCTCACCTTCATTTCCGACCGAAATAGTTAAACGATATGACGAGATATGCGTAATGGCATGGTCATTCGGCGTATATCACGCGTCACAATTCATATCGGACAACCCGGAGCTTCCCATCACCCGCACCATAGCCGTGAACGGGACACTTCAGCCCATCGATGACAAGAACGGGATACCTATCGACATATTCGAAGGCACGCTGCAAAATATGTCAGAACGTAATCTGACAAAATTCTATCGCCGGATGTGCAAGGACGCTGACTCGTTTTCAGCATTCTCATCTGTCAGGCCCCGACGCGATGCCGACGAACTTGCAAAGGAGCTGGGATGCATATTGCATAGATGGGAACAATTGGGCCATAGCGGCAGCATAGGACAATGGGACGCGGTGTATATCAGCGACGACGACCGCATAATCCCTACGGCGAACCAGATGAACGCCTGGGCCGGACACGGAAACATAAATATGCTCAACGAGGGACATTGGGCCGACTTCAACAGAATAGCACAAGCCGAGTTGATCGACAAGATGTCGGTGGCCAGTCGTTTCGAAAAGAGCCTCGCAACATATAACCACAATGCCGTTGTGCAGGAACCGATGGCACTCCGACTGGCCGAAGCTCTGGCCGAAGCGACTAAGGGCCAAACGATAGACAATATGCTGGAAATAGGCGCCGGGGAGGGCTTGTTCACGCTCAAATATATGGAATACATCTCGCCTGACAAGCTCGTGCTGTGCGACATACGCCCGATGTCCGACTCGCTTCCTGGCACGCACATACAAGCTGATGGCGAGCTATTGGTGAGGAAGCTGCAACCGGAGTCAATCGACGTGCTGGCAACATCATCGACAATACAATGGTTCAATTCAATACCATTATTCATCAATGAATGCAAACGCATATTGCGCCATGGCGGCACGATAGCCATATCGACATTCGGCCCGCAGACGTTCAAAGAAATAAATCCGCTGCTCCCCTCCCCTCTATCATATCCGTCGCTCAATATGCTGACCGGACTTCTGTCGGATGGATTCGACATACTCACAGTTGAGGACTCGACGGAGAGCATACAGTTCGAATCGCCCCAGAAGCTGCTCGAACATATGCGCCTGACAGGAGTGAATTCGGCGTCGCCCAACAGTTCGCGACTTAAGTCGGCGCGACAGATATTACGCCATAATGTCACCCGGCTGACCTATCAGCCGATATTCATCGTAGGGCGAAAAAGATAGCGTCACATTCAGGACAGCAGCCCCAAAATCAAAGCATTGGCCTTGTCAATGCGCTCATGCCCAAGCGATGCGAGATATATCATAGTGGTGCGCTCCGAGTCGTGCCCCATAGCCTCGCTTATCACGGAAACGGGTATGTTTTCATATTTCGCAATGCTTGCCCACGAATGGCGAGCGACGTACATAGTAAGAGTGGAGTGTATGCCGGCCAACACGGCCACATCCTTCAGCAGGCGATTTACACGGCACATGCGATTACGATAAGTCGATGGCTTAAGCCGCTGCACCGGTGGCAATATGGGCAAGAGATACGGGCCTGAATTACGATAGCGGCATACAATTTCCTCCATACACGGCTCCCATTTCACATAAAGCAGCTGACCGGTCTTACGCCGACGATAACGCAACACACCATCCTGCAAATCGGATTTACGAAGATGGGCCATATCGACGAACGACATACCGCGTGTGTAGAAGCTGAACATAAACAAATCGCGCGCCCAACAGTGCGAAAAGTCGAGCTCGACGGACAATATGCTTTTAATGTCGGCAAGTGCGAGGGCCCTTTTCACGGTACTCTCAACTCCGGTGTAAACATTTTTGAACGGACTGCGTCCAAATGAGCACTCGGATGCTCCCCGACGATTATAAACCGCGCGAAGGATGCGCATATAGAACGAAACCGTGTTCAGCGACACCCCTCTGTCCTTAAGCCAGCCCTGATACTCCATCATAATCTCAGGGGTCAAGATCACCGGTCGGTCTTTGCCGTCTTCGGCAATGAATCGCCTGAAGCTGTTGCGGGCAGAAACATAAGCTTCGGCCGTGCGCTGACGCCGACAAGATATAAGCCCACGTATTTCTTTTTCGATGAGCTCAAGAAAATCCTCCATTACCAACTATATGTGTATACTACATGCGTGGCAATCGAAACAAAAGTGCTGCCACTATAAGCCTGATATTATTTGCCGTAATTTCCATATGTATTTCTATAAATAATATGTATTAAGTTAAATGTGCGTGATTCGTGTGATAGCTATCCATTTCAGACGTCGATTGCATTGCCGACTGCAAATATAACCATTTTGACCACATCATACAACATCGGCACTACACTCATTTGAAGCCACCGGTTTTACTTTTCAAAATCGCAGTTTTTTACTTAAATTTGCACCCAGTATGAATCAAGCCGACATTTACCACATAATAGTAGCGGCCGGCAAAGGTAGCCGCTTCGGAACCGATACTCCAAAACAATTCTGCCTGATGGGCGGACGCCCCGTGCTTATGGAAACCATCGACCGAATGAGGGACGCATCGCCTGAAGACGACATCATATTGGTGCTGAGTGAGAATTTCATCGACTATTGGAGCGAATTGTGCAATCAATACGGATTCCAGTCGCCCACGGTGGTGACGGGAGGCGAAACGAGATGGCAGTCGGTGAAAAATGCCATATCAGCGATTCCGGATACAGCGAGGGTGATCACCGTGCACGACGGAGCGCGCCCGCTTTTGACGAGGCGCATTGTAAACGACGTGGTGAAAAGCGTGCTGTCGGGACACTCGGGGGCCTTGCCAGCCATCAACGTCACCGATTCTCTGCGACGCCTGACCGACGGCACAGGCTTGTCGACAGCCGTGGAACGATCGGCATTCCGGGCCGTACAGACCCCACAAGCCTTCGACGCTTCGACGCTTCGACGGGCATATGCCATGCCATTTGACCCAAAATTCACCGACGACGCATCTGTGGTGGAAGGATATGGAAGCTGCGACATAGAACTGGTGGAAGGCGACCCGACAAACATAAAGATAACACATCCGCTCGACATAAAAATAGCCGAGCTCTATATGCGCGCCCGATAAACGATGGAACGCCTGCGCTCGACCGACATAAAATTCCTGAAAGGAATAGGGCCAAAACGCGGCGAATTGCTCGGCAAACAACTGGGCATACACACGTATCGCGACCTGCTATACCATTTTCCGACCCACTACGTTGACCGCTCTACGATTTATGCCATAAACACATTTCACGGCGACATGCCTATGGTACAGGTGAAGGGACGCTTCATTACGTTTTCGGTACAGGGCGAAGGCGCAAAAACCCGGCTGGTGGGGCTGTTCTCTGACGGAACGGCAACGATGGAGGTGGTGTGGTTCAGAAAGATAAAAAGCATACGCGAGGCCTACCATACTGGAGCGACATACATTCTGTTCGGCAAGCCGACTGAATTCAACGGCAAATGGAGCATGGCACATCCCGAAGTTGACAGCGAACAGTCGGCCAAAGCGACTATGGGCCTGCGAGGCGTGTATCCGCTCACAGAGACGCTGCGCAACCGCGGGTTTTCGTCGCGCACGATATACACTTATGTGACGACGTTGCTCCACGGATTCATTGCCAACGTGAAGGACCCACTGCCGCAATCGTTGCTGAACAGGCTGCACCTCATGCCCCTGCAACAGGCCCTGACGGCCATCCACACTCCGACATCGGCCGACGAACTCAACCGCGCCCGACTGCGCCTGAAATTCGAGGAGCTATTTTATCTGCAGCTCAACATACTTCAATATGCCCGCAAACGCTCCGATGCCATAATTGGCTTAAGATTTCCGAAAATAGGACACTTCTTCAACTCGTTCTATTCACAATGCCTGCCATTCGAACTTACGAGTGCGCAAAAAAGAGTGATAAAAGAAATCCGAGCCGACGTTAACACCGGAAAACAGATGAACCGCCTGCTGCAAGGCGACGTGGGAAGCGGAAAGACACTGGTGGCACTGATGTGTATGCTCATAGCACTCGACAACGGAACTCAAGCCTGCCTGATGGCACCGACCGAAATCCTGGCATCGCAACATTTCGAAACCATCGCGGAACTCGTGGCTCCGATAGGAATAAACGTGAAACTTCTGACGGGCTCGACACCCAAGAAGCAACGCGACACAATCCACGCCCAACTTGCTGACGGCTCGCTGCACATATTGATAGGCACCCATGCCGTGATAGAGGACAACGTGGTGTTC
>CAZRJT010000043.1:0-16032 GCA_964600585.1 uncultured Bacteroides sp.
TGACGCCTGCGTCAAAAATGGCATAAAGCAGCCAAATATAATCACCGAGAGCGGTCGTTCGCTAACCGCCCACCACTCCGTACTCGTATTTGAAGTGCTCGAAACCACATCGCTCCCCGAATGGAAGGACTCGGAGGAGCTTGATGCTGACGCTCACGAACTCGCACGCGAACTGTACGAAATCTGGGACCGCCTCGACCAACCGCGATTATTCGAAAGTTGGCACGACGCCTTGCAGATTCGCGAAGAAGCCCTCGACTTGTTCAGTCTTGGAATGCTTGATCTGCGCACTCGCGCTCAAATCGAAAAACTGTTCTGGTCAATTGCACGTGAAGTAGGCGAAATCGCTAACAATATGAAGCATGCACCCGAAGAGTTGCGTAAAATCACAAAGATGCTTCCCGACAAATACTTCTGCAACTTCTCGCTATTCCAGTCTCTCACAGATTCTTGGGCAGTCGACCAAGTATTCCCGATTATGCCCATCAGCAGGCTCGACGAAAAGCCCACCCGTACCTGTACTATACAGGACATCACCTGCGACAGCGACGGCAAGATATCACATTTCATCACCAACCATGGAATCACACCATCGCTCCCGGTCCACACCGTAAAGCCAAATGAGCCATATTATCTTGGCGTGTTCCTTGTCGGAGCATACCAAGAGATTCTCGGCGACATGCACAATCTGTTCGGCGACACCAATGCCGTTCACATAAGTGTATATAAGGACCGCTACGAAATCGACCGCGTAATCGACGGCGAAACCGTGGCCGAAGTGCTCGACTATGTGCAATTCAACCCCAAACGACTTGTGCGCAACGTCGAGACATGGGTAACGGCATCGATGAAGTCGGGAAAGATATCGCCTGAAGAAGGCCGCGAATTTCTCAGCAACTATCGCTCGGGACTTTACGGCTACACATATCTTGAAAAAGAATAAAACGCCACCAGCACCGTGCCACGATACTTTATGCTCCTGGCCTATCGCGGAGCACCTTTCCACGGATGGCAGTCACAGCCGAACGCCATAAGCGTGCAATCCGTAATCGAAGAGGCGCTCACGAAATCTATGCGGCAACCGATTAAAATCACTGGTGCCGGACGCACCGATACGGGCGTTAACGCCCGTATGATGGTGGCCCATTTCGACATTGAGCACCCAATAGAAGACGCGCCCCGGACCATCCGCAATCTGAATGCCATCGTTGGACGCGACATTGCCATCTATTCACTGACTACGGTGCATGACTCGGCCCACGCCCGGTTCGACGCCACGTCACGTACCTATCGCTACTTCGCCACGACTGCAAAATCGCCGTTCTTTCATCATCTGTCATGGCAAACATCTCCAAACATCGATTTCGATTTGATGAACCGCGCCGCTCAAATACTGCTTGACACCGATGACTTTACGTCGTTTGCCAAACTCCATTCCGACGTAAAGACCAATATATGCAACGTAACCAAAGCCGTTTGGAGCCCCGTCGGGCCAAACGGATGGATGTTCGAAATCACGGCCGACCGTTTTCTGCGGAATATGGTCAGAGCCGTAGTCGGCACCCTGGTCGAAGTAGGCCGCGGAAAGATGTCAATCGACGAATTCAGAAATGTAATCGACGCACACGACCGTTGCCAGGCCGGAACTTCGATGCCTCCGCAAGCCTTATATCTTTGGGATATAACTTACCCCTACTATTCCCCCGAAAAACTTATCGACACCCTCTGATTTTTCCGATAAAATAGAGCGAATCGTTGTAGGCCAAGCGCAAAGAATTTGTAATTTTGCACTCATAAATTCTGTTACACATATGGAACAACTAAAGCACGAATGCGGCATTGCTCTAATACGTCTGCTTAAGCCGCTCGACTATTACAAGGCTAAATACGGTTCATACTGTTACGGACTGAGCAAACTCTATCTTCTGATGGAAAAACAACACAATCGGGGCCAGGAGGCTGCCGGCATCGGCGTGGTCAAGCTCAAAGCCGCCCCCGGCACCGAATATCTATTCCGAGAGCGTGCTCTAGGTTCTGGTGCAATACAGGAAATATTCGACAACATACGCCCCATCCTAAAGGCCGCCGAAGCCGAAAGTGGTCCCGCGTCGCGTGTAGAGGAAGACGTGCCTTTCATCGGTGAAATATACATGGGCCACCTGCGATATAGCACAACGGGAAAAAGCGGTATCAACTACGTGCATCCATTCTTGCGGAGAAATAACTGGCCATCGCGCAACCTGATGCTGTGCGGCAACTTTAATATGACCAACGTCAGTGAGATATTTGATTCTATAGTAAAGCGTGGTCAGCATCCGCGTCTTTATAGCGACACCATAATGCTACTCGAACAGCTCGGATATGCCCTCGACAAAGAGAACCATCGCATTTATAAACAATACCGCCACCAACTCGGCGAGCCCGAACTGTCACACATAATCGAAGACAGGCTCGACATCCCGGAGATGCTTCGTTTTGCCGCCCCGACATGGGATGGCGGATTTGTGATTTGTGGGGCAACCGGATCGGGCGATATGTTTGCGCTTCGCGATTCGCACGGCATCCGGCCCGCATTCTATTATTGTGATGACGAGATTGTGGTGGTGGCCTCGGAACGCCCGGTAATTCAGACGGTGATGAACGTACGCCGCTCCGACGTCAAAGAACTCACCCCCGGTTCGGCAATAATCGTCGGGAAATCCGGACAGGTTTCAATAACCGACATATTAGGCGAAAAAGAAAATACCCGATGTTCTTTTGAACGCATCTATTTCTCACGAGGAAGCGATGCCGACATCTACCAAGAACGCAAGGCCTTGGGCCGCAACCTCGTGCCATCAATATTGGAAAGCGTCGGCTACGACCTCGACCACACGGTATTCTCTTTCATACCCAATACGGCCGAAGTGGCCTTCATCGGGATGGTAGAAGGCTTGGAAAAATACCTCGACCAGTTGAAATTCGACAAGATTCTGGCTGCACAAGCGTCGGATACCCTCGATAGCGACAAACTGACAGAAATCATGTCGCACAAACTCCGAATAGAAAAAATCGCCATCAAGGACATAAAACTCCGCACTTTCATTGCCGAAGGCGAATCGCGCAACGACCTCGCCACCCACGTCTACGATATAACCTACGGATGCATCGCCAACAACATAGACAACCTGGTGGTTATCGACGACAGCATAGTGCGAGGCACAACGTTACGCCAGAGCATCCTGCGCATACTTGACCGACTCCATCCAGCGAAAATAGTAGTCGTATCTTCTTCGCCACAAGTTCGCTATCCCGATTGCTACGGCATCGACATGTCGCGTATGGGCGAATTCATAGCCTTCAAAGCCGCCGTGCAGCTTTTGCGTGAACGTGAGCTTGAACACATACTCAACGACACCTACCTGAAATGCAAAGCCCAGGCCAATGTTGCCGACGACGAGCTCATAAATTGCGTAAAAGCCATCTATGAGCCCTTCTCCCAACAAGAAATATCAGAAAAGATTGCACAAATGCTCACACCGGCCAACACTAATGCCGATGTCGAGATTATATATCAGACTGAGAAGGGACTCCACGACGCAGTGCCAAATCACCCCGGCGACTGGTATTTCTCAGGCAACTACCCCACACCTGGTGGAACACGCCTCGTAAACCAGGCATATATCAACTATTTCGAAGGGAATACCGAAAAACGCTAACCGGCATAACCTATAAAAGTTAGACAATCAACACATTTTGGTTCATTTACACAATGTGCTGATTGTCTAACTTTTCTATAAACCTAACGGTAACCCTTTATTTACGCCTCAGGTCGTTTACCGGCCAAAGCATCATCCACAACTTTGGTAAATTCTTCTTCGGACATAGCCCCGGTCACTGATCCAATTGAGCCATCAGGCATAACAACCACCACAGTAGGGATTGACGTAACGTCGAAAGACTTCGATAAGTCGGGACATGCGTCTACGTTCACCGTTCCAAATATCGCCTTACCGGCATATTTCTCAGCAACTTCGTGAAACACCGGTTTAAACTTCATACAGGGCCCGCACCAAGTTGCCCAAAAGTCGACAATGATAGGTTTTCCTTTACCTAAATAGCTGACTAATTGCTCTGAGCTGGCAATCATTACTACTGTATCTGCCGCCTCGGATGTATCTATTGTTGTCTCTGCCACAGCTTCTTCCTGTTCAGTCTCAGCTTTTGCCGAAGATGATGAACATGAAGCAAGCGCCATTGAAATCACGCCCACTGCCAACAACGAGATTTTACGAATCATTTTCATCTTGTTTCAAATTTAAAAATTAAGTATGTAATTATCGAATCCAAACATTTAGTGCCGGACCATCATACTCAAAACGATTCATCCGGCACCAAAGTTTATCTATAATTCACAGCAAAGCATTTTTAGCAAGGCAGTGCGGCATTGGTCTTATGCACAGCTTCTGCGCTCTTGTGGAAAAGCTCGCGTTCTTCTTCGTTAAGATCGAATTCAACGATTTTTTCTATACCGTTACGGCCAAGGATACAGGGCACGCCAATGCAAAGGTCTTTTTCGCCATATTCGCCATCGAGCAATGCAGAGCAGCTGATAAGGCATTTCTGGTCGTGGAGAACAGCTGCAACAACCTGTGCCGAAGCAGCACCGGGGGCAATCCAAGCTGAAGTGCCGAGAAGTTTGGTCAGAGTTGCACCGCCCACCATAGTGTCAGCGGCCACTTTGGCCATCTGGTCGGCAGGGATAAGAGTAGATGCCGGAATACCGCGATATGCAGCATATCGAGTCAACGGAATCATAGTCGTATCACCGTGGCCGCCGATAACGATACCTTCCACTTCAGTAACGTTGGCATTCAAAGCCAGGCTCAGGAAATATTTGAAACGAGCGCTATCCAATGCGCCACCCATACCGATTACGCGGTTCTTGGGTATGCCATAAGTCTTATGTATGAGATATGTCATAGTGTCCATAGGATTGGCAACGCATACTATGATGGCATTGGGAGAATGCTTGAGAACATTGTCGGTAACCGACTTAACGATGCCGGCGTTTACACCAATGAGTTCTTCACGAGTCATACCAGGCTTACGGGGAACGCCCGAAGTGATTACAACGACGTCGCTATTGGCTGTTTTCTCATAATCGTTGGTCACACCTGTAAGACGAGTGCTGGTGTGAAGGATATTAGCAGTCTGCATAATATCCATAGCCTTACCTTCCGAAAGACCTTCTTTGATGTCGATCAACACAACCTCATCTGCAATGCTCTGCGTAACCAATACATTGGCACAAGTGGCACCTACGTTTCCGGCGCCCACAACTGTTACTTTTGACATAATTAAAATATTATTTGATTTTGGTTCTTAGTTTTTTGATAACAATGCAAAATTAATGAATAATCCTATAATCTTGAATTTTTAACCAATTTTAAGCATCAATTATCCCATTCATCACACATTGAACAGGAAGTGCATAATGTCTCCGTCCTGAACCACGTAGTCCTTTCCTTCCACGCTCATCTTTCCGGCGCCCTTCACCGCGGCCTCACTGCCAAGCGACACATAATCATCATATTTTATCACTTCGGCACGAATGAAACCCTTCTCAAAATCGGTATGGATTATTCCGGCGCACTTAGGCGCTTTGCTCCCACGCATAAACGTCCATGCCCTCACCTCATCGGGGCCGGCCGTGAAATATGTCTGGAGGTCGAGCAACGCATAAGCGGCCCGTATGAGCCTTGAAACGCCGGACTCCTCAAGCCCTATCGATTCCAGGAACTCCTGACGGTCCTCATACGTGTCAAGCTCGGCAATCTCTGCCTCAGTCTGCGCCGCAACCACAAGTATCTGCGCATTCTCTCCGCTTACGGCTTCGCGCACGGCATCGACGTATGCATTGCCGGTGGCTGCCGATGCATCGTCTACGTTACAAACATAAAGCACCGGTTTACTCGTAAGCAAGAACAGGTCACGGGCAAATTTCTGCTCGTCTACAGTATCGAATTCAACTGAGCGGGCCGGCAAGCCGCGGTCGAGTGCGTCTTTGAACTTGCACAACACCTCATATTGCATCTTAGCCACCTTGTCGCCACCGGTTTGCGCCTGCTTCTGAGTGCGTGCCATACGGCTTTCCACAGTTTCTAAATCCTTTATGAGGAGTTCGTAATCGATTATCTCCTTATCGCGCACCGGATTCACAGTGCCGTCGACATGAGTTATATTGTCATCGTCAAAACACCTCAACACATGTATTATGGCATCAGTCTCACGTATGTTGGCAAGAAATTTGTTTCCAAGGCCTTCACCTTTGCTGGCACCCTTTACAAGGCCAGCTATATCAACGATTTCAACCGTTGCCGGCACAACACTACGAGGCTGGCACATATCCACCAATTTGGTGAGCCGCTCATCGGGAACAGTTATCACACCCACATTAGGTTCTATCGTACAAAAAGGGAAATTAGCCGACTGGGCCTTAGCATTCGACAAACAATTAAACAGAGTGGATTTGCCTACATTAGGCAAACCGACAATACCACATTGAAGGGCCATTATTTAAATTTTAAAAGTTACTTACTATTTATTTAAAGTACAAAATTAGTCAAAACGCATGAATAACCCAACCTTTTGACGCAAGGGATTTAATTTTGGCATATAATTTTGCTTATCCGATAATTATACGTAAATTCGCATCTCGCTAATCATTGAAATCTCAGATTGGCGCAATCACAACCCCAAGTGCCATATTAACCTACGGCTTCAATTAACAATGATGAGACTACTCATATTTTCAGCAATTTTATTGACGACACTGGCAGTAAAAGCTGCCGATTTCACCACTGACCTCGACGTGCCATATTATACAGGCGACAACGCCTATGCCACCGAACGATGCAAACTCGACATTTATCATCCCGACGACAATTCGGGCAATTGCCCGGTAATTGTGTGGTTTCATGGCGGAGGTCTGACCGGTGGAGGAAAACATATCCCCAATGAGCTGAAGAACTGTGGCTATATAGTGGTTGCGGTCAATTATCGTCTGCTCCCCAAAGCTTCGCTCGACGAATGCATCGACGACGCTGCAAGGGCCGTAGCATGGACCTTCGAAAACATTGATAGATACGGGGGCTCCGCCGACAAGATATTCGTGTCAGGACATTCGGCCGGAGGCTATCTCACGAGCATGGTGGGTCTCGACCGTAAATGGCTTGAGCGATACGGAATGACTCCCGACTCCATTGCCGGACTGATTCCATTCAGCGGCCAAGTGATAACGCACTTCGCCCAACGACAGATAAACGGTATGTCGGAATTGCAACCTTCAATCGACCAGTACGCTCCGCTCTATCACGTAAGACCCGATGCGCCGCCCTACATAATAATAACAGGCGACCGCAACGAAGAACTGTACGGACGATATGAGGAAAACGCCTATATGTGGCGAATGATGAATCTCGTAGGACACAAAGCTACGAAAATATATGAGCTTGACGGATACAACCACGGCGATATGGCCGCACCGGCACATCACATACTGAAACACCACGTACAGTCCATTCTCAACCAACGTTCACAAAAGCAATAGATAATATGAGTGTAAATAAAGTCATACTCATCGGAAATGTTGGGCGCGATCCGGGCATAAGATTCGTCGAAAGATGTCAGCTTGCCGAATTTCCGCTTGCCACCACCGAACGCGCATATACAAATGCCGCTGGCGTGATGATTCCGGAGCGCACCGAATGGCATAACATCGTGATGCGCGACAAGGCAGCCGAAATAGCCGAAAAATACATCCGGAAAGGAACCAAACTTTACGTCGAGGGCAAGCTCCGCACTCGTGTATGGGTCGACCGCAATGCATTGAAGCATAATATCACCGAAATATACGTCGAAAATTTCGACATTCTCGGTCGGCCAGCCGAAAGATGACAATCAACATCAATCATAGATATGGAAAAAGTTAACAATTCCAATCTCGACAACGAGATTTACGAAAATGCCGATCCGGTTGCACTCCCGGACAACGCATTCCGAGAACTCGCCGCAGACGAACACTATCGTCCGGTGATGCATCCGGCCCACGACTACCGTGAAGTCACCCCCTATTCAGTGTCAGTGGGTCTAATTCTGGCCGTAATCTTCAGTGCAGCAGCCGCCTATCTTGGCTTACGCGTAGGCCAGGTGTTCGAAGCCGCAATTCCCATAGCCATCATTGCCGTGGGACTGTCGGGTGCTCTGAAAAAGAACAACCCGTTAGGACAGAACGTCATCATCCAGTCAATCGGAGCTTGTTCGGGAGTAATTGTGGCCGGTGCCATTTTCACGCTTCCAGCCCTTTACATCCTCCAAGCCAAGTATCCCGACATCACGGTGAATTTCTTTGAAATTTTCCTAAGCTCTCTTTTCGGCGGCATACTCGGCATCTTGTTCTTCATACCTTTCCGCAAATATTTCGTGAAAGATATGCACGGAAAATATCCTTTCCCGGAAGCAACAGCCACTACCCAAGTGCTGGTAAGCGCCCAATCTAAAGGCGAAGACAACGGAGGTCAAGCAAAAACACTAGTCATAGCGTCGCTCATAGGCGGCATATATGATTACGTGGTGGCAACATTTGGCGTTTGGGCCGAAAACATAACCACCGCCGCCACTTCATGGGGCAACGCCCTAGCTGAAAAGGCGAAAATCATAGTTAGCTGCAACACCGGCGCAGCCCTGCTCGGTCTGGGCTATATCGTAGGGCTGAAATATGCCTTCGTAATATTCGCCGGCTCGGCATTCGTCTGGTGGGTCATAATTCCATTGATTGGCACATACGGCTCGCCTGAACTGTCGTCAATGGAGCCAACGCGCATATTCTCCGAGTACGCCCGCCTTATAGGCATCGGCGGTATTGCGATGGCCGGCATCATCGGCATCATCAAATCGTGGGGCATCATCGTACAGGCCGCCGGCCTTGCCAGCCGCGAATTCCGTGGAGGCGCAACAAAAACCACCACACTGCGCTGGCAGCGCGACATATCTATGAAACATGTGATGTTTTTCA
This sequence comes from uncultured Bacteroides sp., assembly GCA_964600585.1. Classification (GTDB taxonomy): domain Bacteria; phylum Bacteroidota; class Bacteroidia; order Bacteroidales; family Muribaculaceae; genus Paramuribaculum. Next base: position 9,056 of record CAZRJT010000043.1, read on the forward strand.
TCATATTGGCATTGGTTGCCGTGCTCATATTCTTCTGGTGTGGAGTGCTTCACAACTTCTGGCAGGCCCTTGTAGCCTGGGCTGTGGTTACGGTGATTGCATTCTTGTTCACCACCGTAGCAGCTAACGCCATAGCAATCGTGGGCTCAAATCCCGTATCCGGCATGACACTGATGACTCTGATAATCGCCTCAGCCATTTTCGTGGCCATCGGCATAAGCGGCACTTCAGGCATCGTTGCGTCGATGGTAATCGGTGGCGTTGTCTGCACCGCCCTCTCCATGGCCGGAGGCTTTGTTACCGACCTTAAGATTGGCTATTGGCTCGGTTCGACTCCCAAGAAGCAGGAAAGCTGGAAATTCCTCGGCACGCTCGTTTCGGCTGCCACCGTAGGCGGCGTCATACTGCTTCTCAACGATGTTTACGGATTTACCGGCGAAAATGCCCTCGTGGCTCCACAGGCCAATGCAATGGCAAAAGTAATCGAACCTATTATGATGGGTGGCGACACGCCCTGGATTCTTTACATGACCGGAGCCATTCTGGCACTGCTGCTCAATTGGCTTGGAGTTCCGGCTCTCGCCTTCTGCCTCGGGATGTTCATTCCACTTCAGCTAAACACTCCAATGCTCGTCGGAGGTGCAATCTCTTGGTTCGTAAGCACCCGTTCTACCGACCAGGACGTAAATAACCGCCGCCGCGACCGCGGCACTCTCATCTCGTCAGGCCTCATCGCAGGCGGCGCACTGTTCGGAGTGTTCGCGGCTCTCACCCGATTCGCCGGGTTTGAATATACGCCCGATATGGACACTGCGCTCAACCAAGCACTTGGAGTCGCAGTATATGTAGCCCTGATATGCTATCTGGCATGGGACAGCTTACGCGCCAAAAAAGCCTGACATTTGACCGCAAACTTATAGCCGGCATTTTCAGCCTGGCCATACCATCAATCGTCACAAACGTAACCACCCCTTTGTTAGGGATTACGGATGTGGCGATTGCCGGTCATATGGGTAGTGCCGTATTCATTGCGGCCATCGCCGTGGGGGGCAGCATGTTCAATATGCTCTACTGGCTGTTCGGATTTCTGCGTATGGGCTCAAGCGGCATGACCGCCCAATGCTACGGAGCGGCCGACCATAAGGGCACATCGACTGTACTCTACCGAGCCCTTTCCGTGGCGATGTCGATAGGAATCGTCATGATTGCCTTGCATAGTATCATCGGGCCCGCATTGCTCGACTTCATGGATACGGATACCAACACACGCCAGTTAGCCGCCGAATACTTCGACATATGCATCTGGGGAGCGCCGGCTGTGTTGGGGTCATTCGCTCTCACGGGATGGTTTCTGGGCATGCAGAATTCCAAGGCACCAATGTGGGTGTCTATATTCATGGATTTTTTCAATATCGGCCTGAGCCTGATGCTCGTTTACGTATTCGACTACGGCATCGGCGGAATAGCGATTGGCACTATGTGCGCCCAATGGGGCGGATTCTTGTTTGGAATAGCTTTATGCATTCGCCGCTACGGATTGCTTAGAGTCGAAGTCAGGCACTTACTGCAATGGGAGTCGCTCAAACGCTTCTTCGCCATCAACACCGACATATTTCTGCGAACAGTCTGCCTGGTGAGCGTAACCATCTGGTTCACGAGAGCCGGAGCACAACAGGGTGCAGTGATGCTCGCCGTAAACGCACTTCTTATGCAGCTGTTCACTCTTTTTTCCTTCTTTATGGACGGATTCGCATTCTCGGGCGAAGCACTTTGCGGTCGTTTCAAAGGCGAACGTAATGCGCCTGCGCTGCAAAGCACCATAAAAATACTTTGGCTCTGCGGATTTGCCATAGCTATCATATTCTCGGGGATATATGCAATCGGAGGCGAAGATTTCCTGAAGTTGTTGAGCAGCGATAATGACGTGATTGTCAAATCGGCCGACTATCTTTGGCTTGCAGCCGCAATTCCTCTCACTGGCTTTCTGGCATTCGTGTGGGACGGCGTGTTCATCGGCACTACCGACACCCGGTCTATGTTACTCTCAATGACCTCGGCGACCGTCATATTCTTCGCCGTCTACTTCGCTACGTTCACACGGTTAGGCAACTACGGTCTGTGGACTGCCTTTCTCTGTTATTTGCTGACACGCGGCGTGTCGCTATCCGTTATCGGACGAAAATACTTCAAACCCGACTACTTATCATCGCTGCCGTACTCGGCAAGATAAGCTTCACAGGCCTCGCACAATTCGTCGTACCAATCCTTCCCGAAGCGTTCAATTAACGGTTGCTTCATAAACTGATAGAGACGCATGTTAAGCTTGCGACCAAGTATTTCAGCACATCGGCAGATCTTCCATCGGTGATAGTTGACGGCAGTGAACGTGGGATATTCCGTGAGTCGCAACGGATACAGATAGCATGACATCGGCTTACGGAAATCTACGCGACCTTCACGAAAAACCTTTTCAATCGCGCACAGACACTTCCCGCCCGGAGCATAGCATGTGAACACACAGTTGCGGCCATCCACGATTGATGTCACCAGGTCGCCCTCCTCATCCACATAGCCTACGCCGTTTTCCGCTATCTCACGGCGAGCCTGGGGCATAAGTTCATCCTCTACAACAGGCAGCAGGGCCTGAAGCTTGTCATATTCCTCGCGGGTTATCGGCGCACCGGCATCGCCTTCAATGCAACATTCGCCCAGGCATTGGTCGAGATCACAACAAAAAAAGCGCTCCGCAAGGTCGAGCGACACCAGCACGTCACCTATCTGCAACATATAAGTCTCCTCCGTTTCTTCCATTAGTTTGTTTGTTGAAAAATAACGGGCCACACACACAGCAATCGGTCGTATCGACTGCCGTGAGGCCTATAATACACCTTCACCACATATTCGTTCAGCGTCGGATGGAAGTTTCCCTCCATCGGTCCGGTCATGCCTGCCGACACTCCATTCTTCACTGTCAGATATTGATAATTATACGATCCCTGCTTCAGAAGCAACGATTTTTCATAGCATCCGGTGTCGGGATTATATTCCATAAGCGACCGCTCGTCGAGCGCGCGGCAAGTCAAGTCGCCTTCGATGAACACGTCGACATCGGGAATATGCGGCGATTCCAGCCGAAAATGGGTCAGCACGTAGTCGGCCTCTGTATCGCTGTCGCCACGCACTTCGGAGTTACGAACCACGTAACGTCCTGATTGGGTCTGGTCGTAAGCATACTCCTCCCGGGGGAAATCAGTGTCGAGCCTAACCTCATAGACCGTATCCACATAAGCGATTTCGGCCACATGCATCCCCGGCACGAGAAGCGACACTGTTTCCATTCGGCGATACTCATTCCCGGCATCGAATATAAGCGACGGCGCATGTTCGTATCGCAGTCTGGTGCCTGCCACCGTCGTAGGTTTTCCTGCGGTCACTTCGTTATCGTAACGACCGTTCTGTCCGACTACCACAATCACGTCATCAAACCGACCTGCAATATCACGGCTACGCGTATCCACTTCAATCGACAGTTGCTGATGAGCGCTCAGATAATCAATGTCGGTGCGTGCACTCACATCAGATTCAATAGCCGCAACACTCTCCGCTACGAAGAAACGCACCTGAAGCAGCACCGCGTCGGGGTCTGACTCGTCATATACGCGCAACAGATAGTTGCCCGACGCCTTGAACCTGAAATTTTCATCGGGAATAGTTATCGTATAATGCACATAATGCACTATTGTCCCCCTCGAATACTCCCAATCGCCGACAGTGCCTTCATTGAATCCTTCGACAATTTCCGAATCGGCCAAATGTACGTCGGGCTCCCACCGATGGTTGCAGTGAACCACCGAATATCGCAGATAGCGATGCGAGTCAGACAGTTCGTCGAAACTCACCGTAAGCCTGTCCGAGCCATCCAGGGCAATTACGGGCAGGGCCATAAGATCGTCATTCACCGCCACCTGGAGCGTATGGAACGTCGAAGCCAACGCCCCATGCGCCGTACCGATATCGGCTGCCCGGCAGCATACGGCAGCCACGCACATCATAAAAGCCAGTGCATATGTGCGCATCCTCAACACCCGCCTATCGCTTTATGCATTATGCGTATGGAATCTTCTATCAACTCCGGACATGGCCGCCCCAGCTTTTTAAGCTCACGACACACCAACGAGCCGTTGCGAGTCGCAAACTCGCCGCACAAGGTCTTTATGCCGGCATAGGTCAACGACTTGCTTTCGGGGCCCGCATAGGCGTCAAATCCCTTGAGAATCGCCATCACTGACACCGCGCCGCAAACCTCGCCTTGCCCGGCAATCCCACCGCCGAGACCGACCGAAAGCCTCGCCGCCGTATCAGGGTCGAGACAATGCACATCATCAAACACCATCAATATGCACTGCGCGCAATTATATCCCGCTGCCCTCAATTTGAGCGCACGCTTCACTCTGTCATCAGCCGTTACCGATTCATTCACCATACTATTGGTTCTTTTCCGTTTTGAACAAGATATGCATTAGTCCGCGAAAAATGATGATTACCGAAGAACCCGCGGGAAGCGCTAAGCGGAGACGGATGCGGCGACGAAAGCACCAGATGCTTCGTACGGTCGATGAAAGCACCCTTTTTGATGGCATACGAACCCCACAAGATGAATACGAGCCCTTCACGTTCGCGAGCAAGGCAACGTATCACCTCGTCGGTGAAATCCTCCCAGCCGCGCCCTTGATGCGATGCGGCCTTGTGGGCTTCTACCGTAAGCGTGGAGTTCAACAACAATACGCCCTGCCTGGCCCAGCGGCTCAAATCGCCGTTTACCGGATAAGGCGCACCCGTGTCATCATGTATCTCCTTGAATATATTTACCAGCGAACGAGGTATGGCCACTCCCGGATTCACCGAAAAGCACAACCCGTTTGCCTGATTATAATCATGGTACGGGTCTTGGCCTAATATCACCACCTTCACGTCGTCGAACGGACACGCATCGAACGCGGCAAATATCTTCGACGCCGGCGGGAATATCTCTTTCGAAGCATATTCTGCACGCACAAAGTCTGTGAGCTTCACGAAATACTCCTTATCCCACTCGGCCTCAAGACGCATTTTCCAGGACGGCTCTATTCTTACATTCATAGCTGCGTAAATTAAAATCTTTTGCAAAACTACAAAAACTTTACTACATTTGCACACTGATTTGGCTCTGATGGAGGCGCAATGCCACCCGATGTTCAACTCAGCGCATTTTATGTGCCCGTAGTTCAATGGATAGAATAGCGGATTCCGGTTCCGCCGATTAGGGTTCGACTCCCTACGGGCATACGACGAAACGAGCGGCTCCAATGTGGGCCGCTCGTTTCGCCGTTATTTAACAGACGTCAGATCCCATTAAGGTAATCCGACACATCAAGCGGCTCCACATCCCTCAGCACCACTCGTCCGCTCCCATCAAGCAGATAGAGCGTCGGAAACGACGGCAACAAATAGAGCTCCATATCTGTCAACGGTTCATCGGCAGCCCGCATTTCGGTCCACCCGGACGGAATTTTCCCTGCTGTCGCTCCCAACGCTTCCGCCCCGCACGTAGCACAAACCGCCGCAATCCCCAGGCGGCCGCTCCCAACGGCTTCGCCAATAACTGCCGATGCCTGAATGGCATCGATGGCATCGACGCAGTCGTCGCACTCCGGGTCGTAGAACAGCACCAGTCGCAGCGGTGTTCCGGGCAGAAGTTGCCTGAATGTTCCCCGCCGGCCGTCGCTACGCACTGCCGTGAAGTCTGAGGCCAATTCGCCACGGCCGTTTCGCCGAACCATCTCAAGCTGGTGAGCATAGCGCTCTCGGCGCAACGAGTCCAACGGACTGCCCTGAGCCGCCAAAGCTTCGAGAAACGACCTGTAATGATCATAGTTTCGCATCGGTGATCCCGCTTCAAACAGATATTTTTCAGCAACATCAGCCATAGTCAGGTATGCTCCCAAATCGGCCGCGCACCGACCCAACAAACCTCCGACAAGACAATCGATCGTATCGGGCCGTGCATGCGGAAATAAGCTGGCGTATTCGGCAAAGTTCCGTTCAACAAATTCTACGTTTCTGCTCAACAGAGTGTCCGAGAAATCCATCTCGTCCCAAAAATGGCCTATCACGTATGCCGCCCGTTCGGCCGGCAACGTCAATTCGGCCGGCACTTCAGGCAAAGGGAGCAACGAATCGATCAATGCCTGTTCGCCATCTTCGGCCCCGCTGCTCGACGAATTGCCGCACCCCTGCAAAGCCACGATAGCCGTAAACGCCATTAAATTCAATAGTTTCATCTCTTTTTATTCTGATTACACGCACAAAATTACAACGTAAGCCCACGCCTGATTAGTTAAAAAGAGTTAATTAGCGCATTTGTCTGCAACAATATCCACCCTGCGTGGTTTTATGAATGTGCACAGACGCACTTAACGATTCAAAAAAAGCATTTTTAATGAAGTAATACGCAAACCAAATGAAGACAGTTTCAACACTCGTATCGGCAATCATTCTCTTCGTATGTCCGACTGCCCTCACCTTCTATGACAACGCTCGCCAGCACAATCAGTCCGAAAAAGGTGCAATGACAACAGAACATTACGCAACAATGACCGTATCGACCAATTTCGATGCACTTACAGCCGTTGCCGATAACGATTCGACTCAGAGCCTATACAGCGAAGTGCTCGTCGACCTGCCTTCAACCGCTTTGCATTCTCTAAAATAACGCACTCATTTTATTCATACTTTTTAATTATGTTATTCTCAGGCAGCCATAAGCGCGGCCTGAGAATATTTTTTAATAACCACCACATTTCGATATGTCATTTCGACATAGCTGCACGCAATTAAACGAGCTAAAGATTCTCAGATTTTTTGTTGCATTATTCAGAGCGCGAGTTGCGCGCATCTGAAATTAGTGCTATCTTTGCAGTTGCAGACCGCCGTAGCAT
>CAZRJT010000044.1:0-15861 GCA_964600585.1 uncultured Bacteroides sp.
CGCTGTCAATCACAGTCACAACCATCAAGAGCCATCACAACGTAGGCGGTCTGCCCGAAAAAATGAACTTGAAGCTGTGCGAACCGCTGCGTCTCTTGTTCAAAGACGAAGTGCGTGCCGTAGGACGCGAACTCGGAATGCCCGTGCACCTCATCACACGCCATCCCTTCCCAGGCCCCGGTCTGGCGGTGAGAATCCTCGGCGACATCACCCCCGAGAAAGTGAGCATACTCCAGGAAGCTGACGACATTTTCATTCAGGGACTGCGCGAATGGAAATTATATGACAAGGTATGGCATGCAGGCGTGATTCTCCTGCCGGTGCAGAGCGTGGGCGTAATGGGCGACGAACGCACCTACGAACGCGCCGTGGCCCTGCGAGCCGTAACGTCAACCGACGCGATGACCGCCGACTGGGCACATCTCCCCTACGAATTCCTTGCCGAAACATCAAATAAGATTATCAATAAAGTTCGTGGTGTAAACCGCGTAACCTACGACATCTCGTCCAAACCGCCGGCAACCATCGAATGGGAATAAATACATCTGCAATAGATTAAACGATAATGCCGTCCGGATTGACTTATATCCGGACGGCATTTCTTTCGCTTACTCACGACAAATGCCGATATTCACAACTGATCGATAGGAATACGGCTTGTGGTCGATTTAAATTTCGTAGGAGTCATTCCAGTCACCTGACTGAATTGCCGTGACAGGTGGGCCACACTCGAGTACCCGCACTGATATGCAATTTCCGACAGAGTAAGTTCGCCATAAGTCAAAAGCTCCTTGACCAACTCTATCTTCTGCAATATGAAGTAATTCTCGATGGTTCGCTTCTCGTATGTCGAAAACAAGCGACTTAAAATAGGATAATCGACACCCAGCCTTTCTGACAACTCCACCGAAAGTTTGCGCTGCAACGGCATTGAGCCCCTCACCAGATGAATCACGGTGCTCTTAATGCTCTCAACCATCGCCAAGTCAGGGTCGTCAATAGCTTCAAACCCTTGTTCTTCAAGCTTGCGGCGTAATACTACGACCGTTTCGGCTGAAAGCTCATCAATCGCATCGATACACCCCAACGAAATGCCACGGACAGGAATAGCCAAGTCGGCACAGATTCTCGAAACCGCTCCGATGCACCTGTCACATACCATATTTTTCACCCTAATTTTCATATTGGCAAATCTACGGCATTTTTATGAAAGATGCAACCGGATTCATATCACACAACCGGTTCAAACCCCAATCGACGCACAATTTCCGCCACATCTGAAAGCTCGACATCACCCTCGATGCTTGCCACCCCTTTGCTTAAATCGACCGATACATTTGTCACTCCAGGCATGGAAGCTATGCCTTTTCGCACTGATTCCTGGCAATGGGAACAATTCATCCCTTTGATTTTCAACTGTTGGTTCATACTTGACTTAGATTTATTTGAATTAACGAATTTCGGAAGAATAAATGCCACGGCAAGAATCATAAGCAACGCAACCGAACACATTGTGGAAAACCACGGAAATCCGGCGTGGCAATCAGAATGAAATGAGCCGATGGCCGACGTGAACCATTGTCGCGGAAGCAGATAATCGATTGCAAGGCCAAATGCCATTGCTCCCACCACTATGCTACCCACATAGATTGCTGCACACCGCCTGCCCATCGTACGCGATATTATGCCAATAGACGCAAAATTAGCTGCTGGCCCCGCCATCAACAACACAAGAGCGGTGCCCGGCGACAATCCTTTAAGCATCAGCGACATTGCTACCGGAATCGAGCCGGTGGCACATACATACATAGGCACAGCCACCACTACCACCGCAATCATTGCCAACAACGGCCAATCGCCCAATGCGGCAAAAAATTCTTGTGGCACAAACACAGCTATTAGCGCTGCAACCACCAGACCCGCCACAAGCCATCGGCCTATGCTGCGCACCAGATGGTAAAAGCCATAAACAAAGGCCACACGTAGTTTGCCGACGAACGTTGATTCCATCGAGGAATCTTCAGCATCTTGCAATGACGCAAATTCAACCTGTTCATCCGATGACATTCCGCGCTCAGCCCGACCGACAAGAAATCCGGCCGATATGGCAGTGACGAGTGCGGCCACAGGCCTAATCACAGCGAATGCAGGGCCAAGAAGCGCATACGTGGCCGAAATGCTGTCGACACCGGTCTGCGGAGTAGCGACCAAAAACGAAGATGCAGCCGCCCTGGAGGCCCCATTACGACGCATGGCCACAGCTGTCGGAAGCACTCCGCACGAGCAAAGGGGCAAGGGAATGCCTATGGCTGCCGCTTTTATCACATGGCTAAGCCGATTGCCCGACAAATGCCTTCCCATCAGTTTGGCTGGGACAAATGCATATAGCAACCCTGCGATTAAAAAGCCTAACAATATATAAGGTGACATTCCGTTGAGGATGGAGAGTAAGGTATGCAATAATTCCATAATTGTATTTACATTTTTAATACAAAATTACTACCCCCGACGGAACATATTGTTATACAATTTTGCAAATATGTTGCAACTAAAAAAGCCGGCACCACATTAGGAGTCGGCTCTAATAAATTTCATTTGCTTAACATTGCAGTTAAGTCTGATGGGCTTGGATTGGTTGCGACGATACGCCCTGACGGGTCTACCAGAAACGAACGCAATCCACGGGTCAGATTATAATCGCCGGCCACACGGGAATAATCGGCGTCACTGACACGGAATTGTGCTTTCGCATTGAGATTGTCCCTACGCACTATTTCTCGGAATAGGCGTTCGCTACGGTCGAGATTGACCGACATCAGACAAAATTGTTCTTCTGACACGCTTTTTGAAAAAGCGCCGTACTCGTAAGCTGCGATGCGTGAATCAGCATCGGTGGATGCCCAAAAGTTCACCAGTACGTAACGTCCTTTCAGATTTTCGACCGATAGAGTTGTATCAAGTCCGACTGCAGAAAACCCAGGCGCTTTAAAACCATCAACGGCTTGATATATTCGACCTGAATAGGCTGCCACTGAAACGACAAGAACGGCGAAGAGCACAACGTACATCATTGCTTTCTTCATTAATATCAAGTTATTAAAGTTAGACTTAAGATTCAATGCATCAATCTCGGCAAATAAGGCTTCAATGTGCAAAAAATCTTGCCGCGTTTCGGCGTCAGGTGATGCGACTCTTCGCTCCCTTTTCTCCTTTATAACAACGCAAAGTTAAAAATTATCGGTGACGTAGAGAAATTTTTATCGATTTAGGCCCTTTTTCACAGCCGCGCACAAGCATTATACCACTATCAATCAACTATTTAATATCAATCAGTTAAAATATGCAAATTCCCGTTTTTTTGTTCATTTTTTAGGCCCGCGTGGCTGATATTGCGCCTCAACAAAACTCTGGGGCGAGCAATAAAAGTCAGGCGAAAGCAAGAAATCAATTGACACATCTCCATTATGTTCAACATACGACTCCACGATTCTCTCTCCCACAAAGCATGCACATCGTCCGGGTGCTGAAGGAGATATTAGAGACGACGCAGGAGCCGGCGATACCAAGCGCGAAATATCAGCCGGCGACGTAGTATAGAGCAATCGCCTGGATATCATAGTGGCATATATCAGAGCCTCATTCTTAACTACCTCATCAAACGCCTGAGGGTCAATACCGACAGCCAATGCCATATCACTATTCGGGATAAGACGACCTAACGCATAGGCCACAGCGCCTTCGTAAAGCAGTCGGCTGAGGAGTGTCGATTCGGAGTCCGACGCTGAATATGGATAGTGCTGACGAATCAGTGTCGAACCTACGTCATACGAAATATTCTTCGGCGTTTTAAACGGGACACGGTATCGTTCAAACGATTCGTATCCCGGGTAATCGACCCCCAGATAATGGTTCGAGCCTATCAAGATCACACTGTCAACAATTACGATAGGCTGGCTGTATGGATTTATAACGGCATATACCGACGAAGGGAAATCTACTTCAGGCAAATAATGCAACATATTACTTTTCAACATTCCGAGCTCACGCTCGATGCCGTCAAGAGACTGGAGACGATGCCGCACATCAGGTGTAAAAACTTTTACCGGCGTCGTACCAGACAAACTATCCACAAAATCCGAATCCGACATTTTCTCCGGTGCATTCATCATACGCCTCAACGCCTCAATGCCTGGAGACATATCCCGCAACGAATCGCCACTCTCCTCTATGGCCAAATCCATACGTTGAATTCTCACTGTCGGCGACCCGTCACCGACGCATGACGAAAAAACCGAAATTACAAGAAGCAATATTAATTGTCTGAAACGTTTTTGCATAACCAATGCCTACGATATAGCTCCGCAAAAATACCAACAATCGCCCACAAATCATCAATCAGCTATGTAAAAAAAGCCCAATATTCCCTGCTATTGGTCAAAAATTCGCATTGACAACACATTATCGTCAAATAATAACTAAATTTGCACTAAATTTTGGCTTATATGAAATCAAAGGCTCTAAAATCTATTGTTATCGTCTTAGCGATGACCATACAGCTGTTCGCGTTCCCGCGTGCAGCGTCAGCCCGCGATTTCACCGTAATAATCGATGCCGGACATGGTGGGAAGGATTTCGGAGCGGTGGGAAAAACCGCCAACGAAAAAACCATAAACCTTAACGTAGCGTTGAAACTGGGGAAATTAATTGAGTCGGGCATGAAAGACGTAAAGGTGGTTTACACCCGAAAGACCGACGTTTTCGTCACACTTCAAGGGAGGGCAAATATCGCTAATAAATCGGATGGCGACCTGTTCATTTCGATTCACACCAACTCGGTCGACAAAAAGTCCAAGAATCGCGCCAGCGTCAAAGGAGCGTCAGTGTACACACTCGGATTCAGCCGAAGCGCTGAAAACTTAGCGGTGGCTATGCGTGAAAACTCAGTTATGAAACTCGAATCCGACTACACCACCACCTACGAAGGATTCGACCCTACATCCACCGAATCATACATAATATTCGAGATGAGTCAGAACAAGCATATGGAACAAAGCATCGATGCTGCTCAGGCCATCCAGAAAGAATTGATCGGAACAGCCGACCGAATCGACCGCGGAGTGCGTCAGGCGAACTATTGGGTGCTTCTGAAAACAAGTATGCCCGCTGTGCTGGTGGAACTCGATTTCATCTGCAATCCCACTCAGGAGGAATTTCTCAGCAGCGATGAAGGCCAGACTATGCTGGCAAACGCCATATACAACGGATTCATAGACTATAAGGCAATGACCACAAAAGACGGCTCTAAAGCCGCCAAAATCAAAAAAACGTCACCGTCCGCAAAAAAAGCAAAGCCGGAATCGGTATCCAATCCAACAGACTCGTCCGAGTCAAAAAATGCCGACACAGTTTCCATTTCAGAGAATCAGAATGCGAATAAGCCAGTTGAAAACACTGACTCTACGTCATCTGCTGACGAATTGGTGTTCAAAATCCAATTCCTCACTTCTGCCAAAAAGATACCGGCCACTTCAAAAGAATTCAAAGACATAGGGCCCGTCGGTTCCTATTCAGAAAATGGAGTCATAAAGTATTTCTACGACGGATGCACCTCGATGGACGACGCTAATCGAGAACTCAAAACAATAAAACAGAAATTTCCTGACGCATTTATTATCAAAATGCGCAACGGAAAGAGAGTGAAATAAGTTATATTTATACAGCGAATAAAAACAACAGCAAAAAATACAATTCCGCATGAAAAAATTTTCAAAAGAACTGAAAATCGGCGTATCAGTATTGATTACATTGCTGATACTAATCTTCGGCATCGACTACCTCAAAGGAATCAATCTATTCAAGGCATCCAACTACTATTATGCCTCATATACCAATGTGGCCGGCCTGGCCCAATCGGCACCGATAACGGTGAATGGCTATAAAGTGGGGCTCGTAAGAGAAATCGAGTATGAATATGACAATCCCGGCCATGTGAAAGTAGAACTTAGTCTCGACAAAAAGCTAAAGATTCCGGTGGGCACTGAGGCCGTACTCGTCACCGATATGCTTGGCACATCATCCATTGAACTCAAAATGGGTTCGGAAAACAACTTTCACAATGTCGGCGATAAGCTCATCGGCAAAAATGCTGCCGGTCTCATGGAAAACGTAACTCAAGACCTTATGCCTACAATTGGAGCCATTCTGCCTAAGGTTGACTCGCTGCTTACGGCCGCCACTACCATAGCAACCGATTCGGCACTGTTGTCGTCCGTAAAACGCCTCGACAACATCATGGCCAACCTTGAACGTTCCACGTCTCAATTGGCTCGCGTTATGACTGCTGCCCCGACCATCGTAAACGAAGCCGGAGCCACTATGTCGAATGTAAAAGAGATAAGCTCCAAACTCGTGTCCATATCTGATGATATGGCCGTGATGTCGCAACAGCTACGTAACAGCCCTTTTGATTCGACACTAAACAATGTGAACAAAATATCGGCATCGCTGGCCGAAATAACTCAGACCCTCAATTCTAATCAATCATCACTTGGATTGCTCATAAACGACCCGGCGGTATACAACAATCTCAACAATGCGGTGGAAAGCCTGGACGCATTGTTAAAAGACGTAAAGGCTAATCCCAAACGCTATATCAGCATAAAACTACTGTGACATACCAACGCACTGCTATTTAGAATCGTTCTAAATAACGACATTCCGGCAATTAATTCGATTTTCTGCGTGCAGAGCCGAATAATTGGCCGGAATGTCATTTACAGCCCGGTGCGCAAAATAGGCTCAAGCGACACAACATCCTCATAACGCGCTATGTATAAACAGATTGCCGCGGCAGCATTCGATTATGGATTCGGTAAAAGTTAATGATTCCATAATCAACTGTTTTTCAGAATAGTTGTACAGAGCATGTATTTTCCAAATAAAATCAGTGTTGTTTTTAAGAAAAAATAGTTGGAATTTTGTAATGGAAAAAGTATAGCACTATTTATGGAATCCTCTCACGAACAATTGTGGGAAAGTTGTCTAAAAATATTTCAGGACATACTTCCCCCCGAACAGTTTGACGCTTGGTTCAAGCCGGTCACATCGATCAGCTATACCAACGGTAAGCTCACGCTTCGTGTACCCTCGCCTTTCTTTGTCGAGCAACTCGAAGAACGCTACATAAAACTAATCGGCCGAACCCTGCATAAGATTTACGGCCCACAGGTTAAATTGTATTACAATTACAACCAGATAAACAACGAACCCACTACGGGCGTTACCATCGGTAGCGCCAATCCCAGCACAGCCGTCGCCCCCAAACCGGGAGCGACCTCAAATCCATTCCAACAGCAAGAGCTTTGCGAGATAGATGCACAGCTCAACCCCAACTATACTTTTGAGAACTACTGTGACAGCATGAGCAACCGTGTGGCCCGTACAATAGGCGAAGCCATAGCATCAAACCCAAAAAGCCAGACATTCAACCCGCTGTTCATTTTTGGGTCGCCCGGCGTAGGAAAAACACATCTGATTCAAGCCATAGGCATACGCATAAAAGAGCGCAACCCCGAGTCGCGTGTGCTCTACGTGACCGCACGCCTATTTGAAAGCCAATACACCACAGCCGTACGCCATGGAAAGATAAACGAATTCATCAATTTCTATCAAAGCATTGATGTGCTTATAATTGATGACATCCAAGACCTCATCGGAAAGCAAAGTACACAAAACACATTTTTTCACATCTTCAACCACTTACAGCAAAACCAGAAACACCTCATCCTGTCAAGCGACTGCTGTCCGTCGAAAATGGAAGGTATGGAAAAACGAATGCTCGACCGCTTCAGATGGGGTGCAACCGCCGAACTTGAAAAGCCCGACCTACATCTGCGACGCGAAGTGCTTGAACGCAAAGCCGAGCAGAACGGTCTGGAAATTCCGGCCGATGTGCTTGATTTCATAGCAAAAAATGTAACTGAAAGCATACGTCAGCTCGAAGGCATCATGGTGTCGCTCATCGCCCATGCAACCATACTCAACCGCGACATATCCGTCGACCTCGCAAAAAAAGTGATTGCCAATGCCGTGCGGACGCAAGAGCGCCAGGTATCATTTGAGTCAATAATGGAGGCCGTAAGCAATCTCTATGAGATTACGCCTGAACGCATATTCACCACTTCACGCAAACGCGAAGTTTCCGATGCCCGACAAATGGTGATGTATTTAGCACGCAAACACACCAAGATGCCTGTAAAGGCTATTGGTGACCGTCTGTCAAGAAAACATGCCACGGTGATACACGCCTGCAAAAACATTGAAGAGCGCCTGTCGCTTGAAAAGCAATTGCAGTCCGACCTTTCAAAACTCGAAAGCGCCATCCTGTCATAAACAGGATGACACTTTCTTTTCAGTGATATTTTTTAATTCAATCAGCGTCCGACAATCGACCATTGAATCCTTGCGCCGATATGAAATCATAGAACACCTTTGAAAAGTGCTCATTAGCCTCGCGTGTATACCTAACATCGGTGAACACTTGAGCCAGCGTCTTTTTCCCATTTTCAGCTACAAATCGGGCACTGTCGTCGCGAGCCTCCTTTTCGGCATACAACTCTTTTATACGTTCATCGGTGTAATTTTCATAACGCCCGTTATGCAATATGGCCTCAATCGGAAGCCGCCCGCTTTCCGCAGCCTCGCCATCAGGATAGCCTAAAGTAAGCGTAGTGACAGGCACCACCATTTCAGGAAGGCCCAGCACTTCGGCAATCTGAGGCGCATTATAAGTGGTGGTTCCCAGATAACAGCATCCAAGACCATTCAATTCGGCCACCGTGACAAATTGCTGAGCGAAAATTGCCGTATCAAGCACAGCCGTCATAAATGATTGGAAATTATCGTAACCCGGATCTGCATCGCTAACCCGACACCAACGTTCGAATCGGTTGAAGTCAGCGCAGAATGTCAACACCACACTGCATTCCATCACCGATGGCTGGTTGAAATGCAACGGAGCAAGCTTACGCTTATCTTCATCAGAACGCGACACGATTACGCTGTAAAGCTGCATATTCCCGGTTGTAGGCGCATGCGAAGCCTGTTCGAGCAACGATGACAAAAGTTCATCAGTCACAGCCCGGTCAGTATATTTCCTGACAGTGCGACGTTCCAAAAAATATTTTGAATCCATAATATACAATCTAAAGATTTTTTACACTGCAAAAATAATCATTATTCATTCAAATGGCGTAACAATAAGTGTCTTTTTATGTGTAGCAATAAATCTTTTAGAAAATTCCATCGACAACACAGACACGTCTTTTTGCAGACAATCATAATTTTACGTTTTACAATTGGAAAACTTATCAACATTTTCTAATTTTTACGTGCAATTATTTTGCATTTCAGAAAATAATTGCAAATTTTGCATCGCTATACATACAATGGTGGCTATACTTTTCCCAAAAACGACTAAAACCAATCTACCACCATTTAACATATTCACAACAGTGGAAACTAAGACATACAGCTACAATGATGTGTACGACGCATCATTAAAGTATTTTGATGGCGACGAACTAGCTGCCAGAGTGTGGGCCAGCAAATATGCCCTCAAAGATTCGTACGGCAACTATTTCGAGCTGACTCCGGCCGATATGCACAGACGAATTGCCTCTGAAATATCCCGAATAGAAAACCACTATCCAAATCCAATGACCGACGACGAAATATTCGGAGTCCTCGACCATTTCAAGTACATCGTACCGCAAGGGAGCCCGATGAGCGGCATTGGCAACAACCACCAAGTGGCCTCATTGTCCAACTGTTTCGTCATAGGCCTTGACGGCAAGCCCGATTCATACGGAGGCGTGATTAAAATCGACGAAGAACAAGTGCAGTTGATGAAACGCCGTGGCGGTGTCGGCCACGACCTTTCGCACATCAGACCTAAAGGGACGCCCGTGAAAAACTCAGCACTTACATCCACCGGGCTCGTACCATTTATGGAACGATATTCCAATTCCACCCGCGAAGTGGCTCAAGACGGACGCCGCGGAGCGCTGATGCTGTCAGTAAGCATAAAGCATCCCGATTCTGAAGCTTTCATCGATGCCAAGATGACCGAGGGGAAAGTGACCGGCGCCAATGTGTCCGTCAGAATCGACGACGAATTCATGCTGGCAGCCATCAATCGCGAAAGCTATATCCAGCAATTTCCACTAAACTCGAATTCACCCGAAGCTTCCAAGCAAATAGATGCAAACGCCCTTTGGTCGAAAATCGTGCATAACGCATGGAAATCAGCCGAACCAGGCATCTTATTCTGGGACACAATCATACGCGAATCAGTGCCCGATTGTTATGCCGACCTGGGCTTTCAGACAATTTCCACCAATCCATGCGGAGAAATACCCTTATGTCCCTATGACAGTTGCCGATTGCTGGCAATAAACCTATACTCCTACGTAGAAAATCCGTTTACGCCCGAAGCAAAATTCAACTTCGAGCTATTCAGGTCGCATGTTGCAAAAGCCCAACGAATAATGGATGACATCATCGACCTCGAAATGGAAAAAATCGATAAAATCATCGACAAAATCGACAGCGACCCCGAAACTAACGAAGTGAAACA
Source organism: uncultured Bacteroides sp. (assembly GCA_964600585.1). Classification (GTDB taxonomy): domain Bacteria; phylum Bacteroidota; class Bacteroidia; order Bacteroidales; family Muribaculaceae; genus Paramuribaculum. Next base: position 10,637 of record CAZRJT010000044.1, read on the forward strand.
AACCGAACTGCACTTGTGGCAGAAAATACGCCGAAAGACGCTGCTCGGACGTCGCACCGGAGTAGGCACTACCGGCGAAGGTGATATGCTTGCAGCTCTGGGCCTCAGATATGGCACCGCGGAAGCCACTGACTTTTCGGAAAAAGTGCATAAAGAATTGGCATTGGCGGCATACCGTTCATCGGTAGAACTGGCCAAAGAGCGCGGTGCATTCGAGATTTTCGATGCCGAGCGTGAACGCCATAACCCATACATCAACCGTTTGCGCGAAGCTGACCCCGAGCTATATGACGATATGGTGAAATATGGTCGTCGAAACATCGCCTGCCTAACCATAGCGCCCACCGGAACCACCAGCATAATGACCCAAACCACTTCAGGCATAGAACCTGTGTTCCTGCCGGTGTACAAGCGTCGCCGCAAAGTAAATCCAAACGACACAGATGTCAGAGTGGATTACGTAGATGAAACCGGCGACTCGTTCGAGGAATACATCGTATATCACCCGAAATTCATCACGTGGATGAAAACCAACGGCATCGAAGTGAAACCCGACTACACGCAGGATGAAATAGATGCTCTCGTAAGTTCATCGCCATATTATAGGGCGACGTCAAACGACGTGGACTGGGTGGAAAAAGTACGTATGCAAGGACGAGTGCAAAAATGGGTCGACCACTCCATCTCCGTAACCATAAACCTGCCAAATGACGCAACCGAAGAGCTCGTAAATAAACTTTACGTCGAGGCATGGCGTTCAGGCTGCAAAGGATGCACCGTCTACCGCGACGGTTCTCGCTCAGGAGTGCTGGTTCAAGTCGACAAGAAAAAATCGGCACCGAAAGATATAGCTCCCCACGTCACCAAACGCCCCATTGAATTGGAAGCCGATGTCGTAAGATTCCAGAACAACAAAGAAAAGTGGATAGCCTTTGTAGGACTCATCGACGGCAAACCATATGAAATATTCACCGGTTTGGCCGATGATGACGACGGCATATTCTGTCCTAAATCCGTAACCCACGGAAAAATCATAAAAGCCATCGACGAAAAAGGCAACAAACGTTATGACTTCCAATTCATAAACAAGCGTGGTTACAAAACGACCATCGAAGGACTGAGCGACAAATTCAATCCCGAATACTGGAATTACGCCAAACTCATCTCGGGCGTGCTCCGCTATGGCATGCCAATCGACCAAGTGCTGAAACTTGTGGGCGGCCTTGAGCTGAACAGCCAGTCAATCAACACATGGAAGATGGGCGTTGAACGTGCGTTGAAAAAATATCTGCCCAATGGCATGAAAGCAAACGGACAAAAATGCCCCAACTGCGGACAAGAGACGCTCATATATCAGGAAGGATGCTTGATTTGCACTTCGTGCGGCACCTCGAAATGCGGCTAAGGCTCGCCCGTCAATGACATTAAACCATATCCGTCCGGCAATTTCATCAACCGGACGGATTCTTTTTTTGAGTCGCGCCGCATTTAAGCCTCAATTGTTTGGAACATTCGCGGATTATGATTACTTTTGAAGAGCCGCTATCAATAGCGTTGGATTCATAGTGACATGAAAATCAGATTCAACATACATTACCACACCGAATGGGGAGAATCGGTACGCGTCGTCGGAAACCGCGTCGAGCTCGGCAATGGAAACATCGACCAAGCATTGAGGTTGGCGTTTGCCGGTGACGATATGTGGAGCGGAGAGACCGACATCGCCAATCTCTCGCCTGACCTGTCGTATTCATACGTCGTCATACGTGACGACGGATCGAAACGTCTTGAGTACGGACTGCACAAACTACCGAATGTAGACCCCCAAACCGCATTGCTGGAACTATACGACCGATGGCAACTGCTACCTGACGACAAGCCATTCTACTCATCAGCCTTTACGGAATGTATATTCAAACGCGAACCATTGGATTCGTCTGCATACATTACAAAAGGATCCCTGTGCATAAGGACATTTGCCCCACAGATACGCACCAACCAGCTTCTTGCCATAACCGGGAGCATAAATGAGCTCGGCAATTGGGACACGGGAAAAGCCGTGGCGATGAACAACCATAACTTTCCGGAGTGGGAAATTGCAATTCCGCTAAACGGTGCGAACACCACATTCGAATATAAATTCCTCATCATAGACAGTTGCACGAGAGAAGTTGTAGCCTGGGAAAGTGGCAGCAACCATCAATTTGAATATCGCCCCAAAGCGAGCAACGAAACTATGGTCGTATCGGGAATTCCATTCCGAAATCCGCTCCAACTATGGCGCGGTGCCGGTGTCGCCATACCCGTTTTCTCACTGCGCAGCGACGATGATTTTGGCTGCGGAGACTTCTATGACCTTATGAAAATGGCTGAATGGTGCCACAAGACAGGTCAACGCTTCATCCAGATACTGCCGATCAACGACACCACGATGACACATACCTGGACTGATTCATATCCCTACAATGCCAACTCCACATTCGCCCTACATCCGATGTATCTACGCTTGTCGGCGATGGGCACCCTTAACGACCCGTCACGCCAGCGTCATTACGATGAAATGGCCAAAGAGCTAAACGCCCTTTCAGACATCGATTATGAACGCGTCACAGCCGGGAAGAACGATTTCACAAAAGAACTGTTCGAACAAGAATATCGTTCGATTACAAACGATGACGAATTTCAAAAGTTCGTAAAAGAGAACGCCGAATGGCTTACTCCATACGCCGCCTTCTGCCTGCTGCGCGACGAGTACGGCACCCCCGATATGAGCAAATGGGGAAAATATGCCACATACGACGAACGCCAGGTGAGCCGATTCGTAAAAGAGCGTCAGCACGACATAAATTATGTGTACTTCATACAATATCATCTTGACAAACAAATGCGCCATGTGCTCGACTATGCCCATAAACTTGGCGTGGCCATAAAAGGCGACATACCCATTGGCATTTCAAGAACAAGCGTCGACGCATGGATGTGGCCGCGCTTGTTCAATATGGATTGCTCAGCCGGGGCACCACCCGACGACTTCTCCATTCTTGGGCAAAACTGGGGATTCCCGACATACAATTGGATGCAGATGAGCCTTGACGGATTCGCATGGTGGAAAGCTCGGCTGCGCAAAATGTCGGAATACTTCGACGCTTACAGAATCGACCACGTGCTTGGATTTTTCAGAATCTGGCAAATTCCGCTTGACGCCATACACGGACTGTTAGGCTTATTCAATCCCGCGTTGCCATTCACTCCCGAAGAACTTGAACACAATTACAATTTCAGGTTTGACATCGCAACGCAAACCACACCTTATATTAAAGGGAGGGTGCTCGACGAGGTGTTCGGCGACTACGCCAACGAAGCCAAGGAAACCTTCATGACCTTCAACAGCGATGACAGCTATAAACTAAACGCTCCATTCGAAACGCAAAAGAAAGTGGCTGCATACTTCGACGCGTTGCCACGCAACGAAAAAAATGACGCGCTGCGCAATGGCCTGCTCAAGCTCATAGACGACGTGCTGTTCATCGAAGACCCTTATCAGAAAGGGAAATATCATCCTCGTATATCGGCCAAGCAAACCTACGCCTACCAGTCATTGTCGGACTACGAAAAATGGAGCTACACCCGGCTGTATAACGATTTCTACTATCATCGCAACAACGATTTCTGGCGCGAGAAAGCTATGTGGAAGTTGCCACCGCTTATCGACGCCACAAATATGCTTGCCTGCGCCGAAGACCTAGGGATGATACCGGATTGCGTGCCAAGCGTGCTTGACGAGCTGAAAATACTTTCGCTCGAGATACAACGCATGCCTAAAGAATCGGACCGCGAATTCGGCGACACCTGGAACTATCCGTATTACTCCGTATGCACTACATCGACCCATGACATGCCCGGCATACGCCAATGGTGGGAAGACGACCCGTCAAAAGCCGAACGATACCACCGGACTATGATGGATGAACGAGGCACCACCCCACTATATGCCGAAGCCCGGATATGCGACAGCATTGTGACATCCCACCTGGCATCGCCATCAATGCTGTGCATCCTACCATTGCAGGACTGGCTGTCGTTAGACGACGCCATACGCCGGGAAAATGCACACGAGGAGCAGATAAACGAACCATCAAATCCACGACACTACTGGCGTTACCGGATGCACCTCAAGCTCGAACGCCTGCTGCAGGAGGACAAATTGAACGCATACATCAACAAGAAGATAACGGACTGCGGGCGATAATCCACAAAACCAATGACAAATCATTAAACTCAAACCTATAACTACAAACATGGATACCCAAACGACAAAACTGTATGCATCGACATACACCGAGGCGCGCACCTATCTTTTGGCCGCCGCATTCATCATCGGCAACATATTACTGCCACAATTATGCCACATAGTGCCCAACGGAGGCGTAACCTGGCTTCCGATATACTTTTTCACGCTTGTCGGAGCATACAAATATGGTTGGCGCGTAGGCCTGGTGACGGCATTGCTTTCTCCGGCCATCAACTCAGTGATATTCGGGATGCCACATATGACAATGCTACCGGTAATCGAGACCAAATCGATTTTGCTCGCTCTCACGGCCGGATATGCCTCATATAAATTCGGCCGCATAACCTTGCCGCTCATCGCAGCCGTGGTAATCGTGGCCCAACTTGCAGGCGGAGTGTTTGAATTCGGATACACTGGCAGCATATACAGCGCGCTTCAGGACTTCAGAATCGGACTTCCAGGCATACTGTTGCAGATATTCGGCAGCTACCTGCTCATACGCTACATCAACAACAAGTAACACTCTTCAGATGCAACATACAATCAGCCGTGGCGGTCAATATCGCCACGGCTGATTTGCCGTTTCACCGGTAATGCCATAGGCTATAAGCGGCCAAAATCCAATAATCCGAATTATTTTAGAAGAAAACAGGCCAAAAACTTGTCGGTTCAAAAAAAACGCTTTAACTTTGCTGTCGCAAAACCACAAAGGGTTCCTTGGCCGAGTGGTTAGGCACCGGTCTGCAAAACCGTTTACAGCAGTTCGATTCTGCTAGGAACCTCCAAAACGGACTCCGATTGGCACGAAAGCCATTAGCGGAGTCCGTTTTTTCATATCCATACATATTTTTTTGACTGTTTGACGAGACATTGCCGTACCACCTTCTCTGACAAGGCCGTCACCAAGGTGGATATCGTGAAGGAGGGGGAAACC
>CAZRJT010000045.1:0-15742 GCA_964600585.1 uncultured Bacteroides sp.
GACATTTCTAGTTTCAACACACCGATTTCTTCGGCGTGATACTCCTTGCCGGTTGAAACGAATTTCACAAAATCGTTTTTATGTATGCGCCCGTTTACAATTTTAAAATAGGCGATGATGCCTCTGAACGGATTAAACACCGAGTCGAAAATCAATGCCTGAAGCGGAGCATCAGGGTCGCCCGTCGGTGCAGGCACACGTTCGACTATCGCCTCTAAAACCTCTGGAATTCCTTCACCGGTCTTACCACTCGCACGCAATATGTCGGTTCTGTCACATCCAAGCAGGTCGATTATCTGATCCTCAACCTCTTCGGGCTTTGCACTGTCCAAGTCGATTTTATTCAACACCGGAATGATTTCCAAATCATTGTCGATGGCCATATACAGATTAGAGATGGTCTGAGCCTGAATGCCTTGCGATGCGTCCACTATTAGCAGCGCTCCCTCGCACGCGGCAATCGAACGTGACACCTCATATGAGAAGTCGACATGCCCCGGAGTGTCGATAAGGTTGAGCGTATAAGCTTCACCGCCGCTTTCATAGTTCATCTGGATTGCATGGCTCTTTATTGTTATGCCGCGTTCGCGCTCCAAATCCATATCATCAAGCACCTGTGCCTGCAAGTCCTTGCCGCCAACGGTTTTTGTATATTCAAGCAATCGGTCGGCAAGAGTGCTTTTGCCGTGGTCGATGTGAGCTATGATGCAAAAATTCCTGATATTCTTCATTGTCTGTATACAGCCTGTTGTTTTGTCACAAACTATCTATTATTGTTTAAGCCACAAATTTACTCATTTTTTTTCAGTTTGCCATCTTAATCGGTCGTTACATTAACAAGCGCGGTTGCGAATTGCCGTCAAAACAATTCACAACCGCATCTTAACAGTTCGACTACGATATTATTTCTTTATCTGCGAAAGCATTTCTTTCACAGCAACTTCAAGCTGATAATCTTCGCCGGCGAGTTGCTGTTCAGGAGTGTTATATACTTCAATATCGGGCTGAAGCTCTTGGTTCTCAAGATAATTTCCTCTCATATCCCTCATACCTACCTGAGGTATGCCAAACACGATTGACGGGTCGATCTGGGTTTCCCACCATACGGCTGTCATTGTGCCGGGTATCGGCGCACCGATCAGTTTACCCAATCCGAGTTCCTTGTAAGTCCAAGGGAACCCATGGGCATTTGAATAATTGTCTTCACACGTAAGCACACATGAGGGTTTGAACCAACGGTTGAACGGGTCACTGCCGACATACTTGTCGCGAGGAGTAAAGCGGGCAAATTCCTTGCCTGAGAGCAATACGGCCAAGTCTTCGTGGAGCCAACCGCCGCCATTATGACGTGTATCGATTATCACTGCGTCGCAGTTGCGATAACGGCCGAGCAAGTCAGAATATGTTGAACGGAAACTCGGACTATCCATACCTTTGATATGTATGTATCCGATTCGTCCATCGGAAAGTTCTTCCACTTTCTTGCGATTTCTTTCGACCCAACGCTTGTAGAGCAAATTGCTCTGAGCGCCATAGCTTGTCGGCACCACCTCCTGTTCGAATTCTTTGCCCGAGGCATCCTTAACGGTCAGTACAACATGCTTTCCGGCCTTTCCGGCGAGAAGCGGATAATAATCTTTGCCTGCTTCGATGAGCTTGCCGTCGATTTTTTCGATGATGCATCCTGGCTCAATCTTCGAGTCCGACTTTGACAACGGGCCGCCTTCGATTATTTCAGTTACCTTAAGGCCATCACCTTTATAAGATTCGTCATAATAAGCCGCAAGCGTAGCAGTCGCAGGCTCATTCAATCCGCCCGAATAGCGCGCTCCGGTGTGAGAACCATTAAGTTCGCCGAGCATTTCAGAAAGCATGTCGCGGAAATCATGGTTATTATTGATGTGCGGCAGGAAGCGGGCATAGTCCTTACGATAGCCCTCCCAATCGATGCCATGTATTTTCGGATCATAGAATTTGTCTTTCACCTGACGCCAAGCGTGGTTGAATATGTATTCACGCTCTTCGGCCGGACGATATGCAAATTCAGCATTGAAATTGACCGAATTGCCATTATTATTGTTCAAATTAATGACCCATGGCGAGCCCCATGAAAGAGTGTAAAGCTTGTTGAAATCCTTGTCAGGAATCAAAGTGCCACCGCCAATGCCCTTACGCAGACAACGCACCGAGCCGTCCTTAAGGTCACGAACCCATAAATCATATCCGCCCTCAAATGCAGCAGCATAATAAATCTTGTCGCCCTTCGGACTCAACAAAGCATCGCCCATATGGGCCGAATTGCCAGTTAGTCGAATCACTCTGTCACGACGATTTGCAAGGTCAAATTTGAGTTCTTTAGACTCGTCGGCCTTTTTATCATCTTTTTTATCGGATTTCTTGTCATCCTTTTTATCGTCTTTTTTCTTCTTTTCGGCTTCCTTCTTCTCTTGTTCGGCCTTTTCCTTGTCTTCCTTTTCTTTCTTAATCTTTGCTCTTTCCTCGCTCAATGCAAGTTCTTCTTTCGAAAGGCGGAATTTATCATATGCATCACCATCAAAGAACATGATGTAAGCATCGGCCTCTGCACCCCAGCTACCATGGCTGCGATAACCGGCGCGGTCCGACTGCCATACCATAGCCTTACCGTCGAGAACCCATTTCGGATTACCGTCGCTATAACCGCTTTCGGTTAGATTCACCACTTCGCTACCGTCGGCCTTTACCAAGGCTATGTCGCTGTTGTTCCAACCACCGATTCCTATATAACTAGTAAGGAACCATTTGCTATCGGGCGACCATTGGTAATCGACGTCTCCGTCAGAATACGAATAGTTATACTTGCCATCAAGCACCGTGCGCACTTTCTTATCCTTGAGGTTTATGACGCAAAGCTCCGTACGGTCCTGAAGGAAGGCCACTTCCTTTCCATCGGGCGAATATTTGGGATTGAACGACGTCTTGTCGCCTACGACAAGTGGAGTTTCCTTTATCTCCTGGGCATAGGTGAACATCTTGTCATCGTCGCGCACTATCTTACTTTCATATATACCCCAGGTCTCACCGCGCTCCGCAGAGTAAACGAGCGAGCGGCCGTCGGGGCTGAACTGTACGTTACGCTCCTGCTGCGGAGTATTCGTGATTTGCTTGGTCGTATTATATTCCTCAGAGGTGACATATACGTCGCCGCGCAACACAAACGCAATTTCCTTTCCATTTGGCGACACGGCTATCGAAGTGGCACCACTACTTAAATTCTGGTTTATGACCGGACGCTCAATCTTGTCAGTCACGATAGAAACATTAAGTTTTACGGGCTGCTTACCTTCCTCTAGCGTATAAATTTCGCCATTATATCCATAGCACAACTTGCCGTCATTTGAAGAAGTGAGGAAGCGCACCGGATGCTTGGTGTGCTTTGTAAGCTGCTTCCCGGGAAGATTTCCGGCAGTAGCCTTATATACGTTGAACGTTCCATCGTTCTCGCTCAGATAATAGAACGATTCGCCATCGTTGCTCCACACCGGATTGCGGTCTTCGCCCTTGAAAGTGGTGAGCTTTTTAAAATTGCTCGAAGCGTCAGACGAACAACTCCATATATCGCGTGCAATCGACGACTGATGATGTTTACGCCAGGGGTCTTCATAGCCTTTTTTATCAGTGTAAAGAAGCGTCTTGTCTTTGGGATTGAACGACAGATTTTCCATTGCGATGGTAGAGTACAATTCTGGGCGACCTCCATTGACGTCAACTTTATATATCTGAGTGAAAGTTCCCGAGGGGAATTGAGTGTCATTACGATCCTGCTGCACTGACGCGCTGAAAAGCAGTGTTTTGTCATCGAGGAATGCTTCCGGCATTTCCGACGCAGAATGAGTAGTCAATCGTGTTGGCGCCCCGCCGTCTTTATCGACTATATATATGTCGAACAATCCTGTGCGTGAAGAGGCAAAAGCTATTCGCTTTCCATCAGGCGACCAAACGGGACGTGTGTCGAATGCCGGATTTGAAGTGATCTGTGTAGCTTTACCGCCAGTAGTAGGCACGGTAAAAATATCGCCTTGATAACAAAAAGCAATGGTTTTGCCATCAGGCGAAATCGCCGGATAACGCATCCACAACGGAGCGTCACCTGCCTGAGCAGCTGCTGCCATAGCAAACAAAGCTGCCACAATGATTGGTTTCTTCATAAACTGTATTTGGTTTTGGTTTATTTTCCCGCAAAAATAATTAAAATATGGATAATACGTTCAGATTTAACAGATTTTCAATGTCTATTCCTTCTTTTACTGACATTAAGAAACTTTTCAGACAACCATGCTCTCACCGGAATGTCGTAAAGCTTCATCGAGGCATAGGCCAGTGCAAGGGATATTATGAAAAAACAACATCCAACATAAATATGCGTTGAAACTGGAGCCTGATCATGGGTAGCAGCCCAAGACATCTGAACATATACCAACGGATAGTGCGTCACATAAAGTGGATAGGAGATATTGCCCAAAAACTTACAAGCTTTTTCGTACCGCTCTCCGACAACACTGCTTCCCCGACCCATCATTATTATTACAGGAAATATCATCAAAATAGAAATACTTTCATATATGCCATTCATCCAGAAGTTCCCCGGGTCTACGCCGCCAATCCGAGGCATACATAAAACTATCACCATCACTATCGAGCACCATATAAAGCCGTGACGCATTATGTGGATTTTCATTTTAGAGACCTTACTGATTATCAACCCAATAAGAAACGGATATGCTAAGCGAGTGAAGCCTATCAACAATTGGTCCGGTGTAAGACTCCAACCGCCCACAATGGTATAGGCACCATAGGAGCGTGCATCCAGAACGTTAAACACATCCCAATTCATACATACTGAAAGGGTGAACAACGCCGATATGGACGTCAGAATTATAAGCGTACGCAAGCTCAAACGACGCAATATGAGAGCATACACCAGATTTGCAGCATACTCCCATACCAACGACCATGTTGCCGAATTCAACGGATTGAACTCCATCAAGCCGCGGACATCCCATGATTTCGGAATCGGAATCGCCGTCCCGCCCCATATAATCAACAGAATCACTATCCACCAAGGCGTATGGATTACGGGAGCAAAAGACGGATGATCGGCCTGCAGATAATAAACCAATGCCCCTACTATGGTGCCGAATATCAACATAGGCTGCAGGCGTATCAAGCGTCGCACACAGAAATTGCCAAAAGTCATACCCTGCTTCCACCGGCCGTCATAGGCATAACCCACCACAAAACCCGACAATACAAAGAAAAAGTCAACGGCAAGATATCCATGGTTAAGCAACTGTGAAGGAATGCCCTTTGAATACGTTTCCAACAAATGGAATACAACTACAATTACAGCGGCTACCCCGCGAAGGCCGTCAAGAATCTCATATCGTGGTCGGACGTTACCGATAATCTCTGATTGCATCTGATTCATAATTTCATACTTCCGTTATGGCTACAAAAATACTCAAAATCCTATTATCTGCCGAGAAAAACTTTTAGACATTTTATTTTGTTAAAATAGAAAAATAACATACCTTTGCAGTGTTGTTATTTCAATAAGGCATAGCTATGCCGGCGTGCGATTAAACAATTACCCATCCACGCAATGAACAACCATCCCTATTTTTGACAAATTATCAAACGCTGGTTTCTGACATCGAATCATAGCCATATCGTATGGTCTATGGTCAGAGACTTAAGCCATTAAAGTTATTCATCCACATTTATATGTATAACATTTCCGAATTAAATGCAATGTCTGAACAAGAGCTTGAATCAGTTGCGCAATCTATGAATCTCAAAAAGATTGACTCGTCTGATAAAGATGCTCTTATCTACCGTATCCTCGACCAACAGGCTATCGATATGGCTACCAATGCAACGGAGAAAAAACGTCGTCCCAAGAGAGAGCCGCGTCCTAAAAAGGAAAACAATGCGGCGAAAGCTTCGCCTGAGGCCACGGCTATTGATGAATCAACCGCAAATAGCGGAATAGCTCCCGACGAAAACACGACTCCCGTAGTTGCCGCCACAGAACCGACCGCAAATACGCCTAAAAAACGCGGACGAAAGCCGAAAACGAAGCAAAACGAAACGAACGAACAGTCCGAGTCGACAGAAAACGAAACTACGGAATCAAACGCAACGGAATCAGAGAGCGTCATAACGGATTTGAAACAACCGCAGCAAAAGACAAATAAACGCGGCTCTAAAAAAGCGCAACAAAACGATCAGAAGAGCGAACCGGAGAGAGTTCAAGCTAATAAAACAGAACCGATTGCTTCAACCAACGATAGCTCTGCCAATGTACCGTCTGACTCCACCGAAGACCAGAAACCTTCGGAAACCAACACATCCTTAAATAGAAATGAGGATAACACGGTAACCTTATCGACCAAATCTGAAGAAAAACCAAATGACGTGGCGATGGATGACGTGGCGACTGAACCTGCGGCAGTGGGCGCAGATGAAAAAACGCAGCCGAACGACAAGAATGACAAGCCCCAGCAAAATGCCAACAACCAACAGCGCCAACGCCGCGACGTGACCCACAATTCGGCTTCGTTTGGTTCTTTTTTCCCTCGTGCTGAAGGTCGTAAATTCGTTCCTCGCTCTCAACGCGAAAAGGAAGAAGCCGCAGCGGCAGCAGCAGTTGCAGCCGAAACAGCACCTATCGTAATTGCCGAGCCCTGGCAAAACCGCCAGCAACAACAGCAACAGCAGCAATCAAAAAAACAAAAACAAAAGAACCGCAACAATAACAACCAACAGCAACCGCAGCAGCCGGCTGAACCAATATACAATTTCGACGGTCTCATAACCACTACCGGAGTGCTTGAAGTGATACCGGAAGGATATGGATTTTTGCGCTCAAGCGATTATAATTACCTCACATCGCCCGACGACGTTTACGTGACCCAACAACAAATCAAGTATCACGGTCTAAAAACCGGCGACGTTGTTGAGGCAAGCATACGTCCACCGAAAGAAGGCGAGAAATATTTTCCTATGAGCTCGGTGATAAGCGTAAACGGCCGATCGCCAGAATACATTCGCGACCGAGTGCCGTTTGAGCATTTGACACCACTTTTCCCGGATGAAAAATTCAACTTGACGGGCGGACGCACATGCAATCTGTCGACAAGAGTAGTCGATATGTTTTCTCCGATAGGGAAAGGCCAGCGCGGTCTGATAGTGGCCCCACCCAAAACCGGTAAGACCATATTGCTTAAAGATATCGCAAATGCCATTGCCGAAAACCACCCCGAGACGTACATCATGATTCTGCTAATCGACGAGCGTCCGGAGGAAGTGACCGATATGAGCCGAAGCGTAAATGCCGAGGTAATAGCTTCGACATTCGACGAACCGGCTGATCGCCATGTGAAAATAGCAAGCATAGTGCTTGAAAAAGCAAAACGCCTTGTGGAATGCGGACATGACGTGGTGATTCTGCTCGACTCGATTACTCGTCTCGCCCGTGCCTATAACACAGTTTCTCCTGCCTCGGGCAAAATACTGTCGGGTGGAGTTGACGCCAATGCGCTTCAAAAGCCGAAACGCTTTTTCGGAGCCGCCCGCAATATCGAGAATGGAGGGTCGCTTACAATCATTGCAACCGCACTGACCGAAACTAGCTCGAAAATGGATGAAGTCATATTCGAAGAATTCAAAGGCACCGGCAATATGGAACTTCAACTTGACCGAAAGTTATCGAACAAGCGCATATTCCCCGCCGTAGACATCATGGCTTCAAGCACGCGACGCGACGACTTGCTGCTAAGAAATGAGACTCTAAACCGCATGTGGATCTTACGCAGATTCCTGTCTGACCGCACTTCAATCGAAGCAATGGAATTCATCAAAGACCGTATGGATCGTACGACCGACAACGATGAATTGCTTCGCACCATGGGCGACTGATTCAAATTCAAGACATACTTTTAATTCAAGCAACGGATATAATCTGACAAAGAATATCCGTTGCTTTTTCTTTTTCACGTATTTTCCAATAACAGGAAAGGGACTTCAATTTTTTTCGCAAAAAATCGAAACCGAATCATAATATATCCTTAAATAAAGAGATTATAACATTGATTTATTGCAACATACAACAGACATTCATAACTTTGCATAAAACTAACACATCACACATATACTATGAAATACATCATCACCACTATAACTGCCATTTTTTCATTCATAGCAATCAACGCACAGAAAATCGTGCCAAACGATATGTCTTTACACACTATCGAGCCGACTCCGATAGTGTGGACAATCGAAAATATAGCCGATAACATAGCCGGGATGGAATTGTTCAATACAATTGACGACAATGCCGACAGAGAGCCGACTCTGGTGGAACGATTGGCCGACTTTGCCTCGCAATTTATCGGACGCCGATACAGATTAGGGGCTACTGGCCCAAAGTCATTCGATTGTTCTGGATTTACGAGCTATGTGTTCCGTCATATAGGTGTGGAACTGAACCGAACCTCAAGGATGCAATATTCACAGGGCGATGCCATTGACGACGGAAATCTTCGGCCAGGAGACCTTATGTTTTTCAGCACACCGAAAAGCGGCAAAGGAAGAGTGGGCCATGTGGGAATCGTTGTCGATGTAGATGACGAGAACAACAATCTCACATTCATCCATGCGTCGACAAGCAAGGGAGTGACCTATCAGACGTTCCCAGACAATGGATATTTCAGCCGCCATTATATCGGAGCAAAGCGCGTGATTGCATAAAACACTGCAACCACGCGCTTTGCTTCGTCAGCTGATGATCATCAGTGCTGATACAGATAACGCTTTATGGATCTTTTAGGCGTTTTTTCAAACTCTTCGTGCATCACTTTCACAGAACGAATCTGAGAATATGACGGCAACTCTTTATTAAGCACCTTAACGTTTGAATCGAGAATCGATTGGATTTTATCGGACGAAAGATTTTCCTTCGCAGCAAGTTCCAAATCAGGATGAACGAGAGCAATAAGCTTTCCATCGCGCTCAATTACGACAGATTCGCCAACATAAGGCATATTGTTGAGCTGCTGCTCAATTTCCTCTGGATATATGTTCTGACCTGACGGCCCTAAAATCATATTTTTATCACGCCCACGCAAATAAATGTATCCATTGGAATCCACACAACCTATATCGCCGGTATTCATCCAACCATCCTTATCGAATGCTGCGGCAGTAGCTTCCTCATTTTTGTAATAACCTTTCATTACATTGGCGCCTTTCACCCATAGAATCCCGGGCACATTGGCCGAATCGGCCGAATCGACACGCACCTGCATCCGCTCGACAATTTTTCCACTTGCGCCCTTGGGATTTTTATCCCATGGGGCATAGGAAATCAAGGGGCCGCACTCTGTCATTCCATATCCGACAGTGACGGGAAAATCGATGCGACGCAAGAAGGCTGCTACATCTTTGTTCAATCCGGCACCTCCAACTATCATCTCCTGCAGTCTTCCGCCAAAAGTGTCAATCAGCTTCTGACGCAACTTCTTCAATACAATTCCCTTTATTATGGGAAGATGGAGCAGGAGTTTCATTTTTGAAGTATCAAGAACTGGGAATACCTTTGTCTTTATAATCTTTTCGATTATCAAAGGCACAGTGATTATCAGTTTGGGCTTTATGGCCGCGAATGCTTCGATGATGACACGTGGAGATGGAGTGCGGGTAAGGAAACTGATATGGCATCCTTTGACAAATGGATGAAGCAACTCAATGGACAGTCCGAACATATGTGCCAACGGAAGCATACATACCGTTCCATCGCCCGGCTTAAGGAATGTCAGTCCGTCAATCGAGAAACGGATGTTAGACCATAAGTTACGATATGTAAGCATGACACCTTTTGAATTTCCGGTACTGCCTGACGTGTAATTTATCAAAGCCACATCATCGGGAGCCGGAGTATATACTTTCAAATCATCTGCCGTAAATTTTCCAGGATACTTTTTGTCGAAAAGCTCAGTCAACGAACTGCACACGTCGAAAAGCTTCTTATCACGCCATTGAAGCAAGGATAAATCGGCTACATTAAAGACCCCCTCAAGCTCAGGCATAAGATTGAAGTCGAGATTTTCCCATATTGATGCATCGACAAACAACAACTTGGCATCACTATGTGACACAAGATGATGAATGTTGTCGGGCTTGAACTCATGCAGTATGGGCACAGCAACTGCGCCGTAAGTCAGTGTAGCCAAAAAAGCAATTGCCCAATGCGACGAATTCTTGGCACAGAAAGCCACTTTATCGCCAATCTTTATTCCTGACTTTTCGAAAAGCAGATGTAATTCGGCCATTTTACGAGCCACATCCTTGTATTGGAATGATTCGCCGTGAAAATCGGCCAAAGCCATATGGTCTCGGTTCTCTATAATAGATTGCAATATGTATGCGTTTATGTCATCCTTATGCTCCATATTCTTCATTCGTTTAATTTAAATAGTTGATATTCTAATTATAGAACAAATTACTGGACTTTTAGTTGGATTTACATAACGCTTATATATGCCCAATAGGTGTTTGGGAAAGATGGGACTATCATGTTCGTCTGATTTGATTCCATCAGTTTGACGAACCGAACGAATGCTTTCTTTTTCTCCGGGCTTATCGGATACATTTCAAGTGCCGCATTGTCGACCGTAGAGACAAGGAGCAACGCTTCTTGATAATAGTCTGGAAGCTTGGTGCCTTTAGGATATACCTTTGGCGCCACACGTTTGAAGATGTCCCAAAACAGAGACGTGTCTTTCTGAGCCAAGATGCCACAGAGCAACAAATCGACATATTTACGATTTTCGGGATAGGCATCGACAAGACGCACGATATCCGACAATACGGGAGTATCGCTCTTAATACGTACCGGAACGGTTCCATCTTTTTCGTCATATGCCACAGGATTAATTCGGGCCTTCTGCATTTCGGCATAGCGTTCTCTCACCCATTTGCGATGTGTGGGGGCAGAGTTTAGGACTATCAGATATTTTTCAGCCAAATCGAAATTGCCCTGACGAATAAACGAGTCCACCATACGCCGCATAGCCCGAAACGACATACCGAATCGAGAAGATGAACTTATCTGGAACATCTGGTGAATGATTTCATTTTCAACTCCCAAAGCTTCATAGAAATAGGTATTGAACAATTGTGCCTCGGAATCATCTATCGAGCTAAACATCAAATCTTCGGAATTCTGTATGCCGTATAGGAACATCTGCTCCTTAAGGATGTCCTTTTCAATCAAAGCCAACAACACGAAACGACGCAATATGTAGTCTTCATGGGCTTCAGTGGCCGACACTTCTTTTAGAACGCCATCCCAATCCTTTGATTCGACCATACTCTCAATCTTAAACAGGCGTTCGCTGTATTGCTTTACCGGGTCTTTTGCTGCATAAGCCAATCCAGCACCTGTAAGCAACAATGGAATGACCACACAAAAAATCCATACCGACACAGTGAATCGGACTTTTGCGACTTCCTTCTTCCGCTTAATCAAAAGCGACAAAAGGGCAACCAGCAATGCCGAACCCACCCAAACCACAGTTTCGGTGAGGTGGATATATTCGGGTTGCTGCGCGATGAATATGGCGACTACAACGAAACTCAACGCCGTAAATGCCGCCTTTTTCGTAAGACAATAAATAGTTATGTCCATACAAGCCATGATAATCCAAGCAAAAAGAGCCTGAATCAAAGCACCTACTACCTGCCAATGGTAGAATTGCAGAAAGAAGGCACCTATATATGAGAAGATGTCGGAAGGCATGTTAACCTGAAGTTCAACAAAATCCGATGCCGTAGAAAAGAATGACACACCTTCCATCCATTGAATTGTATATGGACGTACTAAAAACCAGAATAAGAAAACGGCTAATAGCACTATGACGGTATGAATCAAGAATACGCGTTTCATTTCTATAAAATTAGTTGTTGACGTTAAACATTTTCTTAAGTTCGGACTTGTCGAGGCTGACTTCACCACTCATAAATTCGGGTATATTATACGATCTCATTCGAAGGATGTTGTGTTCGGGATCGGATTGAGGCAAAAGGAATGGCTTGCCGAAATTGCCGTTTTCATCCATATGGGCTATGAACAATCGGGTGTAACGACCGTCAATTCGGCGACTGCTGAACACCACCCATCGGCCTGAAGAGTCCCAGGAATGGTAGCTATCACATTTGTCACTGTTTATGGCTGAAGCGTCGATTGGCTCGAGCGACTGAAGATTCAACAACGTTAGGTCGGCTTCTTCATGCCAGATGGGGAATGTGGCATTGTCGCCACGAGTGTACATCATATATCGGCCATCGGGGGATATGCGCGGGAATGATACACTGCCTCCTTCAAGGCGAGTGTTTACAATCGTGTCGACCTGTTCGCCAAATTGTCCGGTAGCGGGGTCGAAGCTGACTCTCAGCAGGTCGTAGTGCAACTTCTCACGGTCGAAAGGCATAGTGCAACTATCGGCAGAACAGAAGTAGAGATATTTTCCGTCAGGCGACCATGCGGGAAATGTTTCCCACCGCGATTCTTCGTTGAAACGCGCGTCGGTTATAACCGAATCGGTTTCGGTGTCAAACAATATCAAATCGGAACTTAGGTCATAGACTTCAATCGGATTGCCTTTACGCCCGAAGAAGGTCTGATGGGTGTCGTTCGATGAATATATTATATAGCGTCCGTCGGGGTGCCACATAGGATAAACACCTTGCTTCTTGGGGCCAACGGTGGCGATGTTAATCTTCTTCATTTCACCATCTTTGACTATTACAGTGCCACCACCCTGCCCACGAGCGTGGAACATCATATTATTAGGTGAATAGTTCCAAAAAGAATGACAGTTCACACAACCTCGATTATTAACATCGTTTTCCACAATCGCCTTTTCGGCAAAGCTGCAGAGGTTGCGCTGATATATGCCCATACGATGCCATGCTTCATAGCCGGGCTCGATGAGTCGGTAGGACACGTATCCATCGATGGAATCGGGAGAGACGGCCAATTCAAATGGCTTGTAGCGTATGCCGCCGGGATGGGCATTACTCCACGTGGAGACTTCGACTTCGAGGGTCTGTCCTTTTGCGGCATCGAGCATATCGTGCCATTTGTCTTCGGGAATCGAAATAAGGCCATATTCTCCTGAAACAGACAAGACATCGTTTCCGGCGAGACGGAAGTCGGCTTTTATGCCGTCAACACCTCTTACTCTGAAATTCAACGGTGCGATATTTACCGGTATAGTACATCCTGCATAGTCGGGATATATCGGCGGTAGGCTCTGAGAGCTTTCCGAGGCGTCGCCGAGCGAACGCGGTCCACATCCGTTAAGAACGGCAGCCAACGCCAATGCGACTGAGATAATCTTATATTTCACTGTGTTCATATTAAATGTCAATTTTAAATTCAAGGTAAGTACAAAGTTACTCACTTTCAGGGTCATTTGCACTACATATTTGACTAAAAATGATTAAACCAACATAAAAAAGCTATGTATTACCATTTTTTTACTAAGTTTGCATATCAAAATAAAACCACAACATATGAACAAGACTATTATTACTTTAGCTCTCACTGCCAGCATAGGCTTATCGTCTATGGCAGAAAATTACAAAGTGGTGTTCCCAATTTCGGAACAAGAGGACGGAGTGATGGCATACATCTTCAATTATGACGACGGAATCAAATTGGACAGCGCAGCGGTTAAAGATGGCCAAGTGGTGTTCACGGGAAGTATAGACACCCCAGTCCTTACCACAGTATCGTTAGCCAATCAGCGTGGATACGGACTTATCCTTGAGCCCGGAACAACGACGTTCGACCCAGAAACGCAGATGTTCACAGGGACACCGCTCAACGAGAAATTAAATTACTATTTACAGGTACAACTGAACTTGGTGAAGGAGTATAACGCAAGAGACACGTCTGCGAAACGCCATACAGAAATCATAGCAGAGTATGCAAACAATACGAACAAAATGCTTGATGAGAATGAGAATAATCCAATAGGATATTTTTTGTTCGTACAGGAATGTCCGCAATGGGACTTGACCACATTTAAAGAAAATCTGCAGAAATATCCGCAATTCGCGTCATCGAAGATAGTGAAGGCGTCAATGCAGATGGCCGAAAACAAAGAGGCAACATCCGTAGGACATAAATTCAAGGATTTTGAAATCACTTACGACGGCAAGACCTCACGTTTGAGCGACTATGTAGGCAAGGGGAAATACACCATCGTCGATTTTTGGGCAAGCTGGTGCGGGCCGTGCATACGTCAGGCAGGCGTGCTCAAGGAGCTGTATGCCAAATATGCCGATAAAGGCCTTGATTTCTTGGGCGTTGCGGTATGGGACGAACCAGAAAACACGCTGAATGCCATCAAGGGCCATGATTTACCCTGGCCGCAAATATTGAACGCACAGTCCATCCCAACCGACCTTTACGGAATAAAGGGGATACCATGCATCATATTATTCGATCCGGAAGGAAACATAGTGAGCCGTGACAAACAGAACGAAGAACTCGTCAGCGATGTAACCAAAGCCATGGAGGGAAAATAAACATCATATGAAAAATACAGCATCAATAATCGCCATAGCAGGGTTGCTTGCCGCCTGCGCGCCACAGGAAAACAGCACGACATATAACGTTAGTCTTGAAGTAGATTCGTCATACAACGGACAGATGGCGTTTCTAACCGACTTCGACTCAGGAGAAAAAATCGACAGTGCAGTCATAACGAACGGAGAAGCCATATTCAACGGCGAGATAGAGACTCCAGTGTCGGCAAGGGCCATATTCGGAGGCAAACGCTCGAGAGTATTCATCGTTGAGCCCGGCGACATCAAAGTGGACAGCGTTGTGAGCGGTACGCCGCTCAACGATGAGCTATCAATAATGAGAAGCAAAGTGAACCAGGACAACAATTCAACAGTGCTCGACTCTGCAATATCAAAGAATGCCGACAATGCATTGGGGCTATACCTATTCCTGGATTATAAGGCGTATGAATCGGACTTAGCCGAACTTAACGCAGAATTGGCCAAGTATCCGCAATTCGATTCGTCGACGCGAATCAAAAAGCTTAAGAACGCACTTGAGCTAAAAGAGGAGACATCCGTAGGCAAGCCGTTCAAAGATTTCGAAATAACCTATGACGGCAAGACCACCCGACTAAGCGATTATGTGGGTAACGGGAAATATACACTTGTCGATTTCTGGGCAAGCTGGTGCGGGCCGTGCATACGTGAAACCAAGGTGATAAAACAACTCTATGAACAATACGGCGACAAGGGCCTAACCGTGGTTGGAGTCGCAGTGTGGGATGAACCCGAAAATACACTTAATGCCATTGCGCAACATGAATTGCCTTGGGATAACATCATTAACACACAAAACATAGCCACAGACATATATGGCATATCAAGCATTCCTTGCATAATACTTTTTGACCCGGAAGGCAATATAGTCAGCCGAGACAAACAGGATGAAGAGCTGATAAATGATGTGGCGAATGCAATGAAATAAAGCGTCTTCGATGCTCACATTATATAAACAGGCGTTGCTCCAGCGACGCCTGTTTTCATTTCAGGAGACACGGAGTGTAGTTTAAACCAACGATTTCAATGTTCTCTTGCTACCTTTTTGGCTGAACCGGGCTTGTCG
>CAZRJT010000046.1:0-15500 GCA_964600585.1 uncultured Bacteroides sp.
ATATTATGGGCTTACGAGCGATTACGTGCTTGAAGTCGATCTTACGCCCAATCGCATCGATGCCGCTTCGCATTACGGAGTGGCCCGCGACTTGGCGGCATGGCTCGATTGCCATGCCAATCATTCCGACCTTGAACGTCCGGATGTGAGCGGTTTCAAGATGGATAGTCCCGACGGAGCTGTGACGGTGGAGGTTGAAAACACTGAGGCATGTCCGCGTTATACGGGCGTTACTATCCGCAACATAAAGGTGGCTGAAAGTCCAGCATGGCTTAAAGACCGGCTGAGTGCCATAGGCCAGCGTCCGATAAACAATGTGGTCGACATCACCAACTATATCCTTCATGGCATAGGTCAGCCGTTGCACTGCTTCGACCTTGCCAAGATAGAAGGCGAAAAGATAAGGGTGAAGCCATGCGCCGAGGGTACACCGTTCGTGACGCTCGATGGCGTTGAGCATAAACTGTCGGACAAGGATTTGATGATATGTAATGGAGCCGGTGTGCCGATGTGCATTGCCGGTGTGTTTGGCGGTCTGGATTCGGGTGTAACCGAAGCCACCACCGACATATTCCTTGAAAGCGCGTATTTCAATCCTACCTGGGTGCGTAAGACTGCCCGTCGCCACGGACTTAACACTGATTCGTCGTTCAGATTCGAGCGCGGGCTCGACCCCAATGCCACTGAATATGCCCTTAAGCTTGCCGCACTTCTTGTGAAGGAGCTTGCCGGAGGCGAAATATGTGGCCCGATAGTTGATGTATATCCTGAAAAAATCGGCCCATATCCGGTGACTCTGAGCTATGACTATGCCGACAAATTGATAGGCAAACATATCCCGGCTGAGAAAATAGACGCAATCCTCAAATCGCTTGAGATTGACATCAAGGGGCGCCGTGACGGAGAAGTGGATCTTGAAGTGCCGACATACCGTGTGGACGTGCGTCGTCCGTGCGACGTGGTTGAAGACGTGTTGCGAATCTATGGATATAATAATGTAGAGATTTCGCTCACCGTCCATTCTTCGCTATCGAACAAGTCGTTTGCCGATGCCGACAATGCGTTGCGCAATCTCGTAAGCGATCAACTCACGGCAACCGGCTTCAATGAGATAATGAATAATTCGCTCACGGCCGAAGCATACTACCAGGGTGTGGAATCGTATCCGGCTGAAAATTGCGTCAAGCTTCTCAATCCGCTGAGCAACGACCTTAACGTAATGCGTCAGACGTTGCTGTTCGGAGGGTTGGAATCGATTGCCTACAATATCAATCGCAAGGCCGATGATTTGATGATGTATGAATTCGGTAACGTCTATCGATTCAATCCGCAAGCCGAATCAACGGCTGAACAGCCATTGGCTCCGTACAGCGAGGCATCTCGTCTTGGCCTGTGGCTTACCGGTTCGATTAAGCCGGCCTCATGGCTGCAAGCTGCCGAAGTCGCTTCGGTCTATCATCTGAAAGCGGTGGTGCTTAATATATTTGCCCGTTTGGGCATATCGGAGCGAGAAATAAAGCTCACTGTCGGTTCAGACAAAATCTACGGTGCTTCGCTTGACATAGCCACCCGCTCGGGTAAAGTGCTTGGCTCGCTCGGCATCGTGTCGAAGTCGATTGCCAAACGCTTCGACATAAAGCAAGATGTATTTTATGCGCAGCTCGACTGGACGGCCCTTGTAAAACTCGCCATAAAGAAGACGGTGACTTATGCTCCTCTGCCAAAGACTCAGCCCGTCAAGCGCGACTTGGCATTGCTCATCGACAAAAATGTGGCTATGAGCCAAGTGGAGGAAGTGGTTCGCGAAAGCGAGCGCAGGTTGCTGCGAGATGTGACGTTGTTTGACGTATATGAAGGCAATAATTTGCCCGAAGGCAAAAAATCATATGCAATCACGCTTACGCTTCAGGATGATGAAAAGACACTTCAGGACAAGCAGATTGAAGCTGTGATGAATAAAGTAGTGGCGAATTTGCAGAAACGGCTTGGTGCTACATTGCGCTAAAAGCCACGAGCATTTGATAAATAAAAACATAAATATAATTTAAAAATACAATGGGAAGAGCGTTTGAATACCGTAAAGCCAGAAAATTGAAACGATGGGGCAATATGTCGCGCACATTCACCCGCATCGGAAAGGAAATCACTATTGCCGCTAAGGCCGGCGGCCCGGATCCAGATATGAACCCGCGCCTGCGCGTGCTGATGCACAATGCGAAGGCAGCTAATATGCCCAAGGACACCGTTGAGCGCGCCATAAAGAAGGCAACCGATAAAGATGCCGGCGACTATAAGGAAATCGTTTATGAAGGATATGGCCCCTATGGAATTGCGATAGTGGTTGAGGCTGCTACTGACAACAACACCCGTACGGTGGCCAATGTGCGTTCGTATTTCAACAAGCACGGCGGCAATCTCGGCACACAGGGTTCACTCGCATTTATGTTCGACCACAAGAGCGTGTTTAAAATCAAACCCAAAGATGGAGTTGACCTTGAGGAGCTTGAGCTCGAACTGATTGATTATGGTGTTGACGAGCTTGAAGCCGATGAAGATGAAATAGTGCTCTATGGCGAATTTGAAGAATTTGCCAATATACAGAAATATCTCGAGGAGAACGGCTATGAGATAGTGAGTGCCGAATTCGAGCGCATTCCCCATGAACTCAAAGAAGTGACGGAGGAACAGCGTGTTCAGCTTGACAAGCTTCTTGAGAAGTTTGAAGAAGATGAGGACGTGCAGAACGTGTTCCACAATATGAAGGAAGATTGATGGATTGAACCATCGCCGATATAAAAATGCGGTTCCCGGATTGGCCAGGATATGGCGTAATCCGGGAACCGCTGTTTTTGTCGGTTTTACGATTATTATTGTTGGGGCTGCTGTTTCCCGTCGTCGCCACGTTTTGCGCTCTTTATGCGCACCAGATTGGTGATGAACACAGTGAAGAGCGGAAACATAATCATTCCCGATATGGCCAGAATGCATCCCACAACTTTGCCTGCCACGGTCACGGGGTTGATGGAGCTGCCTGCCGTAGTGGCCTCCATGCTTGCCCACCATAGCGCAGCGCCGTAGTCGGGCACCATCGGATTCACCGGATGTTCGCGCTCCATGAAGATAAGGCTTCCGAAATATATCAAAGCCAAGAGAATCACGGTGTATGTTGCGAACAGGCTTGTCACTTTATTCGTAGAAACATAGCTCACCACGATGGCCATGGCCAAGGCTCCGCGTGCCAATGGAATGAAGCGAGCAAAATACATGGCCTCTTCCGATAGCGGTATGTTGTAGTGCGACACTAAGTTAAGCACCGGAATCGACAGAAGAAGAAATAGCCAGCGGCGCTTAACGTAGTGCCACTTGTTGTGGGCCATCGCAAATTCTATGAAAAAATCGGCAATGAACACTATGCATACCCAGAGCTGGAACTGCATATATTTGTGGTCGGACAGGAATGGGATGTCATTGAATGTGTCGATTGAAATATATGTTATGAGCGATGCCGACATAACGAGCACCACCGCATTGAGAATACGGTAGATCCATTTTCGTTCATCGGGTGTGAGTTGCCGTTTTAACATATTCGGGTTTGTTTATTACGCTAATGAAACGTATTTAGGTGGCCAATGGTTCTTTTTCAGTGCAATTGTCAAAGTCTGTCCAACGGATATGACTCGAATTCGTATAAGAGCGTCGACAGGTATCGTTCGCCAGTGTCGGGAAGGAGAGCCACTATGGTTTTGCCTGCATTTTCGCTCTTTCGGGCCAATTGCAGGGCAGCATAAAAGGCAGCTCCTGACGATATGCCGACGAGCAATCCTTCCTGTGCCGCCAACAGGCGCGAACCGCGTATGGCATCGTTTCCGGCGATGGGAATCACCTCGTCGACAACAGACGAATCATAATTCTTGGGTATGAATCCGGCACCAATTCCTTGAATCAGATGGGGCCCGGGCTTTTCGCCCGATATCACTGCCGATTCTTTAGGTTCCACGCCGATTATTCTGATGTTAGGGTTATGTGCTTTCAGGCCTTTTCCCACTCCTGAAACGGTGCCACCGGTGCCTATGCCGGCCACGAATATGTCCACATTGCCATCCGTGTCGCGCCATATTTCCTGTGCGGTAGAGTTTACGTGTGCCTCGGGATTGGCCGGATTGGCGAATTGTTGCAATATCACAGAGCCGGGAATTGAATCCTTTATCTCTTCGGCACGTTTTATGGCTCCGGTCATTCCTTCGGCTCCAGGGGTGAGTACGAGTTGCGCGCCCAAGGCTTTAAGGAGGCTCTGGCGTTCCTTGCTCATGGTTTCGGGCATAGTGAGTATCAGAGTGTAACCTTTTACCGACGCCGCCCAAGCCAGTCCAATGCCGGTGTTGCCACTTGTAGGCTCGATAATTGTTCCTCCCGGCGACAGGATGCCTTTAGCTTCTGCATCCTCGATCATCGCTAAAGCCACTCGATCTTTCACGCTGCCTCCGGGATTGAAAGCTTCGATTTTTACCAATAGTTTTGCCGCTAAATTTTCATTTCGTTCTATGCGGCTTGTCTCCATAAGCGGTGTGTTGCCTATGAGTTCAGTGAGGCTGTTATAGATTTTTGACATAAGCTATGTGTTTAGTTGTGAATACGTTTGGAATGGTGATGGTGTGCATTGGACATCGGATGCAAAATTATACATTATCCTTTTAAATCACAACGTTTGCGGGGAGAATATGGTTGCGTTTTTAAAGTAAAGAAGACGAAATATCCCGGACGATGGATCTCATTGGCATAGCATTCTCAAAAAATATTGCTAAATTTGTGTCTACAACACTAAATCAATTAGCAACACTAAATCTGCAATATGAATATTCGAACGGCCATATCTTCCGTGGCACTTATCATTGCATCGACTGCAGTGTCGGCGTATGCACAACACCGGCCTGATACAATCGTTGGGCAATTGACTCCCTCGTATGCCCAGTATTTTTCATGGGTGAACAACACTAACGAAGGTGCTACCGAGGAAAATACGATGATAAACTTGGATTTTTTCCAATGGTTGAAAGATACTTATGGTATGCAACTCGACATATATGCATTTGATGCCGGGGCCATCGATGGCGCAAAAATGTACGGCGATATGTCAAATGCCAGATTTAAGAAGCATTTCCCCAATGGATTTGCTCCGATTGCGCGGCGTTCAGATAAAATGGGCATACATCTCGGTCTATGGGGTGGCCCGGATGGGTTTGGCGATACTCCCGATGAAGCGGAAGAGCGGATGGCGCTTATGAAGAGTCTTGTATCGGACTATAATTTTCGTCTGTTCAAGCTTGACGCGGTGTGTGGACATCTGCGTCCCGAAAAATATGGCTATTTTGACCGGATGATGACCGACATCCGCAAGGAGGCTCCAGATTTCATATTTTTGAACCATCGTCTGCAGCTGGGCGAAGGCGACCGTCATTCAACAACCCATCTGCTGGGCGGAGCCGAAACTTATATTGATGTGCATATGACCAACGATATGACCGCTCCGCACCACAGGGGCAAGGCTATCGCGCGGGAATTACCCGAGGGGCTGACCAGAATGACGGAGGACCATGGCGTTTGTCTGTCATCGAGTCTTGATGGCTGGGAACATGACCTGGTGCTTCAGGCGTTTAACCGTAATTTGATAATGGCGCCGCAGATATATGCCAATCCCTGGTTGCTGAGTGATGATGAGTTTTCGTATCTTGCCTTCATTTATAATTTGCATCGCGACTATCGTCATATCCTTGTGACAGGCAGCCGTCTACCTGAGGAGATTTATGGCCCGGATGCCGTGACTCGTGGCGACGGACGCACCCAGTTCATAACGATGCGCAATCTTACATGGGAACCTGTTAAATATAGTGTGCGTATGGACGAAAGTGTTGGGCTTAAAGATAAAAAAGATGTGAAGGCTCGTCTGTATCATCCGTATATTTACGATATGGGGAGCCATAAATACGGCTCGGAATTGGAGGTCGAGGTAGAACCGTTCGGCGTAGCATTGCTTAAACTCACCACTGAGCCCGAACTTGACAATGTGGCATTGAGTGGGGTGCCCTATCGAATCGTTAACGACCGAGTTGGAAATATTGCTGAAGTGGTGCTATTGGGCAATCCCGGAGAAAAATATGATATCAGGCTTGAAAAGGGTGCCGATAGGTTCGGTTCGGCTCGTGTCGATGGGGTGCCGGTTGGCAAACTTGCGTCGGGTAAAAAGACGTCGGTTGAGTTCGGAGGCAAAAAATCTGACACGCCGTGGCATTATAAGGTGGGCGAGATGAAGGAATGTGATGTACCCGACGATATAAGTTCGGTATACTATGCCACATGCTTTGCCGCTGACAACAATGCGCTTGAGGCCCGCTCGTTGAAAAGGTCGGGGCCAACACGTTTCGATGCCGTTCAGCGAGCCCGCGATGCATTCTTCAATCAGGAATTGTTCAGGAAACGCGAGATATGGGATAGGAACATGTTTGATGACGATGAGTCGACGGCTTTCTCCATATCGATGCGTTGGGGCGATCCGCGCGAAAATGGCGAGTCGGCATTTTATCTGGATTTTAACGAGGTTATAGAACTGGATAGCTTGACAATCGAGTCGTTTGACGAATACTCGATTTCACCTTTAAAGTCTGAAGAAGGCGTATTGGCATACGTGTCATCAGATTTGAAAAATTGGCGTGAAATCACTTTTGTCGCAGGACCGCGTATGACGATTCCGCTATCGGATGCGGGCCCGGTGCGTTATGTGCGCTTCGCTCCATGCCCGATGCGCATAAGTGAGGTGCGAGGCTATCGTGGGGGATATGGCGTAGAGCGCGACCAGTGGCATGCCTCCAATCTATTCCGTCCGTATGGCGGATGGAATTGCGTAGCTACGCAGACCTGGAAAACAGACTTTACGCTCGACCACATAGATGAAGGAGCTTATATATGCGTGGCCATAAATGGACATCACGGAAAAGAAGGCGTGTGGGCCGGATTTAAGATTGACGGCGAATATGTGGGGTGTCCCGACCGTGCAGCTTCGTTCACGGCAAATCCATGGGAATATCGCACTGCCAATAGCGACCGCAACTATACGTATTATCTTCCGCTTACTCCCGATATGGCCGGGAATCGGATTGAAGCTTTCGTGATGTCGCTAAATCCGAATACTAAGTTTGTGAATACCGACCGTCCCGATACGGGTGTCAAGGCGAAAGTGGAACAACGCGAACTTCGTCCGGAAGTGTGGGTGACATCGCATCAAAAACCGTTTGTCGGCAAAACTTTATTGTTGCAGTAGAGTGAAGTTAATTGTTTCTGAAAGCTAAAAAACTTTGAAATGATGTATTGCGACTTGTGAATTTATCCTAAAAAGTTGGCTGGCAAATAAAAAAGCGCTATATTTGCACTTGATTTAAGTTTAAGATTATTAGAGGGGTCTCGGCCGATTTTAGGGCGAGATTCTTTCTTTTTTACTTTTCAAATAAACAAATATAAATTAGAATAAATCATTATGGCTATCACTTACATGACCAAAGAGGGTTATAAGAAAAAGATGGAGGAAATTGCGTATCTCGAAAACGTGAAACGTCCGGAAATATCGCGTGCAATAGGCGAAGCTCGCGACAAAGGCGATTTGTCGGAGAACTCGGAATACGATGCAGCCAAGGAGGCGCAAGGTATGCTGGAAATGAAGATATCGCAACTTAAAGACTTGGTGGCAAATGCCCGCATAATAGATGAAAGCAATTTGAATACGGAGGAGGTGCAGATACTCAACCGTGTAAAAATAAAGAATGTAGGCAATGGCATGACGATGGAATATACGATTGTTGCCGATAGCGAAGCTGATTTGAAGGCTAAAAAAATAGGTTCGAGCACGCCAATCGCTCAAGGTTTGCTTGGTCATAAGCTTGGCGAAATAGTGGAAATCAAAGTGCCTGCCGGTCTTATGAAATTCGAAATAGTGGAAATCTCATTCTGATACTATAAGAAGTAGTGCTATGTCAACCATATTCAGCAAAATAATCGCGGGTGAGATTCCCTGCTACAAGATAGCCGAGGACGACCGTCATTTCGCATTCCTCGACATAAATCCGGTGGCTCCTGGCCACACGTTGGTTGTGCCTAAACAGGAGGTGAGCTATCTGTTCGACCTCGACGACGAAGCTTATTCTGCACTTCAGCTGTTTGCGAAACGAGTGGCCGAGGGCTTGAAGGAGGCTATGCCGTGCAAGCGTGTTGGGGTGACCGTAATAGGATTGGAGGTGCCGCATGCCCACATCCATCTGATACCAATCAACACCGAGCGCGATATGGATTTTACTCACAAGACAACTTTCCCCGGAGAGGAGATGGAAAGTATGGCGGCTGCGATTCGTGAAGCGGTGGCTAAAAAAATATAATATTGGCTATGAGACTGAAACTTGTTTTGAGTGCGGCTTTCGCCGTTACGGCCTGGGCTATGGCTGATGCCTGTACGAGTTTGATTGCCGGTAAAAAGGCCACTGTCGATGGCAGCACAATGATTACATATGCTGCCGACAGTCATACTCTTTATGGCGAACTGTATCATAAAACCGGAGGCGTGCATCCGGCAGGCAGCATGCGCAAGATAGTGGAATGGGATACGGGTAAGCCATTGGGCGAGATACCTGAAGCTCCGGTGACCTACACGCGTATAGGCAATATGAACGAGCATGGGCTCACTATATCGGAAAGCACTTGGGGCGGACGTCCCGAGCTCGAAGGGTCGGGTCTGATAGACTATGGTGAGCTTATATACATAACTCTCGAACGAGCCAAGACAGCACGTGAGGCCATAGACGTGATGACTTCGTTGGTGCGTGACTACGGTTATGCCAGCGGTGGGGAGTCGTTTTCGATTGCAGATCCCGATGAAGTGTGGATTATGGAGCTTATTGGCAAGGGTAAGGCCGATAAAGGAGCCGTATGGGTGGCTCGTAGAGTGCCCGACGACTGTATATCGGGTCATGCCAACCATTCGCGCATACACCGTTTCCCGCTTAAGGATAAAGAAACGCTTTATTCGCCTGACGTAATATCATTTGCGCGTGAGCAGGGCTATTTCGACGGCAAGGATAAGGATTTCAGCTTCTCGTTGGCTTATGCCGAACTCGATGGCGGCGCGCTGCGCGGTTGTGATGGCCGAGTATGGGCGTTTTATAATAAATTTGCACCTGGAATGGACGCATATCTGCCATGGATTCTTGAGGGAGAGGGCGAGGTGTTGCCTCTCTGGGTGAAGCCGTCACAGCCGGTTTCGGTGCGCGATATGCAGTGGATGATGCGCGATCATTTCGAAGACACGCCTCTTGATATGACCAAGGATGTGGGTGCCGGTCCTTATGCGGTGCCTTATCGTTGGCGTCCGCTGACATACAAGGTGGATGACGTGGAGTATACCCACGAACGAGCCATAGCCACACAACAGACTGGATTTTCCTTTGTGTCGCAGATGCGCGGCGATGCTCCGGCTCCGATGAAGGGCGTGCTGTGGTTTGGCGTCGACGATGCCAATACTTGCGTATACGTGCCTATGTATTGCTGTCTGACTGAGGCTCCTCATGAATTTGCCCAGGGAAACGGAGATATGTACAACTTGTCGTGGGATGCCGCCTTCTGGGTAAACAATTACGTAGCAAACCAGGCTTATAACCGTTATTCGCAGATGATTCCGGACATTCGCAAGGTGCAGTCGGAAATCGAGGACAGTCTGGCTTCGGAAGTCGAAGTGCTCTATGCGCAGGTGGCCGATATGCCCTACGACGATGCTTGTAAATTGCTCAACCGTCATTCGGCCGACTGGTCGAAGCGTTACACTAAACGCTACAAAGCATTGGGTGATTACCTGTTGGTGAAATATCTCGACGGCAACATAAAGAAGGAGCGTGACGGTGAGTTTGCCCGTACGCCCGACGGTATGCCCGAGTATCCGGAATTCCCCGGATACGATAAGCGTTATTATCGTTCGATTGCAACCGACCCCGATGGCGGCGAACGCCTTAAACTTCTGATTGTACCTAAGAAATGAGGATTTGCGACATAGTTACCCCGATGTCGGTGATGTCGTATGACGAACTTGTCGATGCGGATCGTAAGCTTGTCGATGCTGCGCGGGATGCTACGCTGAATGCTTATGCCCCTTACAGCCATTTCAGTGTGGGCGCGGCCGTAGGGCTTGACGATGGGGCTGTGGTGTGCGGTTCAAATCAGGAGAATGCAGCATTCCCTTCGGGTATGTGTGCCGAGCGCGTGGCAGCGTTTTATGCCGGGGCGAATAATCCCGGTGCAAAGTTCGCGGCAATAGCCATCGCTGCTCGTGACGCCGAAGGAAAAGAGGTGGAAGCACCTGTTTCGCCTTGCGGTGCCTGTCGTCAGGTGTTGCTTGAATATGAAAAGCTTGCGGGCCGGAATGTAAGAGTGCTTCTGGTCGGCAGTGACGAAATTTATGTTCTTCCATCAGTGAAGTCGTTGTTGCCTTTAGCGTTCAACGAATTCTAAAGTCAGCTATATATACAAATATGCCGATGGCCCTAATGTTATTGACACATTCGGGCCACCGTTTTTTTATGGTCGGAGGCTATGTGAAATAAATTTCTTAAATTTGTGCTTATGGAAAATGAATTACGTAAAAAGACATTATTGATTTGCGGTGTCGTGTGCTCGATTTGCGGGTTGATTATTTTTGTGATATCTTTATTTGATGGTGACGCTCCGTCGTATAGCCGAATTAGTCTTGGAGTCATAAATGCTATCAATGGAGGTTTATTCATCGTCCTATCAAGAAAGAAGTGAATCGACATTAGTGGTGGTGCGATATTCAGAATGTCGATGAGGTTTTGATTATGGTATAATTCGATAAAAAGCGTCAGCCAATTAGTGTGAAACTATTTGGCTGACGTTTTATGTGGTGCTAAGATTAATAGCGTTGTCGTATGTAGGCGAATTGCGAGGAGAGTTAAAGCGCGATGAGCTTTTCGATGTGTTCCTCGAGTGTGGCTTTCGATTGAGAACCAGCGAGACGTAGGTCACGTACATGTTCGCCATTTTTGAAAAACAACACTGTGGGAATCGACATAATTCGGTACTCGGTGCTTAAGTCGCTTTCATCTTCGATGTTGTATTTGCCAATGAGCACTTTGTCGGCATATTGTTCGGCAAGTTCGTCGATGATTGGAGTCATGCGCACGCAAGGTCCGCACCAAGTGGCCCAGAAGTCGATTACGACAGGCTTACCTGATGCAATAGCCTCTTTTACATTTTGATCGGTAAATTGGATTGCCATAAGTATATGTTTTTAGTTTGTATTTTTGGTTTGATGTGCAGCTTATCGGGCGGCTACGGGGCAAAGTTACGACATAAATTCATAAAATTCAAATTTTACATTGTAGCCTTACGGGTGAGTGCCAATCAGGCTGCATAGAGTTAGTTGGGATGGTCGATGCATTCGATTTTGAAGTCGAGTTCCAAGCTGTTAAGAGAGTCGACAAGTTGTTTGTTGATGGGAATGCGCATTGGCGAATCGAACTTCACAAAGCGGTTGGCCGAAGGCTCGAAAATTTTGAACGACAGACTTCCTTTGGCGTCGCCGGCCGAATTTATCTGATCCATAAGCACACCGTGGACGGCATCGTTGAGCTGATGTTTCTGGAGCGAGATGGTGATGCCGCCTGTTAGCTGCCCTTTGACTTCGCTCAATAACTTCACCGACGTAATCTGGAATCGGAGTTCGTTGGAGTATTTGTTGCGGCGGAAGGTTCCATATATTATAATAGGCGTGCCGGGGCGGCAGTAGTTGGAGAATTCGTAGTAGGTTTTATCGAACAATCGGAGCTCGGCTGACCCCGAGTAGTCTTCGAGTTTCAGAATGCCGAATTGCCCCCCGGTTTTTGTGGGGCGACTCGTGAATTCGGCCACCATTCCTCCGAGCTTTATTTCGGCGCCTTCAAGGGGTGTCAGGTCGGCGAAGTCCTTCAATGGCACTGTGGCGTAATTTAGTTCGATATAATATGGGTCGAGCGGATTGGCCGACAGATACATTCCTACCAAATCGCGCTCGCGTCCGAGACGTTCGGCATCGACCCAGCGCATTGCCGGAATCACCGGTGGTCGACCGGCAGTGGAATCGGCGGCATTGTCATCGCCGAACAACGACATGCTTTGCGACTGTTTGTCCTGTTGATAGCGTTGGCCGTATCTGACGAGCACTTCGGCAAAAGTTTCGCCTTTGGCATTGGGCTCGAAGAAGTCCTCGCGCTGCACCGTGTCGGAGAAGCAGTCGAATGCACCGGCCACTGCCAATGATTCGACTATGCGCCGGTTGAGGGTCCCTGAAGGCACACGTTCGATGAAGTCGTAGATCGATTTGAATGGGCCTGCTTCGTTGCGGGCGCCAATTATTGAATTCACCACATTTTCGCCTATTCCTTTGATGGCAGCGAGTCCAAAGCGTATGTCGCCTTCCGAGTTAACGCCGAAGTCGGCATAACTTTCATTTACGTCTGGCCCCTTCAACGGTACGCGCATCTTTTTGCACTCGTCCATAAAGTTGGTCAGCTTGGTTATGTCCGACTTGTTGCGCGTAAGCACAGCGGCCATATACTCAGCCGGATAATTGGCTTTGAGATACGCCGTCTGGAATGCTACCCAGCTATAACAAGTGGCATGGCTCTTATTGAATGCATATGAAGCGAATTTTTCCCAGTCGGCCCAGATTTTTTCGAGCACTGTCTGCTCGTGGCCGTTGGCTTTGCCCCCCTCGATGAACTTGGCTTTAAGCTCGTTCATTTTTTCGATGAGCTTCTTGCCCATCGCCTTTCTCAATGAATCGCTTTCGCCGCGTGTGAAGTTGGCCAACAGACGCGACAAAAGCATCACTTGTTCCTGGTAGACAGTTACGCCGTAAGTGTCCTTAAGGTATTTTTCCATCACCGGAATGTCGTATGTGATGGGCGACCGGCCATGTTTTCGGGCAATGAAGTCGGGGATATAATCCATAGGCCCCGGTCGGTAAAGGGCGTTCATGGCTATCAAGTCCTCGAATGTCGACGGTTGCAGTTCGCGGAGATACTTTTGCATACCGGCTGATTCGAACTGGAATGTTCCGGTGGTGCGTCCTTCGCTGTAAAGTTTGTAGGTTGCCGGGTCGTCGATGGGGATGTTGTCGATGTCAATGTCGATGCCGCGTGTACGCTTCACGTTTTTTACGGCTTCTTTTATTATCGACAGGGTCTTGAGCCCGAGGAAGTCCATTTTGATTAGGCCAGTTTCTTCGATTACTCGTCCTTCGTATTGGGTTACGATTATTTTTTCCTTCGAGCCCGATGCTTTGTCGACCGCAGTGCTCACCGGCACCCAGTCGGTGATGTCGTCGCGGCATATGATTACGCCGCAGGCATGCACGCCTGTGTTGCGGACATTGCCTTCAAGTTCTTTTGCAAATCGCAAGGTTTCGGTGATTAGCGTGTTCGGGCTTCGGAGCTCGTTCTGGAATTCTGGCACGTATTTATAGCAGTTTTCGAGCGACTGCGACACTTCTTTGCCATCGACTACGGGCATATGTGCCGGGATTAGTTTTGTGAGGCGGTCGCTTTCGTTTAGCGGGAGCTGTTCTACTCGGGCCACGTCTTTGATGGCGAGTTTCGACGCCATTGTGCCATAAGTGATTATGTGCGCCACCTTTTCTTCGCCATATTTTTCGGTTACGTATCGGAGCACATCGGCGCGTCCGTCATCGTCGAAATCGATGTCGATATCGGGTAGAGAGATTCGGTCGGGGTTCAGGAAGCGTTCGAACAGGAGGTCATATTTTACCGGGTCTATCTGCGTGATGCCCAAACAGTAAGCTACGGCGCTACCGGCGGCAGACCCACGTCCGGGGCCTACGCTGACGCCGAGTTGTTCACGTGCGGCATTGATGAAGTCTTGCACAATAAGGAAATATCCGGGAAATCCCATGGTTTTCATAATGTGCAGCTCGAATTTTATGCGTTCTTCGAGTTCTGGCGACAGTGGGTCGCCATAGCGTTTTTTTGCGCCTTCATAGGCGAGTTTTTTCAGATAGTCAGCTTCGAACTTTATCCGGTACAGCTTGTCGTAGCCGCCGAGTTTTTTTATTTTCGACATAGCTTCGTCCTCAGAAAGAACTACATTGCCGTTTTCGTCGCGCGTGAATTCGTCGAATAGCTCCTGTTCGGTCAGTCGCTGTCGGTATTCTTCCTCGGTTCCAAATTCGGCGGGAATCGAGAAGTTTGGCATTATGGGTCCATGGTCGATGGAGTAGCTTTCGACTTTCTCCACTATCTCGAGCGTGTTTGACAGAGCTTCGGGTATGTCGGAGAACACATCGTTCATCTCAGCCTGGGTCTTCAACCATTCTTGTTTTGTGTACCGCATGC
The DNA here is from genome assembly GCA_964600585.1 of uncultured Bacteroides sp. Lineage (GTDB taxonomy): Bacteria > Bacteroidota > Bacteroidia > Bacteroidales > Muribaculaceae > Paramuribaculum. The sequence continues at coordinate 14,433 of CAZRJT010000046.1, forward strand.
GGCTTTGGTCGGCCACGAAGTTATTGGTGCTTACGCATATCAGGCGGTCATGGGCTTCGGCATCAGTTTCGTTTACGAAGTGCACGTCGTTTGAAGCTATTAGTTTAATGTCATATTTACGCGCTATGCGGATTAGTTCCGGATTGACTTCTTTCTGTATTTCGTATGTGTCTCGGTTGCCTCCGGGAGCATTGGTTGCATGTCGTTGGAGTTCGATGTAGTAGTCATCGCCGAAGGTCTCTTTCCACCATTGCACAGATCGCTCGGCCTCTTCGATTTCGCCGTTTCTTATTAAGCGCGGAATCTCGCCGCCCAAGCATGCTGAAGCCACTATGAGACCTTCGCGATGCGATGCCAGGGCCTCTTTGTCGGTTCGCGGATGCGAATAAAAACCCTGGGTCCATGCTTGCGACACTATTTTTATCAGGTTTTTATAGCCCGTCATATTCTTGGCAAGCACAATCAGGTGGCGTCCGGTGTCGCGTTTGTCGGTTTGCTCGTGAAGCGATTTGTTGGCCACGTACATTTCACATCCGATTATCAGGCGGAAGTCTTTCGATTTGAGCCTCTCGATGTAAGAATGGTATTTTTCAGCCAAAACCATGTCGTTTTTCGATTCGGCTTTGGCTATGGCCTTTTTATATTTTTTTATGGCATCGCCGTTGATGTAATTGTAAATTTCCTTGACTCCGAACATATTTCCGTGGTCGGTGATGGCAATTCCAGCCATGCCGTCGGCAAGAGCCTTGTCGACCAGGGCCGGAATCGAAGCCTGTCCGTCGAGGAGTGAATACTGAGTGTGGACGTGCAAGTGGACAAATGGAGTCATATATATATATTATTGTATAAGTGGTATTGTTGTATTGTGGCTTTTGGAGCGGTTTGTTCCGTAAACGGACGTATGTATTCGAAAAGTCACTTCAAAGATACTCATTTTTGTCGTGTTCACAACCGTCATAATTGTTAAAGCCGACGGCCTGTGCGTGGATTTTATTTAGGGATAGCACTGGTCTGAGTGTTATCTAATGTTAAATATTTTATTATTCTGTGGGTCTAACGTTGTGGTTT
>CAZRJT010000047.1:0-15080 GCA_964600585.1 uncultured Bacteroides sp.
GCTATGCCGCTCATGCGTTGCATTATGTTGAGCATGGTGCGTTCGGTTTGAAGCAGAGAGCGTACGCTCCCCTCAACTTTGAACGCAATATCGCCGGGTTTTACGTGTGCGCCGTCATTGATATAAACAGTCATTTTTAATGAAGGGTCAAATTTTTCAAACACCTTTTTGGCGATATCCACACCTGCAAGTATTCCTTCTTCCTTTATAATGAGTTGTTGGGCGCCTGTTTCATCAGCCGGTATGGTGCTGAGTGTGGTATGGTCGCCGTCGCCGACATCCTCGGCAAAGGCCAATGTCAAGAGGTCGTCGATGAGTTCGTCTGTCGTTTTCATATCCGGATAAATCGAAGTTTGTTTAGTTGTTTAATTTCTAATTTAATGCAAAGATACACATTCTATTATTGTGATTGATAGAAATGTATTAATTTTGTATGGAAATAATAGAGTGTTTTTATGAAAATAGAACTTTGGGTCGTCGGTCGAACATCTACACCGTACATACGCACGGGCATAGATGTCTTTGTGAAACGGATAGGCCATTATGTTCCGTTTGAGATCGTTGAGATGCCTGACATCAAGGCTACAAAGGCATTGACCGAAGAGTTGCAGAAGCAGCTTGAGGGACAGCGGATGCTTGATGCTATGCGGCCAGGTGACTGGGTGGTGCTTCTTGATGAAAAAGGACGAGAATATGCTTCGCGCGAGTTTGCCGGATATGTTGATAAAAAAATGGTTAACGTGAGTCGGCGCCTGATATTTGTGGTTGGCGGCCCTTATGGATTCTCACGCGAAATGTATAATCGTGCCGATGATAAGATGTCTCTTTCAAAAATGACTTTTCCGCATGAATTGGTGAGATTATTTTTTGTCGAACAGCTTTATAGGGCAATGACCATACTTCGCGGAGAGCCTTATCACCATGACTAACCAAATAAATCAGTACGAATAAATAACGATATACGATATATGTTTAAAGTTGTAGAAAAGGAATATTTCTCGGAAAAAGTAGTGAAGCTTGTGGTTGAGGCGCCAATGATAGCGCGCTCTCGCAAGCCAGGACATTTTGTGATTGTGCGTGCGTGTGAAGGAGGTGAGCGTATACCATTGACCATTGCCGATGCCGACGTAAAAGCCGGAACCATAACATTGGTGATACAGGCCGTTGGCGAGTCGACGAAGAAGATTTGCGCTTTTGAACCAGGCATGGAACTTGCCGATGTAGTTGGTCCGTTAGGACAGGCCACTCATATCGAGAAGGTGGGTACGGTTGTGTGTTGTGGTGGCGGCGTTGGCGTGGCGCCGTTGTTGCCAATAATAAAGGCAATGAAGGCTGCCGGGAACAAAGTGATTACGGTGCTTGCAGCTCGCACTAAAGATTTGATAATTCTTGAAGATCAAGTGCGTCCGTACAGCGATGAAGTCATAATTATGACAGACGACGGATCATACGGCACTAAAGGACTCGTCACCGATGGCGTGGAGTCTGTGATTAATAGGGAGAAAGTAGATCTCGTTGTGACGATAGGTCCGGCGGTGATGATGAAATTCGTGTCTATTATGACTGCTAAATACGGCGTGCCTACGATGTGCTCGCTTAACACAATTATGGTCGACGGCACCGGAATGTGTGGCGCATGCCGAGTTACAGTTGACGGTAAAACGCGATTTGTGTGCATAGATGGGCCGGAGTTTGATGCGCATAAAGTCGATTTTGATGAAATGATGATGCGTTTGAGGTCGTATAATTAAGAAAAGTAAAGCTTATGAACGAAAAAAAAATTACGTCTTCGCCACGTGACGCGCAGTGGCGTGAAGATTTGAGAAAGTCACATACGGCCAAGGAACGAGGTGCCATTCCACGCGTTAAAATGCCGGAGCTGCCGGCAGAGTATAGGGTGACTAATAATGAAGAGGTGAACCAAGGTCTGTCGGCTGAGCAAGCGGTGCTTGAAGCGACAAGGTGCCTTGATTGTCCTGATCCGCAGTGCATACACGGCTGTCCGGTTAACATTAATATCCCCGGATTCATAAAAAATATTGAACGAGGCGATTTCCGTGCGGCTGCCGTAGTGCTTAAAGAGACGAGTGCGCTTCCGGCTGTGTGCGGGCGCGTTTGTCCGCAGGAAAAACAATGTGAGTCGAGGTGCATATATCATAAGATGAAGAAAGAGCCGGTGGCAATTGGCTATCTTGAACGTTTTGCAGCCGATGAATCACGTAATAATCCGGTTAAGGACGAGGCTCTGCCTGTGGGCAATGGTGTAAAAGTGGCGGTTGTGGGCTCAGGGCCGGCCGGCCTTTCATTCGCAGGCGACATGGCCAAGCGTGGTTATGATGTGACGGTTTATGAGGCGTTGCATGAAATAGGCGGTGTGCTTAAGTATGGTATTCCGGAATTCCGGTTGCCCAATGCTGTGGTAGATGTCGAAATCAAAGCCCTTGAACGTATGGGCGTGAAATTCGTGCGCGACTGCGTGATAGGAAAAACGTTGAGCTATGACGATTTGATGTCAATGGGCTATAAAGGTGTGTTTGTGGCCTCCGGTGCGGGACTGCCAAGATTTATGGGCATACCAGGCGAAAATCTTATAGGCGTTATGTCGAGCAATGAGTATCTCACGAGGGTTAATCTTATGGGAGCCGGTAAAAATGGCTTCGATACGCCTGTCGCTACCGGAAAGGTGGCAGCCATAATAGGTGGTGGGAATACGGCTATGGATTCGGTGCGTACCGCTCGACGAATGGGAGCTGAACGTGCGATGGTTGTATATCGCCGCAGCGAATCGGAGATGCCTGCACGTGCAGAGGAAGTGAAGCATGCCAAAGAGGAAGGCGTGGAATTTATGACTTTGCATAATCCGATAGAATATCTGGGCGATGAAAAGGGTCGTGTGCTGGCAATGCGCGTTCAGCGTATGGAGCTTGGTGAACCGGACGAATCGGGCCGTCGGTCGCCGGTGCCTGTTGCCGGTGCTATCGAAGAGATTCCGGTCGATTTGGTGATTGTGAGTGTTGGCGTTTCTCCAAATCCACTGATACCTAACTCAATTGAGGGATTAGATGTGTCGAAACGTGGCACAATCGTTGTCAACGATGCTACTATGGAATCGTCGATAAGCGAGCTATATGCCGGTGGTGATATTGTGAGAGGCGGCGCAACTGTCATTCTTGCAATGGGAGATGGACGTAGAGCTGCCGCAGCAATGTCGGAGTCATTGGAATCCAGATAAGCCACAGACGAGCTGAATTGATTATAATCTGAATTGCATCTGTCCTTTTTCTTTTGTAGAAGTTGGAGCAGATGCAATTTTTTTGTTTAATACAGATAGACTGGGGGAGGGAAATTTAGACTGAAAAGAGAATATTTTGTGCCGTTAATAATTTTTTTCTAAAAAAAAGCTTATTCCGACAGAACAAAAATATTCCTTTTGGCATTATATTAATGTAATTATTAATTAAGGAACGAAAACTATAAAATTTTTATTATGATACGTAAAATTTTATCGATGGCAGTTATTGCCTTAATGGTATTTGGAGTAACATCCTGTATGAGCGAACAGCAGAAAAAGTGTAGTGAAATAGCTCAGGCTATGGAGAATGGAGATTTCGATACGGCAGAAGATATTAGCAATGAATTGTATGCTCACAGAGCTGATTGTAATGCGACTACGTTGACTGACTTGGCAACGGCATATATAACTTTCGTTGGTGTCAACACGTCGAAAGGCGATGTGGAGGAGGCTATTGAGGCAATGCGTCGTACGATTGTGTGCTATGATGCAGCAATGAAAAAGGATAGCGTTGAAGCTAAAAAACGCTGGAGCAAGATAGCAGAGGATATGGAAGCTGACGGTTCGCCGGTAAGCCCGATTGCGATTGTAAATTCATTTAAAAAGCAGTTGTCGATGTATGATGCTGCCACTGCCGCAACCGCTGTTTCGGATACGACAAGCACTTCACAGGCTGAAGCTGTGAGTGAAAAAACAGCAGAAATAGCAATCGAAGGTGTGGCCGCGGATTAATCTATCTGATTGAAGGAGCTATGTCCCTTAAGATAGTAATCGATTAAAATATTAACATCTTTGTTGGGCGCAGAATTCAGTATGTTGTCCGATGGATGTAAGTTATAGGATGAGCGCATTGCGATGAAATCGTGATGCGCTTTCCATATTGCTTTGGCGTTGCGAAAGTCGAATGTGATCATATATTTTGCCCAGGCTATTGTGTCGAGCAGACGCCGGTGGAATAATTTCCGATCTCTTACGCTGTCAGGCAAGTTTTTGTGGAGCATAAGCAGATTGTTGCGGAAATTGAGGTAGGTCTTGCGTGGGTTTGACGCCGGAAGGCTTCCTCCACCCAAATGGAAAACATGCGATTCGGGCACTGATACGATGTCATATCCCATCAATCGGATTCTCCAACAGAGGTCTATTTCTTCCATATGTGCAAAGAAATTCGGATCGAGTCCGCCGGCCTTAATATAAATATCAGTGCGAATCATCAATGCGGCTCCTGATGCCCAGAATATCGAAATCGGCGTATCGTATTGTCCGTTATCGGGTTCGACTGTGTCGAATATTCGGCCACGGCAATAAGGATAGCCATTCTTGTCAAGAAATCCGCCAGCAGCTCCGGCATATTCAAATTTTTCGGGAACGGCGTACGACCTTATTTTGGGTTGGCAAGCACCGACGGAGGGGTGATTCAGCATATATTCGTATAAAGGCGTAAGCCAATCGTTGTCGACGGCAACATCCGAGTTCAATAGTACAGTGTACTCATATCCGGTGGCCTTTAGTGCTTGATTGTATCCTTCGGCAAAACCTAAGTTATGCTCGAATTCAATCACCTTTACCGATGGAAAATTCTCTTTTAATACAGTGAGTGATGAATCCGTGCTACCATTGTCGGCCACGATAATGTCGGCGATGGATGTCGGTGTATGACGCACGATTGACGGCAGAAATTCGTGTAATAGTTTTTCTCCGTTCCAGTTAAGAATTATTACGGCTATCGGCTTCATGGGGCGTTTCGTTTACGGGTAGTGTGACGGGATTTTTCCAGCGTTTATGTGTCCACAGCCAAATAGGAGGATTGCGTCGAATTGTAGTTTCCAGTAATTTAGCGTAATTGTCGGTTATAGACATTGGGGGCATCGAGTCGGCATCCTCCGAAATCAGCTTTATGACTATTTTATAGTGTCCGCGGCTTAGTTTATACATATCCCAATATATCACGGACATATTTAATTTCCGTGCCAATGTTTCCGTGCCGGTTATCATTGCCGTGGGTTGCGACAGAAACATAACAGGTTCGGTAGGGTCGCCATGACTTGGCTTTTGGTCGCTCATGAATCCGGTGATGCTTGGCACGCCATCGCGTCGGAGACGTAGCAAATCGCGGAATACTGTGCGTTTCGGGAAAGAAAGTGGATTGAATCGACTGCGTAAATGCAGGAAATATGCGTCGAACCATTTGTTGGATAGAGGCCGATAGACTTGACAGAAGGCAACGTCGGGCGATTTGTGCCGACACCATAGCGTGACGGATGGAGCCCATTCCCAATTGCCGCAATGTGAAAAATAAGCGATTATCGACTTGCCGCTATCGAATAATGAATCGATGAGTTCGATGTTTTCGAATTGCATGCGTCGTTTTATTTCGGAGTCGGAAATGTGATTGAGTTTTATCGTTTCAACGAAATAATCGGCGAAATTTCGGTAGAACTGACGCACTATGCTCCGGCATTCGTGTGTCGATTTGTCAGGAAATGAGCGGATTACATTGTCAAAGGCCACATTTCGCCTATATCGTACGATGTAATATAAAATGAAGAATATTATGTCCGAAATTATATACAGTATGCCAAGCGGCAAAAGGGCTAATGCGGAGAATGTCCATTTGATTGGGGCGTATTTCCAGGCGCCTTTTATGTCTTTATTCATAACAGCGGTTCTCCTTCCATTTCGTCGTCAATGAATCCGGTTATTTTAACCGGTATTAGTGTGTTTGCAAGTTCGGGAATGGCTTTTATCCGCACTTTCAGATAGTTGTCGGTGAATCCACTCATCGTGTCGTTATGTTGCGTATGTTCGAGTAGTATGGGACGAGTCGAACCGACGAATCTGCTGCAAAACTCTTTGAGTTTGCGTTCTGACAGATTGATCATCATATGGGCACGGCGATGTTTTTCCTCTTGGTCGACAATATGCTCGATATTCAGAGCCTTTGTTCCGGGACGTTCGGAATAGGGGAAGACGTGCAATCGCGAAATTGGCAGTGAATCGATGAAACGCATTGAATTGTTGAATCTTGCATCTGTTTCGCCACGAGCACCCACAATCAGGTCGACGCCGATGAATGCATCGGGCAAAATATGGTGCACTCGTTCAATGCGTCGTGCGAATAAATCAGTGTCGTAATGCCGGCGCATAAGTTTGAGCACTTCGTCGTCACCGCATTGAAGAGGAATGTGAAAATGGGGCATAAAGCGTTTCGACGAGCCGACAAAGTCGATTATTTCATCGGTCAGCAGATTAGGCTCGATTGAGGATATTCTGAATCGTTCAATGCCGTCGACATCGTCGAGTTGACGTATGAGGTCAAAGAACGTATGGTCAGTGCCTTTCCCGAAATCGCCTATATTCACTCCCGTCAACACTATTTCTTTACCGCCTTCTTCGGCTACTTTTCGAGCTTGGTCGATGAGTGATTCGATTGAGCCTGACCTGCTGCGTCCTCGTGCCATCGGAATGGTGCAATATGTGCAATAGTAGTCGCATCCATCTTGCACTTTAAGGAAATAGCGTGTGCGGTCGCCACGTGAACACGATGGAGTGAATAAGCGTATATCGCGTGTTGGCGTAATGATGGTTTGCGGTTGGTGCGACTGCATCCATTGGTCGATGAGGGAGTCTAATTCTCCTTTCTTGTCTGACCCGGCTACAATTGCCACCCCTGGCAGCGAAGCCACTTCCTCACTTTTGAGCTGTGCGTAACATCCTGTGACCACAATGGCGGCGTCAGGATATCGTTTGGCGAAACCTCTGATGGCCTGACGACATTTCTTATCAGCAATGTCGGTTACGCTGCAAGAGTTTATGATTATGATGTCGGGCGTGTCGCCTCGCTGAACGCGAGTGATGCCACGCCCGGCAAGATTTTTAGCTATCGTTGAAGTTTCGGCAAAATTTAGTTTACACCCAAAAGTATGGAAAAGGGCTTTGCGGTTGCCGAATGTTGAATCGTCGATCATTGACAGTCTTGTAACTTTATTTTGCTACAAAGTTACACAAAATACGCCATCTTATTCTATTGGCGAAATATTAAATATTCCGCCAATCCGATTATATGTTTAATTTTTTGCGGATTAGAGCCGGAATTGCATCCTTATGAAGCATAATCGACACGGTTTTGGCGCGTACATAGCTGTCTGACATATTAAGATAGCCGCCTTTATGGTTGCTTGTCGGCCCCCACGAATTCTTGGTTACATAATAGGTGGTGCCATTGGTGTCTTTTGCGATTCCGGTTATGTGCATAAGGTGGTCGCTGGTGGTTGAGAATGATTCATAATGGGCTTGGCGTATTTCGGGAGTCACAACGACTTCAGGATATATTTTATCGTTAACCAATTCATTCTTCATTGTCCGAATCTTGGCACGGTCGTCCGGAGCGAGTTGGCTAAAGTCCGGAAAGATGGCTATGCCGTTCTTATGCGAAAATCCGGGCTCGCTGGTATCGCCATCCCAACATATCGAATAGCCATTGGTCAATGCATAGTCCATTGTCGTCATCAATTCGTCGAGTGGGAGATTATATGATCTGGCGTGTTCCCAATTGCCGGGGACTTCAATCGCAAATGCTTCGTAGAATGGATGATGAGTGAAGCTGGTGAGTTCAACATAATCATTGGTGTTTATGCCCAATGATTCGGTGAATGTTTTTGCCGTATAAGTTTTGCCATTATAAGTGAATGTATCAGGCAAAGGGCCAAGATACGTATCGAGAATCGTTTTTATTATCTCGTGGTATTGGGGTGAGCGGGTTCCCATTTTCACTGATGCGTCGGCTACGGCGATAAGGTAGTTCATCATCTCGTTGTGGCTATGACGCGGCGAATCATAGTTGATTCCGTGATAAACTTCTTCGGGTACGATTCCCACCTGATTGAATGCGTTAATCCAGGTGTGGGGCAGACTGCCTTGGGCGGTGTAGCCTTTTCCCCTACGAAGATAATTGTCGTTTAGCTGATTGAGCAGCTTCTGGCGTACGATGTACATTTCCGACAAATCATACTCGCCTTTTCCTTGGCGAAGGAGTTCGGATTCGATGAACGATGTTGTGGAGAAGCACCAGCAAGTACTGCTGTTGCCTTGGCTTTTTACGGACGTGGCGGGTACGAGGGCCACTTTTGTAAAACTGTAACCCTGAGCGTATGAACTCAGGGTCATAAGTATGGCAATAGATGATGATATTAAGAATTTCATAACATAATTTGTTAATTCCCAAATGATAGTGTGGTGAAATAGCGTATCGGGCCACCTATTGATGCCATCGGTTGGTATTCGAGTCGGATGTATGTTCCGTTGCCAAACCAGGTGGCCGATATTTCTCCGGCGTTTTGGTTCAGGTATGCCGGATGTCCGTATAGCTGTGACAACATACCGAACATTGAATTATAGCGTGACATATCGTAGACACCGGTCGAATAGATGAATTCTGAACCAATCAGGCCTCCTCCGGGAGCATAGTAGAGGGTGGCGTCAGGCCAATAATGGTTCATCTGTTGTACATTACGTAAATATACAGCCTCATTATTATATCCGTCGACTATATAGCCATTACCGAAGAGATGGTCAAGTGAAATGCTCACTGTGGCTCCAAATGATAAACCGAGGATGGTCTTGAAAATAGGCACTTTCGGCCCCGGACGCCATGTCGGGGGAGGGGTGGGTCGTAAGTAGGGACGCATAATCGGACGTCCGGGACGTCGCGGCGGTGCCACTACGGCAGGGCGGGGCGGACGGTGTGGATGGTTGAACCCAGGATTCGGGCGGCGATATCCGTTCACGCCTGGGCGCTGGCCGTTGTCATGCCGGTGGTCAGGCGGACGGTTTACGACTCCATTGTTCGGGCGCTTATTTTTATTGACATCGGGGCGCTTATTCTTGTTTCCGTCTGGATGGTTTATTTTGCCTCCGTTGTTGTGTTGGTTGTCAAAATGATTGTTGTTTTTACCGCGATTTTTGTCTTTACGGTCGTTTATGGTGCCTGGATGTTTTTTTGATGAGTTTGTCCGGTCGTAGTGTTTGTTGGAGCGTTCCGACTTATGCGCATTTTGCGTCGTACGATTTTCACGAGCGCCGTTATGTCGGCCCTGAGCGCTTACGGGCTGCACTGCTATTGCCATGCATGTAAGCGTGATTGATAAAAATGATAAGAAGCGTCGCATAACTTAAAAATTTAAGGGTTATGATATGTATCTATGACACGCAGCCCTTTGATGAGTTTAATTGGCTATGTCAAAATGCTACATTATTGCGCAAAAATAGTCCATTTTGGATAATAATGCAAACGTTTTTCGGCAGATTAGGCCGCTTATCGCGATGAGGGCATTGCAAATTGGCTGCAAAAAGATAGGAATTGTCAACGATTTTTTGTTAATATGCCATAAACGATTTGACCTACTGGTAATCCGATGTGCACTCGTTTATTTCCGTTGCCAAAGTTGATATAAGGCGTTACGATAGGTTCGGGCCTATAACTATGTGTGCCGAATTGCCGCACGGCTTGGCTCCCGATTTCAATGCCGAATCGGTCGCTGATTTGACAGTCGGCATATCCGCCAAAAGTCGGAGCGTTATAGTATCCGGCTATGGCCGGTGACATAGGCATTCCGCCGGCCATATTAAGTGTGTTGTCAAAATAGTAGTTGGCGAATGCTGTGATTGACATATTCGTCGAGAATCGATAAGAGATTTTCCCCTCTATGCCATATTGGGTGTGCAGTCCTCGGAAATAGCCGTATTTGTCGGCTGTCCCTCCGAAGTAAAATGACAAATTGTTAAATCGTTGGGCGATGCCTATTGCCCCATGGTCAATTGACATAAGTCCCGGCATTATTGTTGAATGTCCTGATGCCGTTGCCGCTCCAGTCGGCCAAGAGCTCAGGGTGGCCTCTCCGGGCGTGAGATTGGGCGCATAGAAAATGCCGTCGATATGAAGTGGTGTGCGATATATTGGAAGCGGTCGGCCAACTGAAAAATAGCCGTATGTGCGATTATAGACGATGGGTATATGAGACTGTTTTAACTCTACAAGTGAGCTGTCGATAGCGAGGTTGATTGCATTGACAGAGTCTTTATGTTCGGTTTGTCCGAACATAAAGACGGGAATGGCGATTAGCAGAATGGTTAAATAGGTTCGCATTTTAGGTTGCGTTTTAGGGTTAGCATATATCCGAAGCCACGTTGGTTGATGATTGATATGGAGGAGTCGAATCGTAAGGCGCGGCGCAGTTTGTGTATATAGCCGTGAAGCGAGTTTCGGTTGCTTGGCTCGTCGCGTTGCCATACGGCAATCATCAGTTCCGAGGCATCGACCGTCTTCCCTATATTTGTGGCAAGTCTCTCCAGGATCTTGGCTTCAAAGTGGGACAGTTCTGTTTCTTTGTCGCCGAATGTCAATGTCTGGGTTGTCATATTAAAGGTATATGCACCGATGACAAACCGTATATCTTCGGTACGACTGTCGCCATATCTTTTTAACAATCCTTTTATCCGCACTATCAGTTCGCGGAGCTCAAAAGGCTTTTTAAGGTAGTCGTTGGCTTCAATCTCAAATCCCTGCTCCAAGTCATCTATTGTACTTTTTGCGGTAAGGAACAATAATGGGACTGTGGATGAGAGTCTCCGGATCTGTTTTCCCATTGAGAAGCCATCCATTTTGGGCATCATTACATCTGCCACGATGATATCGGCACCTTCAGACTTAAATTTCGTTAGTCCGTCAATGCCGTCGTAGGCTGTGATGACGTCATAGCCTTTCCTGCGCAGAGTGTCGGCAACAATCAGCGTCAAGTCTTCTTCGTCTTCCACAAACAGTATCTTATTGCCCATCTTTGCTGAATTTAATAATGAACACCGAGCCGTCTCCTTCTTTGCTTTTGACCTCGATTGTCCAGCCCATTTTATCGATAATGCTCTTCACATAATATAGACCTATGCCATATCCGCGTACATCCTGACGGTTGCCGTGAGGCACTCGGTAGAATTTATTGAACAGGAATGGAATTGACTTTGATGGAATGCCGATGCCATTGTCTCTGACCGAAAATCCTTCGTCATTGCCGGTTATATTTATTTCTACGCTGCTTTCGGAGTATTTGATGGCATTGTCGATAAGATTGTTGAGCACATTAGCCAAATGAGTCTTGTCTGCCTCGACTATGATATTTTCGGCCATATCCACATTGATGGTTATATCCTTGTCTCCTCTCATACGCTGAGCGGCAGTAATTTCTTCTATGAACGAACGTAATTGGATTTCCTCAGGTTTGAACTTCATAGTCCTTCGTCGTTCCATGCCTATGGCAAGGATGTTCTCCACAAGCTCGCCGAGTCGTTTCAGCTGCTTATTTGCAATCATCAGATATGTCCTCTTTTTGTCGATGTCGTTGTCTGTATCGTAGTTGAGTAGAGCGTCGTTGGCGGAATAGGCTATGGCAATCGGCGTTTTCAATTCATGGGTCATATTGCTGACAAAATCATCTGTCATTTCCTCAATTGTGCGTAGGCGCGTTACGGTGTGAAATAGATACCAGAACGCCAAAGAAAATGAGGTCATCAAAAGGAATATTGTAATAATTACCCCAAGCATCTGCGACAGTATGTGACGTGTCAGAGGAGTCATATATGCTTTATAATATATTCCCTCGTCAGGATTAATGTTTATGCGGAATGAATCCAATCCGGATTCTCCATTGAATTTAGAATTGCTGCAAATAACGGAGTCGTTGCCATTGACAACTTCCACACATAGGAAATCTGGATATATGAACCGATGAGAAAGCTGATCATATAATACACTATTCATAACCGCCATATCGTAAGGTATATGTTTGTCCATTATCGCATGGAATTGTCTACTCATCGCATCGACCATCTGATTGGAATAGGAGGAGTTTTCAGATAACATCGTATGCTCTTCAATAACAGCCCCGTCGGCTTCAGTCCTGACTGATATGAGCTGTCCGTTGTCATCTCTATATGTTGATGCCTCTGCTTTTCTTGGAGACTGTGCCTCATTGATATCGTCCTGTACCTGTACGTTTGACGCCAATGCTTGCGCCCTTCCTGCTCGGTGCATAAGGTCGTCAATGTCGGCATCAGCTAAAGCTGTCATCACTTCGCGTTCCACATCATTCCTTATGGAATTGTACAGACGTGCAAGATAATAAACATTGCAGCCGAAAATAACCGCAATGGCAATGATAAAAACAGTCGATATGGTCTTAAACCGTTTCATACTGCGAAGTTAGTAATAATCCGTCATAAAATTGGTTAGGCAGATTTCGATTTAAGACTAAATAAGGGTACATTTAAGGCTAAATAAGGTTGGGGGATTGTAGACCAAAGTGAGTGTGCGGTAATTTTGCACGAAACAAAAACATACTGCTATGAGGAAAGCTATATTATTCTGGTCATTCGTTACATTCATTTCAGCTGTCGCTCAGACAGAAGCAACCGATACCATTTCCGTAAGACAGCTCAATGAGATTATTTTCAAAGGAGAAAAGCCGTATGTGAAGGGCAAGGATGGCATTATGGTTGTTGATCTACCTACAATGGTCAAGGGAAAACCAGTAACTAATATTTTTGAGGCCCTGGGGTATTTGCCTGGGGTAACGAATGTCGACGGTGTGATTAGGCTTACGGGAGCGTCTAACGTCAACATTATTATAAATGGCGAACTTACAAATATGCCGCTCCAGAATCTGTATCAGCTACTTTGCACCACTCCGGTTGACAGACTGAAAAATGTAGAGATTATGTATTCTGCTCCTGCAAAGTATCATATGAATGGTGCTGTAATCAATGTGGTTTTGAAAATGCCTACCCCTCTCGACGGGTTGCAGGGACAGGTCAGAGCCGGTTGTAATCAAGCTCATTATGGCTCATATGGAGGTGGGCTTGCCGCTACATATGCAGTCAAGGACTGGGCTTTTGACTTAAACTACGGAATATCGCGCAGTAAATTGTGGAGTCGGGAGGAAACCTGGTCTAATCATCTGTACAATGACAGGAAGATGATGATTGAGGACGATATGCGCCGCGTCGGTCAGAACTGGAGAAATACGACATTTGTATCTGCCTCATGGAAAACGTTTAAATTATCTTATAACGGCCAGATGATTTCCGATTCAAAGGGCTGGGTACTATCATCGGGCACTCTGGGTAGCTATACAAATGCCTATAATATGTTGTCGCCTGTTGGCTATCATAATGTCGCTTTGCGTTACGCCACACAATTCGGTATGACTGTCGGCGGTGATTACACCAGTTATTCCGAGAATCGTTCCCAGTCATTGTTTAAGTACGCCGACTATCTAATTGACTCGAAAAATCGTCAGAATATAGACCGATGGCACGCATATATCGATCAGCAACATCAACTTGGCAAGTGGCAATTGAACTATGGCGTGGAATGTCAGCACTCTGAAGATCATAGCTCACAATGCTATGGAGTCTTATCAGACAATCCGTATTTCGATGACATTCTCAGCGAAGATGTTGCAGGTTTTTACGCCGGTACACAACGGTCTTTCGACTGGGGACTGTCGTTAAACCTATCGGCAAAGGGTGAATATTATCACAATAAATATCAGCACATCTGGAACTTCATACCTCAACTTGGGGCTACATATTACAAGACACCGAAAAGAATATTTCAACTCAATTTCAACGCCCAACGCATCTATCCATCATATTGGGAACTGCATGGCGGAACGAGTCACATCAACGACTACTCGACGGTAATAGGTAATCCAGCCTTGCAGCCGTATATCCAATATGATGCTCAGTTTAATTACATTATAAGACAGAAATATGTGGCGACGCTCTATTTTCAGTATGGCGACAAAGCAACCGTGCAGTTACCATATCAGTCGACCGATGCGCTCAATCTCATATATCAGACAATAAATATGAACGATAAGCGTGTAGTAGGCCTTAATCTCTACGCTCCTTTCGGAGTGGGATGTATCTGGAACGCCACTGCCACGGTCAATCTTTTCAGTCAACGAGAGAAAGCTGATAATTTCAATAACATCAGCTTCGACAACAGTAAATGGATTTTCTATGGAGAATTCAGCAATTCCTTCAAGTTTAGTCAGAATTGTCCGGTGTCCTTGTCGGTTGATTTCAGCTACATATCACCATCATTGCAAGGAATCGCTGACCTTTCGACCCTATGGAAAGTTGATGCTGGGTGCAAATGGCAGTTCGGAAAGCAGCAGTGCTGCGAACTGAATTTGAAGGCCGATGACATATTCAACAGATGGTCACCGACTATGGCTATCGACTATGCCGGTCAAGACTATCGAATGAGAGTGCGTGATATGACTCGTAACGTCAAACTTACATTCATCTGGTGCTTCAATGGATTCAAGCCCAAAGATATAAGCGTCGACATCTCACGTTTTGGAACTGTGAAATGAACTTAAATTTTGCGACATTTTTCCGGTTGTTTGTTATATTATTTTTATCTTTGACTTAAAATTATATAAGCTATGCTTAAAGTTATTGCCACCATAATTTGTCTGATACCTTTTTTCTTAGGTTTCTTAGCCATTTTAGGACTTTGCATAAGTTATTTTTCAAATAAAAAGTCTGAACGATAATGGAAATACGCATAGAAGAAAAGCAGGAGGCGTAACCTACTGCCTTTATTTGTTTATTTAGTCATCTAATCGGCTTACTACTGACCCCTACTGACCCCGAAATTGTCCACTATTTCCGGAGGAAGAAACTCCCGCAATATATCCGTAAGCTCCATGCGCAGATAACAATTATATGG
>CAZRJT010000048.1:0-15051 GCA_964600585.1 uncultured Bacteroides sp.
TGATGGCCAAGATGATGGCTATCGACGCCCTCCACCGCAACGAATCGTGCGGCGCTCA
This sequence comes from uncultured Bacteroides sp., assembly GCA_964600585.1. Lineage (GTDB taxonomy): Bacteria > Bacteroidota > Bacteroidia > Bacteroidales > Muribaculaceae > Paramuribaculum. The sequence continues at coordinate 59 of CAZRJT010000048.1, forward strand.
CTTCCGCGAAGAATATCAGACTGCCGACGGCGAGGCTGCCCGCGACGACGAGCACTATATGTATGTGAGCTGCTGGAAATACACCGGCGAAAACGAAAAGCCCGTGCTGTTGAAAGAACCGCTCAAATATGAGGCAATCAAAGTGCAAACCCGTAACTATAAGTCGTAAGTAAAGATGGAAACAACAATAAGCGTAAAATTAAAAATTTGGCGTCAACGCAGCCCAAAAGATAAAGGCCAGTTCGTCGAATACGAATTAGATAACGTTTCGACAGGAAGCAGCTTCCTCGAAATGCTTGATATGCTCAACCAGAAGCTTGTGGAGAAAGGCGAAGAGCCCGTTGTGTTTGACAGCGACTGCCGCGAAGGCATCTGCGGCATGTGCTCGCTTTACATCAACGGCCATCCACACGGTCCGGTTCAGGGCATCACCACTTGCCAGCTCCATATGCGTAAGTTCAACAATGGCGACACCATTACAATCGAACCCTGGCGTTCGGCAGCGTTCCCTGTGATTCGCGACCTTATGGTGAACCGCAACGCTTTCGACCAGATTCAGCAGGCCGGCGGCTACGTATCGTTCAATTGCGGCGGTGCGCCTGACGCAAACGCTACTCCAATCTCTAAGGAAGTTGCTGACGTTGCTATGGACTCTGCGACATGCATCGGTTGCGGCGCTTGTGTAGCTGCTTGTAAGAATGGTTCGGCTATGCTCTTCGTATCTGCAAAGGTGAGCCAGTTCGCTCTTCTGCCCCAGGGACAGGTTGAGCGTGCACGTCGTGCCCGTGCAATGGTGAAGAAAATGGATGAGCTTGGTTTCGGCAACTGTACCAACACCGGTGCTTGCGCTGCCGAATGTCCCAAGAACATTCCGTTGAGCAACATCGCCCGCCTCAATCGCGAATTCATCAAGGCCAAATGCGCTGACTAATCGGTCGGTTTGGCCTTAAGAAAGATTTATATTTATGAAGCCCGTGCCCTTTTGGGGGCGCGGGCCTCTTTGTTTTTTGTGCGCACATATTGTCGTAAGAAAAAAATTTGCTACATTTGTAGGCGTAGGCTCTAAATAGCCTGCTTATCCTTATAATCTAATAGTTAACCGTTAAATCGAAAATGATGGCTATATCAGAAAAAAAGTTTTATCCGTGGTTGGTTGTAGGGCTGTTATGGGTAGTGGCTCTGCTCAATTATATGGACCGGCAGATGCTGTCGACTATGCAGATGTCTATTGGCCAGACGATAGCACCCATTAAGGACCCTGCCAATTTCGGACGACTAATGGCCATATTTCTCTGGATATACGGTTTTATGAGCCCGTTGAGTGGAGCCATTGCCGACCGCCTGAGCCGTAAATGGCTCATTGTCGGGTCGCTCGGAGTGTGGTCGGCTGTCACATTGCTTATGGGATATAGCACCACGTTCAATGAAATCTATTGGCTACGGGCCCTGATGGGCATTAGCGAAGCTCTCTATATTCCTGCCGCTCTGTCGCTTATTGCCGATTATTTCACCGGTTCCTCGCGGAGTCTGGCTATCGGAATTCATATGACAGGACTTTATGCCGGCCAGGCCTTGGGTGGATTTGGTGCCACCGTGGCCCATGCCTATTCGTGGCAGGATACATTCCATTGGTTCGGTGTCATCGGTATCATATATGCCGTTGTGCTGATGTTGTTGCTTGCCGACAAACGTCGTTCGTCGGAGCCTGCGTCCGGAGCTTCGGCAGCCCCTGCTAAGCACGCTTCGGCTGAATCCGTTTGGCGTAGTTTTGCGATGATTTTTTCAAATCTCGCGTTCTGGGTGATTCTATTTTTCTTCGCATCCAGCTCGTTGCCCGGTTGGGCCACTAAGAATTGGCTGCCCACGCTGTTTTCCGACAGCCTTGGCATTTCTCCATCCGAGGCCGGCCCGATGGCCACCATCACCATAGCCCTCTCCTCGTTTGTCGGAGTGATGGTCGGAGGGCCATTGTCCGACCGTTGGGTGCGTCGCAATGTGCGCGGCCGCATCTACACCAGTGCAATCGGTATGGCTATGATGATTCCGGCACTTGTGCTGATTGGCACCGGACACAATATGTATGCCGCCATTGGTGCGGGGCTTTTCTTCGGACTTGGATACGGAATGTTCGATGCCAACAATATGCCCATATTGTGCCAGTTCGTTCCGGCAAGACAACGAGCCTCGGCCTATGGGCTTATGAATATGACCGGTGTGTTTGCCGGTGCGCTTGTCACCGAAGTGCTTGGCAACTGGGCCAAAGATGGCGACCTGGGTCTTGGATTCACTATGATGGGCGGTGTGTTGGTTGTGGCTATGATTCTCCAGCTGTCATTGCTCAGGCCAACCACCGATAATGCCGAATAATTGCCGCCCTTTTTCGAAAATAACGTACATATCAACATTGAAAATAACACTATAAAATGGAAAAAATAGTAGGACTTATTGATGCCCCATTTACGCCGTTCGACGAAGCCGGCGAAGTTAACTGCGAACCCATTGCCCGCTATGCGGCCATGCTTAAGAAGAATGGTCTGAAAGGCGTGTTCATCAATGGCTCGTCGGGCGAAGGATATATGCTCACCGACGACGAGCGCAAACGTTTGGCCGAAGAATGGATTAAATATGCCGAACCCGACTTCAAGGTGATTGTGCATGTCGGAAGCTGCTGTGCCAAGTCGAGTCGCGAACTCGCGCGACACGCCGCCGAAATCGGAGCTTGGGGCATCGGTGCGATGGCTCCTCCGTTCCCCAAAATCGGACGTATCGAAGAGTTGGTCAAATACATCGAGCTTATAGCGTCGGCGGCTCCCGAATTGCCATTCTATTACTATCACATCCCCGCTTTCAATGGTGCCTATCTCCCGATGGTCAAGCTTCTCGAAGCTGTCGATGGCCGTGTACCCAATTTCGCAGGCATTAAATATACGTTCGAAAGCATATACGAATACAACCAATGCCGCCTTTACAAGGATGGCAAGTACGATATGCTCCACGGACAGGACGAAACCATCCTACCGTCGCTTGCTATGGGCGGTGCGCGTGGCGGCATAGGCGGGACCACCAATTACAATGGTCGAGAGCTGACGGCGATAATAGACTGCTGGAACAAGGGCGACCTTGAAGGTGCCCGCGAGCATCAGAATTTCTCGCAGGATGTGATAAACGTCATCTGCCGTTATCGTGGTAACATCGTTGGCGGCAAACGTATCATGAAGCTCATCGGGCTCGACCTCGGTAAAAACCGTGTTCCATTCCAGAATCTTACCGACCAGGAGGAAGAGGCAATGAAACGCGAACTTCAGGAAATCGGCTTTTTCGAACGTTGCAACAAATTCTGAATATACATCTAAAATTATATGTGGACTCTTGACACTATGAACTATCTCAGCGGATGGCACGGTCGATATCGCCGCGACCTCACTGAGGATATATTGCCATTCTGGCTCAAACACGGGCTTGACACACAGCACGGGGGCGTGTACACTTGCCTCGATCGTGAAGGTAACCTGATGGACTCCACTAAATCGGTGTGGTTTCAGGGCCGTTGTGCTTTCGTCTATTCGTTTGCCTACAATAACGTTGACAAAAATCCTCAGTACCTCGAAATGGCCAAAAGCTGCATCGACTTCATTGAGAAATATTGTTTCGACACTGATGGGCGAATGTATTTCGAAGTGACGGCTGATGGCAGGCCATTGCGCAAGCGCCGTTACGTTTTCTCCGAATGCTTTGCCGCAATTGCGATGTCGGAATATTCGATAGCCACGGGCGATGAATCCTATGCCCGTAAAGCCCTGCATTTGTTCAATGAAATTCGGCGGTTCATCTCCACGCCGGGCATCCTCGAACCCAAATATCTCGACACACAGCAGGCTATCGGGCATTCAATAACCATGATTCTCATCAACACAGCTTCGCGCATCCGGCAGGCTATCGCCGATCCGGTGCTTGACCAGCAGATTGATCAGTCGCTTCACGACATAAAGACCTACTTTATGCATCCCGAGTTCGAAGCTGTGCTCGAAATGGTGAAGCCTGACGGCTCACTTATCGACACCATCAATGGTCGTGTCATAAATCCCGGACACTGCATCGAGACCTCCTGGTTTATACTTGAAGAGGCCAAATACCGCAACGACCGTCAGCTTGTCGATATGGGGCTCCAGATTCTCGACTGGTCATGGAAGTGGGGGTGGGACGAAGAATATGGCGGCATCATAAACTTCCGCGATTGCAAGGGCTTCCCGGCTCAGGACTATTCGCAGGACATGAAGTTCTGGTGGCCGCAGACTGAAGCCATAATCGCCTCACTGTATGCCTACGAACTGACCGACGACCCGAAATATCTCGAAATGCATAGATTGGTCAACGACTGGGCCTACGAATTCCTTTCCGATCCCGTTTACGGCGAATGGTTCGGCTATCTTCATCGCGATGGCTCGGTGGCGCAGCCTGCTAAAGGCAACATATTCAAAGGCCCGTTCCACATTCCGCGAATGATGGTTAAGAGCTACATGCTTCTTGGCGATATAATCCGCAACAAGCAATAGCTATGCACGTGTTTCGTAGAAGCGCAGCGCTGCTCTTTATGGCTCTAATGTCGGTTATGGCCTATGCACGACCGATAAAAGTGGCCTGTGTCGGAAACAGCATTACGTACGGCTATTTGTTGGCCGACCGTGAAACGGAGGCTTACCCTGCCCGCCTTCAGCAATTGCTCGGGTCGGGCTATGAGGTTATGAACTTCGGTAGGTCGAGTGCCACACTGTTGAAAAATGGGCATTTCCCTTATGTCGCTCAGCCCGAATATGAGCAAGCTTTGGCTTACCGGCCCGATGTCGTGGTCATTCACCTTGGCGTGAACGACACCGACCCTCGCAATTGGCCTAATTACAATGACCGCTTTGTTGCCGATTATGTCGAGTTGATTGACGCATTCCGTCAGAGCAATCCCGGGGTGAGGGTGATAATCGCCCGCGTGACACCGCTGGGCGTTTCGCATCATCGGTTCAAGTCTGGCACCCGCGATTGGCGCGATGCCGTTCAGGATGCCATTGGGCGTGTGGCAGAGGCCACCGGAGCTGAAGTCATCGACTTTGGCGCGCCATTGCTCGACCGGCAGAATCTTATGCCTGATGCCGTCCACCCCGATGCCGAAGGGGCTATGATTTTGGCCCGTACGGCCTACGGCGGCATTACTGGTGATTATGGTGGTCTGTCGTTGCCTGAAGTCTATTCCGACGGAATGGTGCTTCAGCGCAATCGGCCCATAACAATATATGGTCGTGCTGATGCCGGTGCTGATATTACGGTGGCTATCGGCGGCAATGTCGCAACCGTCACGTCAGACAATCAGGGCTGCTGGGTGGCCACTCTTCCGGCTATGACCGAAGGCGAAGGCCATACACTTGTCGTCTCCGATGGCACAACTGAAAACCGCATTGACGATGTTGCCGTTGGCGAAGTGTGGCTTGCCTCCGGGCAGTCGAATATGGAGTTTCAGCTTCGTCACTCCGTCGGCGCCGATGGAGAGTCGGGACACCCTAAGCTCCGCATTTACGATATGAAGCCGATTGCGGTAACCGACCGTAATATGTGGCCCGACGATGTTCTACAGGAAGTGAACGAATTGCGCTATTTCAAGCCTTCGCGTTGGTGCCGGGCCGACAGTTCGTCGATACGCGACTTTTCGGCAATCGCCTATCATTTTGGTAAAATACTTGCCGACAGTCTTGATGTGACGGTAGGAGTGATCTGCAATGCCGTGGGTGGTTCGGGCATCGAATCATGGATTGATATCGAAACGCTTGAACATCGCTATCCCGAAGTGTTGCTCAACTGGCGCAAGAATGATTACGTCCAGCCCTGGGTGCAGCAGCGGGCAGCCGAGAATTCGGGCTCGTCTCCACGGCAGCGCCATCCTTATGAGCCATCTTATCTCTTCGCTTCGGGCATACGTCCGCTCGCGCATTTTCCTCTGGCAGGCGTAATCTGGTATCAGGGAGAGTCCAATGCCCATAATATTGAAGTCCACGAGGCTATGTTCCCCCTTCTGCTCGATAGTTGGCGCAGCTATTTTGGCAATTCCCGTCTGCCGTTCTATTTTGCCCAGTTGAGTTCGCTTAATCGACCCTCTTGGCCAGAGTTTCGCGATAGTCAGCGACGAATGGCTTGCCGTTACGAAGATGTTGAAATGGCTGTCACCCACGATTATGGCGATTCGCTCGACGTCCATCCGCGCAATAAGCGTCCGGTGGCCGACCGATTGGCGAGGCATGCGTTGAACCGCTTGTATGGATTTGGCAACGTCGTATCGCGTGGTCCCTCGCCGGTGCGGGCAACTCGTGTCGGCAAAGATGTGGTGGTTGAGATGGATGGCTGTTCGGGCGCACTCTCTACCTCCGATGGTGCATCGCCGCGGACCTTCGAGATTGCTGAAATCGACGGGGTGTATCACCCCGCTGAAGCGCAAATAGATGGAAACAAAATAACACTTAAAAATATGAAAGTAGACAAACCCTCCTATGTCCGTTATGCCTGGCAACCATTCACGCGGGCCAATCTGGTGAATGGCGATGGCATTCCTGCTTCGACGTTTAAATTGGCTGTTGATGCCGACCCGGTTTCCGACGATTCAGGTATTGCATGCGGTGTCTCGGCGGCTTTTGCCGGCGTGGTCGATGGATATGTCGTAATGGCCGGTGGCTGCAATTTCCCTGAAAACCCGTTGGGAAGTGATAGCCCTAAACAATTCTATGACGGTATGTATGAAATTGTGCCTATGGCCGATGGTGCTACGCAGCTTCGTCGTATTGGCAGCCTTCCCCGGCCGACGGCTTACGGAGCTTCTGCTGTCACGCCCTCCGGACTTGTGATGGTGGGAGGCACGTCGGGCAACGTTTTGCTTGCTGACGCATATCTGCTTGAGGGTGCCGAGGGCCGTCTGAGTCTTAATCCTCTTCCTTCTCTGCCGTTCGCTATGGATAATATGGCTGCATGTGCAGTCGGCAACGTGGTCTATGTTGCCGGTGGCAATGTCGATGGCGCTCCGTCTAACGTATTACTCCGACTCGACCTCGATAATTTGTCGAAAGGGTGGGTGCGTCTGCGCGATTTTCCAGGAAATCCGCGGGTTCAGCCCGTATTGGCGGTTTCCGGCCACAATCTTTATATGTGGGGAGGCTTTGCCGGCAAGGGCGTCGGACGTGAAGCTTCGCTTGAGCTCGATGGCCTGCGCTATGATTTGAAATCGGGCAAGTGGCACTCAGTTGAGGGCCCGTTGTCTGCCGATGGTCAGCCCGTGTCGGTCGGCGGAGGCATCGCCACAACGCTTCCCGATGGTCGCATCGTTGTGGCCGGGGGAGTGAATAAGGATGTCTTCCTTTCCGCCCTACGCAATCAGCCCGCCGACTATCTGTCTCATCCCATTGAGTGGTATCGGTTCAATCGCGATTTGCTTGTTTATGACCCTGCCGGTCGTCGGTGGAGCGTGGCCGACACCGATGCCGAATATGCCCGTGCCGGAGCCGTAATGGCATTGGATGGTGCTAAAATCTATCTGATAGGCGGAGAACTTAAGCCCCGCATTCGCACGCCGAAAGTGAAAATGATAACACTTTGAATCTATGAACGATAAAGAAATCGACCTTTCAATCTCAAACTACGGCACGGTGTTGCCTCTCGATTACGACATTGCCATTTTGCCGTGGGGTGCCACAGAGCCTCACAATCGTCATTTGCCCTATCTCACCGATGCCATCCTGTCGCATGATATTGCGGTGGATGCTGCCCGTATGGCTTTTGAGATTTATGGAATCAGGGCGATGGTGATGCCGGCAGTCACTTATGGAGCGCAGAATCCCGGTCAGCGTGATTTGAAATTCTGCGTGCACGCCCGGCAAGAGACGCAAAAAGCCATACTCACCGATGTCGTGGCTTCGCTCTATGCCCAAGGACTGCGAGTGCTGCTGATTATTAATGGTCATGGCGGCAATCTATTCAAGGGCATGGTGCGTGATTTGGCTGTTGACTATCCCGATTTCACGATAGCCGTCAGCGAATGGTTCAAGGTGCTACCCGCCAAGGAGTGGTTCGAGATGCCAGGCGATCATGCCGACGAACTGGAAACATCGGTTATGATGCACTACCATCCCCAGTTTGTAGACATGTCGTTGGCTGGAGACGGTGCCTCGCGTACTTTCAAATCAGAAGGATTGCGACTTGGCATCGCCTGGGTGCCGCGCAACTGGAGCAAGGTCAGTTCCGATACGGGAATAGGCAGCCCGTTCCTGTCGACACCCGAGAAGGGCAAAGCTTACGCATTGGCCGTGGCTGAAAAATATGCAGCCCTGATTTCCGACCTTGCACGCGGCGTTGAGTATGAATGACCGGCGGAGCTTATTCGTCGATTGAATAATTCAGGAAGTCGTTGAAAGGTTTTAGCACCCTGAACAATTCGGCTGCACGTTCGGGCCACGACGGGTCAAGAAAGAAATTCTCGTCGCAATGGTGATATTTCCCGAAATCTTTATTGCGCAGTATTTCGGCATACGGATGATTGCGGTCCCAGCCTTTCGGCACTGTTTTCAATCTGCTTCCCACCCATCCCGGATACAAGGTTTTCATCTCCGGAGCATCGATTATCTCGGTGAATTCCTCGATGTTGTCCACAATGGCCAGACGCACCTTTTTCAGCAATTTACTCTCCGGACACCACAATCCGCCGTATAGGCCCGAATCGCCGAACGACGTCGGCAGACCCATTTGCAGGTAATACGCCGCACGTTCGGTTTTGCGTCCCCATGGGCTTATGGCGGCTGCGAAATATAGCTTATAAGGAGTTTTGTCGGGCGAAAAGCGCGTGTCGCGATAGAATCGGTAGGCGCAAGTTTTTGCATTCTGTCCTGCCAGCTTTGGTTCCCAGGCGGTCATATGCATTACCATCCGGTCGAGGTCGGCCATCCATTGGGTGCGCAGCTCCTCATAGCGGCTTTTGTTTGCTGCAAACCATTCGCGATTGTTGTTGTGCGATATTTCTTCTAAAAACTCATAGAGCTGTTTTATGTAGTACATAACTTTTAGTTTGGGTTATTGGTGTGTTTTGTCTGAAATCGTGCGCAAAGAGTGGACGGATGATAGCTATTTTATATCCTCCCACTTTACGTCGATAATCTGTTCCTCTTTCGAGTAGTATTTTGTATAGTCCGTAGTCGAATTCTGTTCGGTCGAAGATGCTTCAGTAACTTCCACTTCTTCCCATTTCACATATTCGCCCACGTCCCGTGTGATTTTCTTTTTCTTAATGTTGGCCGGGCGTGTCCATCCGCCTCTGCGCCGTTCGCTCTCCATTTCGCGCTGTTGACGTGCGGCTTCCTCGCTCATGTCGCGGAATGCGCTGCGCACATTCTGGCGATAGCGGTTCACCGTGAAAGCCACTTTTATTATTGGCCATATGATGAATCCGACGAATAATAGCAATATGAATAGAAAAAATGACATTGTTTCGAGTTTCGGTTTAAGTTGGTCTGTTTGGCGCGTTAAGCGTCATCTATTTAAACGTTTACCGGCTTCTAAAGTTCTATGCCGGTTGACCTCCGTGGAAGCTTATGCTTTTTTGCGGGCCACCGCCGAAATCAGTATGTATAGCACTATCGTCCAGGCCAGGCCCGATAAGCCTTCAGTTACGACGAAGAGCACTGCCGCGGCGAGTATCACGTAGCGTCTGAAGTTTTCGCGCCAGTCAAAGTTTTTGAATTTTAATGAAAACATCTCCATTCGGCTCGTCATCAGTGACGACATTACGAAGATGACGCAGCATATTCCGATATTGCCTATGTAAGCGTGCGAATGCATCCACGCTATCGCTCCTATCCAGAATATGGCATTTGCCGGAATGGGCAATCCTATGAATGAAGTGGCTTGCTTGTCGTCGACATTGAATCGGGCCAGGCGCAACCCTCCGTTCACCACTATGTACAAAGCCGCCAGACCCCATGGACAGATGCCGTCAGTCGTAGGATTGTAATGGCTTATGGTGTTATACGTCAGCAGGGCTGGAGCGAGGCCGAAGCTGATGAGGTCCGACAGCGAATCGAGTTCCTTGCCGACGGCCGAATATGCCTTCAATAGCCGAGCGGCTGCCCCGTCGCAGAAGTCGAATATGGCGGCAGCCCCGATTAAAATGAATGCCCACTCATACCCTTTCAGGGCTCCGAGGCTTTCGGTATATTTGAACGACATTATGCATGCCAGTGCGCCCGAAAGCATATTGAGGCATGTTATGGTGTTGGGAATTTGTGATTTTATGCGACGTAACATATCTATCTGATTAAGATTTCAGACGTCCGATTTCAGTTATGCCACCCGTAGTCTTATCGCCTATCTTAACGTAAATCTCGGCATCGAGCGGCAGGAAGATGTCGACCCTCGATCCCAGCTTTATGAAACCGAGGTGGTCTTCAATCGATGCTTCTTCGCCCGGCTCGGCATAGGTGACTATTCGACGGGCTATTGCACCCGCAATCTGGCGCACCAATATCTTTTGGCCGTTTTTGGCACGTATCAATATTGATGAACGTTCGTTCTCTGTGCTTGATTTCGGAAGATAGGCCGACATGAACCGTCCTGAATGATGCTTTACAGAGAGCACTTCGCCATCAATCGGAAACCAGTTGGCGTGGACGTTGAAAATGGTCATGAAAACAGAGAGCTGTATAGCCTTGCAATGCAGGAATTCATCCTCAAACACTTCTTCGAGGGCCACGACGCGACCGTCCACCGAACTAACCACTACATCCTCCCGATTGCCTTTGAAATGTCGGCGCGGTGAACGAAAAAAGTTGAGGATTAGCAGATAGATTATGGCCGATATTATGGAGAACGTGAGAGGGATGGCTGCCGGTCTGATGAACATCCACGCAGGAACATTTATTGCTCCTAAAATTAGAAGCAACATTATCAATATGTTAGTTCCTTCGCGATGTATCTTGACTTTCATACGATATCGTATCAGTGTGATTATTACGCAAAGTTAGCATATTTTTTTCATCCCTATGCCTGTTTGACGTAAAAAAAAGCATAATAGAAATATATCATAATGGAAACGACCTTTTTTATGCCATAAATATTTTAATAACGCTTATTTTATTAACTTTGTGCTACATTTACACTAAACCATTACATTATGATCAAACCTCTTCATCTTATCGTGCTATTGGCAGGTATTATTTCATCCTCTGCTTCTGCTGCTCCGACGCAGTGGCAATGGCACAATCCACAACAGGAGCGCTCAAACGGTGTGTCGAACGTGTGGAATCAGGGTTGGGACGAGCAAAACTATTGTCGCTTGCCCCAGTCGGCCGAAGCCGATGTACGTAAACCCGTATGGAGTCTGTCGCGCCACTCAGCCGGACTTATGCTGAAATTCGTAACCGATGCCGACGTCGTCAAAGTGCGCTATGGCGTGACCGGCGGATTCAGCATGGCACACATGCCTTCTACCGGTGTGTCGGGTGTCGACCTTTATCGTCTGAACCCCGATGGGTCTGACTCGTTCTGCGCCGGGAATTACCATTTCGGCGATACCGTTACCTTTTCATTCGACGTCGATCGAAAGCTTGTTGACGGGCCTCAAGAATATGCTCTCTATCTTCCCACCTATAACTGCGTGAAATGGCTCGAAGTCGGAGTGCCGCAAGGCGATTCGTTCCGCTTCGTTCCCGCTCCGGCCGGCGTGCGTCCGATTGTCATATATGGCTCGTCGATCACCCAAGGGGCTTGCTCGTCGCGTCCCGGAATGGCTTGGACCAACATTGTCAGCCGTCAGTTGCGGTATCCGGTGGTAAATCTCGGATTCTCCGGAAACGGCCGCCTCGAACCTGGCGTGCTTAATAACATAATTGCTCTTGACCCTGCCGTATATGTGCTTGATTGTTTGCCTAATCTCGATCAATTGAAGCCTGAAGAAGTCAATAAGTTGGTGATAGACGCCGTAAACCAGATTCGTCAGAGCAGCGATGCGCCGATATTGTTGGTCGAGCACGCCGGTTACAGTAGCGACCCAACCAACGAGACACGTCATAAAAGCCATAATTCATTGAATGCGACGCAGCGTGCCGCCTACGAGTCGCTGAAGAAACAAGGAGTTAAGAACCTCCATTATCTCACGCAGAAGGAGATTGCTCTCGACCCTGACGCTTGGGTCGACGTGGTTCATTACACTGATTTGGGTATGAATCGCTTCGGCAACGTCGTAGCCCGTAAGCTCAAGAAGATTCTCAAATAGTTCTGCGGATTCCGATTGAACTATATAACAGACTTATGCATTTTGCCCCGTGCGCGTTCGGCATTTCAAATCGAACGTTCACGGGGCAAATGTTTCTGTTGCGGTCTCAACCGTCAGTTATTCCTTCGATTTTTTTGTCCGCTTGGTGGCGGTTGCTTTGGCTTTAGAGCTTTTGGATGCTTTTGATGTCGGTTTCTTCGTGGTTTTCTTCGTGGTTTTGGCCGGTGCGCTGTCGGTTTTTTTAACGCGTGAAGCTTTTGTCGGGGCCGGATGCGTCATCCGTAGCACTTGGGCCGAACGGGCCGGAAGATAGAGCTTCAGCCACTCTACTCCCAGAGGCGAATAAAGCTTGTCTGTTATCGTCAGATGATGCACCTGTTCGTCCACATTGCCATATCCGCCAAACCTCGGATTGTCAGTCGAAAGCACCACTTCATATTCGCCAGGAGGCGTCAGGATGCCATAGTCGTTGAACGATTTAGACGGATTGAAGTTGAATACGAACACGAGGTCACCACGTTTATAGGCCAACACTTGGTCGTCATCCTTTTCCCATAGTTTCTCCACCGGAAGTGCCTGGAAATTGTACACGTCCCCGATGAGCGACACCATTGCGTTGTCAAATTCGTTAAGATACACGTACTTGAGGTTCGGGTCGTCCACCAGGCTCCATTGGCGGCGTGCATACTTGTACGACCATCCGTTCCCTTCGCGGGGGAAGTCTATCCATTCCGGGTGGCCGAATTCATTTCCCATAAAGTTCAGATATCCGCCATTGATGGTCGATGCCGTCACGAGCCTTATCATTTTGTGCAGTGCTATGCCACGGGCCACGGTCATATTGTCATCGTCCTTCATCATATGCCAATACATCTGGTCGTCGATGAGTCTGAATATGACGGTCTTGTCGCCTACAAGCGCCTGGTCGTGGCTTTCGACGTACGAAATCGTCTTTTCGTCCTTTCGGCGGTTGGTCAGCTCCCAGAATATCGACGTCGGATGCCAATCCTCGTCTTTTTTCTCCTTGAGAATTTTTATCCAGTAGTCGGGGATACCCATTGCCATTCGGTAGTCGAATCCTATGCCACCCTCTTTCACCGGTATGGCCAGTCCCGGCATTCCGCTCATCTCTTCGGCGATTGTTATTGCCGACGGATTTATCTCATGTATTAGTTTGTTCGCTAACGTCAGGTAAGTAATGGCGTTCACGTCCTGATTGCCGTTATAATAGTCGTCATAGCACGTAAATGCCTGGCCCAAGCCATGGTTGTAATACAGCATCGAAGTCACGCCGTCAAATCTGAACCCGTCGAACCTGAACTCCTCAAGCCAATACTTGCAGTTCGAAAGCAGGAAATGCAGCACCTCGTTTTTCCCATAGTCGAAGCACAACGAATCCCAGGCCGGATGCTCGCGTCGGCCGTCACCATAGAAATACAGGTCATAGCTGCCGTCGAGACGGCCGAGCCCTTCGAGCTCGTTTTTCACCGCGTGCGAATGCACTATGTCCATTATCACCGCTATGCCCAGCTCATGTGCCTTGTCGATGAGCGATTTCAGCTCGTCGGGCGTGCCGAAGCGGCTCGAAGCCGCAAAGAAATTCGACACATGGTAGCCGAACGACCCATAGTACGGGTGTTCCTGAATCGCCATGATCTGTATCGCGTTGTATCCGTCGTGCGCTATGCGCGGCAACACCTGGTCGCGGAATTCCACATAACTGCCCACGCCCTCGCGCTCCTGCGCCATTCCGATGTGGCATTCATATATCAGCAGCGGCTTGGTGTCAGGCTTGAAGTCGTCTATGTGCCACGTGTAAGGCTCTTTTGGCTCCCACACTTGCGCCGAGAACAGGCGTGTGTTTTCGTCCTGCACCACTCGCGTCGCGTAAGCCGGGATGCGTTCACCTTCTCCGCCGGGCCAATGCACCATCATTTTGTAAAGGTCGCCGTGCTTCACGGCTTCGGCCGGAAGCCGCAGCTCCCACACCCCGCCGTTGTCCACACGTTTCAATTCGTTGCGTGCCTGCTCTTGCCATCCCGAGAAGTCTCCCACCAGAGTTATCGACGTCGCGTTCGGGGCCCATTCTCTGAACACCCACTCTCCGGTGGCGTCACGGTGCATGCCGAAATAGTTGTGCGCATTGGCAAATTCGTCGAGCGACTTGCTGCCTTGCACGAGTTCCTGCTCCTTCTTCACTGCGTCGTTATGACGTCCCTCGATGGCTTCGCTGAATGGCTTGAGCCACGGATCATTCTTCATTATGTTGAGTAATTTTTTCCCTTTAGGCATATGCTGCTGTCTGTTTAAGTTCGTAACTCGTCTGGCTTGATGTCGACCTACAAGCCATATCGCAAACTTACATAAAATCCCTGATTTAACCCCCAACTAAGCCATATTTTTTAAAACTTTTGATTTAATAAGCAAAAAGTCCCGTAAAAGTTTGCAGACATCGCAAACTATCGCTACCTTTGTACCCGCAAAAGCCCAGATGGCGGAATCGGTAGACGCGCTGGTCTCAAACACCAGTGGAGCAATCCATCCCGGTTCGATCCCGGGTCTGGGTACTGAATTGGGGATTCTCGTTTCGAGAGTCCTCTTTTTTGTATGACGGGCGTATTATAATTGGTCGGTTCATAGATAAAGTTCAAGCGGACTAATTGCAAAAAAGTAGGCTGGAATGATGATGTGTAACAATCAAAACCAT
>CAZRJT010000049.1:0-14451 GCA_964600585.1 uncultured Bacteroides sp.
TGGCCTAGGCATTCGTGGAGGTCGGTATGCAGGTTGTCGGTGATGAACAGGTAGTCATCGAGCAACTTACGGGTTGGGGCATCAATCACGAATTCGTCGTTGAATCCATTGCCATGAGATGCTTCGTCATATGCTTCGGTAATGTTTTCGATTGTCACAGACTTTGAACCGTGAGCAGCTCTAATCCAGTTGGCATTCGGCAAGTTGATGCCGATGGGAGTAGCAGGATATGCATCGCCGGCCAAAATGGCGGCAGTTATTACTTTTGCCGAAACGCCTTTCACCTTATCTTTGCGGAAACGCGAGTCGACAGGCGAATGGTCTTCAAACCATTGGGCATTTGAGCTTATGATCTCAGTGCGCTCCGATGCCTGGTCGTTCTTGAAATTAACTATCGATTCCCAAGCTCCGGTCATACCCAACGGGTCGCCATAACTTTCAATGAAGCCATTTATGAAATCGACTTTCGAATCGGTGTCACCTACCCACATAATTGAATAGTCATCGAATGCCTTGAGGTCACCGGTGCGGTAATATTCTATCAGTTTGTTTATGACGGCACGCTGAGTGTCGTTTTCAGCATATTCGGACGCTTTTTTCAGATTTTCGACAATTGCCGAGATGGCGTCGCCATACATACCACCGACTTTATAGGGCTGCTCAACCACTTTGCCATCCACCTTGACAACGCGAGTGTTCAATCCATAAGAAACTGGGGTGAGGTCTGTGGTGTCCTTAAGTGCATTGTAGTAGCTTTCGACTTCGGCCTGTGTGACTCCATCATATAGGTTATTGGCCGATGTCGTAATCAAATCGGCGCCTTCGGCCTGATTAACTCTCTTGGCCTCAAACGAAGGATCGAACACGAGTTTCACCATCGTTTCGATGTCGGCCGGGCGTTTGTCGGCCGGAAGGCTTTTCACGGCATTACGAAAAAACGACTCGGAAAATCCGGGTGTAAACTTATCCATCGAATAGTGGTGATGGATGCCGTTGCCAAACCACACCTGCTTCAGATATTGCTCAAATGCTTTAAAATCGGCGGTATTTCGATTTCCACTATAATTCGTATATATATTTTCGAGCAATTGGCGCAGCTCCAAATTGTATTTATTGTTCTGATCCCACAATATGTCTCGTCCCATCAATGCTGCTTGGGTGAGATAATAAACCAGGAGCTTCTGATTCAACGGCAGATTTTTAAATCCGGGAACTTCGTAACGCAATACTTCTATATCAGCAAAGCGATCGACGATATAATTGAAATCCTTGTTTTCTTTTGCCATAGCTACATTGGATGTTAATGCAAGAGCCATTAAAGCTCCACCTATACTTTTATTCATCATTGACATAATGCGTTTATTCGATATATAAAATAAGTCCTTTAAGATATTCGCCCTCGGGATGATAGATATTCACGGGGTGGTCGGCCGGCTGTGTGAGCTGATGCAGGATGCGCACTTTTCGACCCGTCTGCGCGGCGGCAGAAAACACACTCAGCCGGAACTGCTCTTTAGTGATGGCTTGCGAACACGAGAATGTGAACAACACTCCGCCCGGGGCAATTTTTTCGATGGCTTTGGCATTCAGCCTCTGATATCCGCGCAAAGCATTCTTGATGGCACTGCGATGCTTGGCGAAGGCCGGCGGATCCAACACTATCAAGTCATAGGCACCACATCCCATTTCGGAAAGATACTTGAATGCATCTTCAGCATAAGATGTGTGACGTTTATCGTCGGGGAAGTTAATCGACATATTAGCGTCGGTTAGCTTGATGGCCTTCGCCGAACTGTCGACGGAATGAACCAGAGAGGCGCCGCCACGCATGGCATAAACCGAGAATCCACCCGTATAACAGAACATATTCAGCACTTTGCGTCCAGAACTATAACGCTCTAACAACATGCGATTGTCGCGCTGGTCGACAAAAAATCCGGTTTTCTGTCCTTTAAGCCAATCGATATGAAACTTCAGCCCATTCTCAATCGCTATATTCGAATCGAATGCACCTACGATGTAGTCATTCTGTGGGTCAAGCTGGGCTTTGTATGGCAAAGTGGTCTCGGATTTATAATATACGTTCGTCACGCCTATCTCGCTATTTGAAACGAGCGCAGAAGCCACCACATTGCGAGCATAGTGCATTGCGGGTGAATGGGCCTGCACCACAGCCGTATTCCCGTAAATGTCGACAATCAATCCAGGCAAGAAATCGCCTTCGCCATGCACGAGCCTGAATGCGTTGTTATCGGACCGCTTCAGTCGGAGAGTTTTGCGAAGTTGCCAGGCATTATCAATGCGCCGTGCATAGAATTGTTCGTCAATGGCCTCATCAGCTCCGATGCAAAGCATCCTCACGGCTATGCTGCCAATCTGGAAGTGGCCGACACCAAGCAGAGCGCCGTCATGTGATATCACTCTAACAATTTCGCCCTCTTCCAAATCGTCGGGAAGCGAATCGATAGCTCCTGAAAAAATCCAGGGATGGAGACGCTTAAGCGACTCGTCTTTCCCTTTACGTAATTTTATGCTTCGATATTCCATAAACATAATGTGAGCTTACTTAAAAAATGCACGGAATATGTCGTTACCGTTGGCATAAACCAACAGTAGCAACAAGAACATCATTCCGGCATACTGAGCATATTCCATCACTTTTTCATTAGGTTTGCGGCGAGACACTACTTCATATAACAGAAACATCACATGTCCACCGTCGAGTCCGGGAATTGGAATTATGTTCATAAATGCCAACGCAACCGAAAGGAATGCCGTAATTTGCCAAAAGGTATACCAATTCCATTTTTCGGGAAAGAGATTTCCTATGGCTCCAAATCCACCCAGACTCTGAGCGCCTTCGGACGTGAACACATGTTTCATAGATCCGACATAATTGGACAGGGTGCCGGTGCCAATGGCCCACCCTTTCGGAATCGACTGGAATATATTGTAATTCAACGTGACCGTGGGATAAACATCGGTGATGGGCGATAGCTGGAATCCCAATCGGCCAAATTCATTGGGAGTGGCCTTGAGCTCCATCTCCTTTCCATCGCGCAAAATGGTCACGCCGACCTCGCGTCCTGCATAGTTCTTCAAAGCAGGAGTCAATTCGGTGAGCGACGGTGTTGCAACCGAATCAACGGCTATTATGCGATCGCCTTCAAGCATTCCGGCCTTTTCGGCGGCATCGCCAGGCTGCAGGCGATATATGAAGGCGGGTATTCGGTAAGCCAGAAATCCTTTGTCGTCATTGAGACGGAACAGGAAATCATCGGGAATCGATATGTCCACCGTGTCCTTGTGATTGCGCAGGACAGTCACCACTTTTGCATCGGCCATTTTATAAGCATAGTCGCCCTCGGCAGCGTCGAGCTTATTGCCATCAGCCATAAGGGGAATGTCGCCGTTACGAAAACCAGCTTCAATGGCAGCCGGCACAAAATCCATTCCTTCATAAGCCTTATCGAGCGGAATGTATTTATCGCCCCAGTACCATGCGATGCCGGCATATATTATTATAGCGAGCAGGAAGTTGAAAATAACTCCACCAAGCATAACTGCCAGACGCTGATAGGCAGGCTTGGCCCTGAATTCCCAAGGCTTTTCGGGTTGGGCCATCTGCTCTTTGTCCATCGACTCGTCAATCATTCCGGCGATTTTGACATAACCACCCAATGGCAACCAACCGATGCCATACTCCGTATCGCGCCAGGAGGCTTTTTCGTTGCCATCTTTATCGTATGTGACTTTTTTCTTCTTCGGCTTCCATTTAGCCAATGAAAACCATGGATTGAAAAACAAATAGAATTTTTCGACCTTTATGCCAAAAATTCGAGCTATTATGTAGTGGCCGAATTCATGTATAATCACCAGAAAGGCCAACGCCACTATCAATTGCGCGGCTTTGATTAAAAAAGTTTCCATTATCTTATTTAATATTATCGTATTTTGAATCGTGGTATGTCATAGTCAAATTTGAACATTATGACAGATTTTATCGACATACTCCGATGATTTAATTCGTGCTTCGTGATTGGTGGCGACGAAATCATCATAGCTGGGACTATGCACGACCGACACGTTTGAAAGCGCATGTCTTATGGTTTCGTATATATCAAGGAATCTAATCTTCCCGGCAAGGAACGAAGCTACGGCAACTTCATTTGCCGCATTTATGATGCAAGCGGTCGTACCACCATTTGACAAAGCTTCATATGCGAGCCCCAGACACGGAAATCGGTCGACATCAGGACGTTCAAACGTGAGCGAAGCGTAGTCGGCCGGACTCATTGCTTCGGCCATAGAATCGAGCCGAACGCCACCTGAAAGCGCATACATTATGGGCAGGCGCATGTCGGGCAGTCCAAGCTGTGCCTTGACGGCTCCATCGCGAAATTCGACCATAGAATGCACAATTGATTGCGGGTGCACGATAGCCTCGATGCGGCAAGGTTCGATGCCAAACAGCCAACGAGCCTCTATGATTTCAAATGCTTTGTTGAGCATCGTGGCAGAGTCGATGGTAATTTTGGCACCCATATGCCATTTGGGATGCTTGAGTGCGTCCTCAACCGTAACGGATCTCAAGCGTGAAGCAGGATAAGTCCGGAACGGCCCACCGGAAGCTGTGATTATCAATTTCTTAACATTTGCCACATCTTCACCCACCAAACATTGGTATATGGCGGAATGCTCCGAATCAACCGGGTAGATGCGCGACTTGGAGGCCTTAAGCAAATTGGTGACGTATTCACCGGCTACTACCAATGTCTCCTTATTAGCCAATGCTATGTCTTTCCCGCTATTTATTGCACGTATTGTCGGTTCGAGACCACTATATCCCACAGTAGCCGTGACCACAATTGAGAAATCGTCGCGCTCCATAGCTTCGGCTATCGCTTTTGAGCCAGCACCAACCTCTATGCCAACAGGCTCCAGGGCCTGTTTCAAAGCCGGATATTTTGATTCGTCTGCTATAATGGCTAAAGCAGGCTTGTATTTCAACGACTGCTCTATCAGCAAATCGACATTTGTGCCGGCCGCCAACACCTTGACATTAAACAATTCAGGATGGGCCGAAACAACATCAAGAGTCTGCGTTCCAATCGACCCGGTGCTTCCGATTATTGCTATATTTTTTTGTTGTGTCACAACAGATAGACGAGTTTTATATTTTAAAATACTATATTAATGTGTATACGAGAGTACAAATTTAGTGTAAAAAGTCCATTTAAAGAATGTGTTTGCAAAAAAAAGAACAAAATATTCAGTTTGCGTCGAACAAACAAATCGCAGTAGTGTTATAAAATCAAAACTCCTACTAAGGTTAATAAAAAATAACTTTAATGAGTAAGAATAAATATAATTAATATAAAATGTTTCATTAAAAACCAACGAGAGATGAAAAAGAACCTTTACTTGGCAATTGCCGCAGGCAGCACAATGTTGCTCTCAGCCAATTACGCAGAGGCTCAAGATGTTACTTACTACGAATCAGTAGAAGCAGTAGAAACCGTAGTAACTGAATGTAAGGACAACTATTCTACTTCATGGCGCGACAACTGGTTTATACAGTTAGGTGCCGGCATACAGATTCCTTACGTTGACAATTATCTGAACAAAGGCGATGCAAAACACCACATCACGCCTGTTTATAATGCCGGTTTCGGCCATTGGTTCAGCCCATATCTTGGATTTCGTCTCTCGGGCAACTATGGCAGACTTCATTTGAACTGGGGCAACTATGACAAAGCCCATATGGCCAACGCCAATTTCGACATCATGTGGGATATGTTCAATTCGATTGCCGGTCCCAATTCGTCGAGAGTGTTCAGCATCATTCCCTACGCAGGCATTGGCGGCACTTACACATGGGGCTTCAAGGAAGGCAACATCTCAACTGACCATGGCCGCGACCTGAAGACTCGCGAGTGGGCTCTTCCGGTGAACGCAGGCATCCAGATGCGCTTCCGTTTAAGCCAGTATGTGGATTTCTTTGCTGAAGGACGCGTACAATTCTATGGCGACAATTTCAACAACGTTGCATCGGGCGGCTCAATCGAAGGTAATGTATCGGTAATCGGTGGTTTTACATTCAATATCGGCGGAACCCATTATCAAAAATATAATCCTTGCGACTATCTGGCATACGTGAACTCGCTCAACAATCAGGTCAACGACCTACGCGGACAGCTCGCCGCAACAGCGGCAGCATTGGCATCGGCTGAAGCTCAGCTCCCCTGCCCCGAAGTAGTTGCCCAGGAAGCAGTGATCGTTCAAGCCCCGATGTTGTCGGCAGTACGCTTCAAACTCAATTCGGCCGTAGTGACCGACGAAGAAATGGTGAACGTTTACAACGTTGCCGAATGGATGAAAGCAAATCCTGAAGTAAGCGTGACAATCCAGGGCTATGCAGACAAGAACACCGGTACGGCCGCATATAATATGGAACTTTCACAGCGTCGTGGCCAGGCAGTTGCCGACATCCTCACCAAGAAATACGGCATCAGTCCTTCACGCCTCACCATCCAGGCTAACGGTAGCGACACTCAGCCTTATGACGTAAACAACTGGAACCGAATCGTAATATTCACCCAGCCATAATCGACACATAAGAATCGACAACACCACAAAGCCTCCGGAGAATAGTCCGGAGGCTTTGCAACGTCATTTAAACGTCATTTCTTAATTATTCTACAACGCTAATTTTGTTTTTAAATATAAATGACGTACATTTGTTGTCAGACAGGCATTGATAATACCTCAAACTACATAACATTATGGAAAATAATGAAAATTTAATGGAAGCCGTAACCGCCAAAGCCAAAGAATGGCTCGGAAAGGGTTACGATGACGAAACTCGTGCAGATGTTCAAAAGCTGTTGGACGCTGACGACAAAACGGCACTTATAGATGCGTTCTATCGCGATCTGGAATTCGGCACCGGTGGATTGCGAGGCATAATGGGCGTAGGCTCGAACCGAATGAACATATATACAGTAGGGGCCGCCACCCAAGGATTGGCCAATTACCTTAAAGAAGCTTTTTCGGATTTGCCTGAAATTTCGGTCGTTGTGGGCCATGATGTGCGCAACAACAGTCGTAAATTCGCCGAAATCGTGGCCGACATATTCTCTGCCAACGGAATAAAGGTATATCTGTTCGATGATTTCCGCCCCACACCCGAATTGTCGTTCGCCATACGCCATCTGGGCTGCCAGAGCGGCGTCAACATTACGGCTTCACACAATCCGAAGGAATACAACGGCTATAAAGCCTATTGGGCCGACGGAGCTCAGATCATCGCTCCGCACGACGTGAACATCATCAACAACGTGAACCAGATAAAGGGAATCGAAAACATCAAATTCCAGGGCGACAAATCGCGCATCCAAATAATAGGCAAGGAAGTGGACGACGCATTCCTGACGGCAATAAAAGGTCTCCAGCTCAGCCCGGACGCAGTGAAACGCCATCACGATATGAAAATCGTGTACACGCCCATCCACGGCACAGGAGTGAACCTTATTCCTGAGTCACTTGCCAATTATGGATTCACCAATATAATCCATGTCCCGGAACAGGACGTGACGAGCGGTGACTTCCCGACTGTGGAATCGCCCAACCCGGAAGTTCCGTCAGCAATGGCCATGTCGATAGCGAAGGCTAAGGAAGTCGGCGCCGACCTCATCATGGCTTCAGACCCTGACGCCGATAGAGTGGGTGCTGTGATCCGCGATGCCAAAGGAGAATACGTGTTGTTGAACGGCAATCAGATTGCCATGATTCTGCTAAACTATATCATCACCCGCAATAAAGAACTCGGACTTCTGAAAGGTAATGAATATGTGGTTAAAACGATTGTAACGACTGAAATCATAAAATCGATAGCCGATAGCAACAACATAAAGATGTTTGACTGCTACACAGGATTCAAATGGATAGCAGCCGTGATCCGCGACCATGAAGGCGTGGCACGTTATCTCGGCGGCGGCGAAGAAAGCTACGGCTTCCTGGCCGAAGACTTCGTTCGCGACAAAGATGCCGTATCAGCAGTGTCGCTTCTTGCCGAAGCTGCCGCATGGGCAAAGGACAAAGGTCTGGATTTCCTGCAAATGCTTCAGGACATATACATTAAATACGGCTTCTCCCGCGAAGCAGGAGTGTCGGTTGTGCGCCAAGGCAAAAAAGGCGCCGAAGAAATACAGGCTATGATGAAGGCATATCGCGAAAATCCGCCTAAATCAATCGGCGGCAGCCCTGTAACCATCATAAAGGACTATGACACATTGAATGTCATCAATACGGCCGATGGTTCGATAAGCAAAATGGACATGCCCACGACATCCAATGTTCTGCAATTCTTCACACAGGACGGAACCAAGATTTCGATACGTCCATCGGGCACTGAGCCAAAAATCAAATTCTACATGGAAGTGAAAGGGTCGATGAAGACCGCTGCCGATTATGAATCGGCCATAAACGAGGCTGACAACAAAATCGCATCGGCAAAAAAAGACCTTGGCATAGCATAAAATCAAAAAACTTGCCACATACGAAAAGTAGGCCGCGAAATCGCGGCCTACTTTCTTATTTAACCAGAGCGGAGTCTGTCTATGCTATGAGCGTTTTAGGTCAATCCTCGGTATAGTGACGGAGCACTCGACGATAAGAATTGAATATTTTCGATTTTGAAACGAAGCCGGCATATTTTCCATCCGACACGACCGGAAGATTCCAAGCCCCGGTGTCGTCGAACTTCTTCATGACCTGCTCCATACTCTCGCCCATATCAATCTTGGCCGGAGGCATACTCATAAATTTTCTAACATACATGCGTCTATACAAATCCGGACGGAACATTATGTTGCGTATGTCGTTGAGCAGCACAACGCCAAGAAATTCGCCGTTTCCGCCCACGACGGGGAATAGATTGCGATTGGATTTAGCAATTATCTCCACCATTTCCTTCAGGCTCATTTCAGGACGAACAGTAAGAAAGTCGGTTTCGATGACATTGTTTATCTTCAACAACGTAAGCACCGCTTTGTCCTTATGGTGAGTGAGCAGCTCACCCCTTTTTGCCAGTCGCATCGTGTAAATGCTATATGGCTCGAACACTTTGATAGTGCCATAGGACAGAGCCGAAACTATCAGAAGCGGCAAAAACAATTCATATCCTCCGGTGAGTTCGGCCGTAAGGAAGATTGCCATGAGTGGCGCATGCATCACTCCGCTCATCACCATAAGGGCGAAGTTCTTCACCGACAAGTCAAGGCCACAGAGGTTATTTATCAGATAGGCAAAAAAGAAACCGGCCATGCACCCGACGTACAGCGAGGGCGCGAACGTTCCGCCTACACCTCCGGCCCCATTGGTCGCCGAGGTGGCGAATACTTTGGTAAGCATTATCAATGCCACAAATATGAGGATGAACCAAACATTATCGCGGTCGGAATAGAATATCGAACCGTCGACAATGCCAGATATATTACCGTCGAGCAAGTCGACAATCGAACCGTAGCCTTCGCCGTACAAAGGCGGGAAAAGGAATATGAGGCAAGCAAGCAGAATTCCGCCGAATCCTAATTTTTTCCATGGATTGGAAATTTTGCCGTAGACATTTTCCATCATATTCATGACGCGGGTGAAGTAGAGCGACACCAAACCGCAGAAAACGCCCAGAAGCACGGCAAACGGAATGCGCGCCGTGACAAATGGCTCGCTCTGGACAAAAAAGAACTCTACGTCATATCCGGTGAACACATAGGCCACGGTGGCCGCCGTGATTGATGAAATCAGCAACGGCATGACTGACACGGTGGTGAGATCTATCATCAACACCTCCAATGTGAAAAGCATTCCTGCAATCGGGGCTTTGAAAATACCCGATATACCGGCTGCCGCTCCGCACCCAACCAATATCATAAGGATTCTCGGCGACATTTTAAACACCGAACCAAGCGTGGAGCCAATGGCCGCCCCCGTGTAAACGATTGGGCCTTCGGCTCCTACCGACCCGCCAAAGCCGATGGTGATGGAGCTCGCCACAACCGACGAATATATGTTATGACGCTTCAGATAACTCTTATTCTGTGAAATGGCATAAAGCACACGCGTAACGCCGTGGGATATGTTGTCGCGAACAACATACCGTACAAACAACACCGTGATGAATATGCCCAACACCGGATAGATGAAGAACAGGTAATTACCAGTTGTGACGGCAAGATGCGACGTAAGAAATCCGGAAATGAGATGAATGAGCCATTTAAGCACCAACGCAGCGACTCCACATAACACACCAACCAAAAGCGACAGCATGACAACGAAGTTTTTTTCGGTTATGTGCCTTTCACGCCAAATCAGAAATGAAAGGAATACGTCGTGCCAACCTTTCTCTATGTTCTTTAGACTAATTGCCATATTCATTTCATTCACTGCTCTACGGAGTCACGGCCTGAGAATCTTAAAAGTGCCATCGTCCTTTATTTTAATGACAGATGAGGGTTTGGCCATAGCGGCATCGTGGCGGGCGTAATCGACAACGTAATCCACCCGGGCCATAATTTCGTCGGAAATTTCCGAAAAGCTCATTGGTGTGGGAGCTCCACTGATATTGGCCGAAGTTGACACGACCGGTCTTCCAAAACGGCGGCACAGTTGGTTGGAGAAACGTTCGGATGTTATGCGCATGCCTACACTGCCATCGGGGGCCAGCAATTCCGGTGCCAATCCACAGGCTGCATCGTATATGATTGTGATTGGCGACACCGCCACATCTATCAGCTCATAGGCAATGTCGGGAACTTTAGGAACATATCGTTCAAGCATAGGCACTCCGGACACCAGCGTAATCAATGCCTTTGAATCGACGCGGCGTTTTATCTCAAAAACCTTGCGCACAGCATCACTGTTGGTGGCATCGCAACCTATCCCCCACACGGTGTCGGTAGGATAGAGGATTACTCCCCCACGTCTCATCACATCGCAAGCTGTCTTTATCTGGTCGTTCATAAGATATGCAAATTTAGATAAAATCTTGAAACTTCGCCAATGTTAAGGCAAAAAAACGCTGTATAAAATCATACCCGATTCTGTGCGAATCGGGTATGATCAGGGTGTCATTATCAGTTCCGACCTATGGGCCGTTGGCCGCACGGTCAGTATGGTTCATCGGAGTTGCTGCCCCCCGTCAGAGCTTTATCTTGTGGCGTTTGCCTCCGGCATCCACCATATACACTCCGCCGGTCAGCGGCCCGATTACGCGCTCGCGTCCGGAATATACCTGTCGGCCCGACAGGTCATGCACCGTCACCACGGCGCCCTCTTCGAGCCCGGACACGTGTATCTCCCTGTCACGGACGGTTATGGTCACGCCCTCTTCGGCTGCAACGTCCTCGATTCCCGAGCTTGCCAAATCCTTGATGGAAGTGAAGCGGCTCCAGTCTGGCGCAACGGCATACGCATCCACGCTCTCCTCCGGCACGTAAAGCGGAACGCTCACATAGTAGTCGTCGCTAAACGCAGCGCCCTCGATCACCGGCGGCTCTACCGCCTCGCATATCAGCTTGCCAACCGACTGCGCACGGCTCCCATAGCCGAATTCAAACGCGCCTTCGCCTATCGACTTAAGCGATGCCGGCAGCGTAATAGTGCAGCCATTCAGCCAGGTGCAGCCATAGAAAGCCTGGCGCCCTATCGTAGTGACTGTGTTCGGAATTGTCAGGTCTCCACTCAGATTTTCACATCCTTTGAACGCACCGTCGCCTATCGCCGTCACCGTGTATTCCACACCGTCGACAATTACCGTCGACGGAATGACAAGCGACTCCACATAATCGGCCGTATGACCGGTCAAAGTAGCCTGACGGGTCTCCGGATCCAGGTCATACGTCAGCTCATCCAATTCAACATCCGTGTTTATGCTCTTGAACAGGCTCCACGGCATCGTAGTGCGATACAATCCGACACTCGACTCAAGCATCTCAAGCTTGGCATTCTCATATACCACGTCCGAGAATATATCCTTGGAAGCCTCTATCGGTTTCTCCGCCTTATAACTTACAGTGCTTATATTCTCAATACCACTAAATGCTCTTTCCCCTATTTCAACAACCGAATTTGGAATTACTATGCTTCCCGTCAGGCCGCTGCAACCTTTGAAGGCCTGCCCGCCAATAACTTCCACGGTTTCAGGAATTATTAAATCGCCCGTAAAACCACTGCAATTATAGAACGTACCCCAATCAATTATTTTGACCGAATTGCCTATTGTCAAATTACCCGTCAAGCCCTTGCACCCATAAAATGACTGCTCGCCGATTGTGGTGACGGAATTAGGTATGGTCAAATCTCCTGTAAATCCGCTGCAACCAAAAAATGCATACTTACCAATCGTAATGACAGAATTAGGTATTGTCAAATTCCCTGATACTCTACAAGAGTAAAAAGCATATTCATCAATCGTAGTGACAGAATTGCCTATGGACAAATTTTTCATGAAGTCCCCACAAGCATAAAATGCACACTTACCAATCGTAGTAACCGAATTACCTATTGTAAGCGAACCCGTTAATCCCCTAAAATGTCTGAATGCATTCGGTGCAATGGTTGTAACGTCATATTTTACGCCATCACGTATGATATAATCAGGTATAACCAAATCATTTATCTCCAAAGACAATGGCCCTAGCACAGTTGCCGAACATGCATCTTCGTCTATTTCATAGCAAAGTTGCTCCGACGTCTCTTTTCTGATGTTTTTAAACAATGCCCAAGGCATAGTTGATTGATATAATTCTATCCTATCTTCAAGGTAGTCAAAATCTGTGTTTATATATATATCATCTGAAAATATACTTACACTCGCGTTTATAGGACTATCCGTAGTATAATGTACCTTAGATATTTCCATCCCATAAAAAGCACCAGGGCCAATATTGGTTATAGCATTGGGAATGGTCAAATCTCCGGCTAAGCCGTTGCAGCTACTAAAAGCATATTCGCCAATCGTGGTCACCGAATTGGGTATTGCCAAGTCTCCCGTAAAGCCGCTGCAGCCATAAAAAGCACTCGAGCCAATCTCAGTCACCGAATTGGGAATGACCAAGTCTCCCGTAAAGCCGCTGCAGTACCAAAATGCATCATTGCCAATCGTGGTCACAGAATTGCCTATGACCAAATTACCCGTAAAACCGCTGCAACGACAAAATGCGAAATCACCAATCGCGGTGACAGAATTGCCTATTGTCAAATTACCCGTGAAGCCACTACAATCGCTAAATGCCCATTTGCCAATAGTGGTGACAGAATTGGGTATGGTCAAATTACCCGTGAAGCCACCGCAATTACAAAATGCATAATCACCAATAGTGGTGATAGAGTTCGGTATAATCAAATCGCCTGTCAAACCACAACAACCAGCAAATGCATCGCATCCAATAGTGGTGACAGAATTGGGTATAGTCAAATCGCCTGTCAAACCGCTACAATAGAAAAATGCGTAATCACCAATAGTGGTGACAGAATTGGGTATGGTCAAATTGCCTGTAAAACCGCTGCACCCTCTAAATGCGCCACTGGCAATTGTTATGATGGAAGTGGGAATAACCAAATTACCCGTGAAGCCGCTGCAATCACAAAATGCGTAATCACCAATCTCGGTAACAGAATTGGGGATTGCCAAGTCTCCCGTAAAGCCGCTGCAGCCAGAAAAAGCACTCGAGCCAATCTCAGTCACCGAATTGGGAATGACCAAGTCTCCCGTGAAGCCACCGCAACAATAAAATGCTAAATCACCAATCGCGAGGAGCGAATTGCCGATGACCAAATTACCCGTGAAGCCATTGCATTCCAAAAATGACCGCTCGCCGATTGTGGTGACGGAATTGGGAATGACCAAATTACCCGTGAAGCCGCTGCAACTCGCAAATGCGTAATCACCAATCGCGATGACAGAATTGCCTATTGTCAAATTACCCGTCAAGCCATTGCACCCATAAAATGACCGCTCGCCGATTGTGGTAACGGAATTGGGAATGACCAAATTTCCCGTGAAGCCTCTACAATCGCTAAATGCACTCTTGCCAATAGCAGTAACCGGATAGTCTACGCCGTCGTACGTTATATGATCTGGTATCGTCAGATTATGGATGTTTTTAACGACGGGGCCGGTCACGGTGGCGGTTTGGGTGTCTGTGTCGACATCATATTTCAGATTGTCAACCGTTATGGACACTACTTCTGTTTTGGCGGAGAGGTTGACGGCGAGTAGGGCCATTAGCACAAACGCACAGCGCATTAACTTGCGAGTGATGCCAATGGAGGTTGGCGAACCGGAGCGTATTGCCGGACTGCGCCAATACTGGTAAGAGGGTTGGACTATGGTTTTCATTGGTGTTGTTGCGGCCGCGGTCATCCCCTCGTTGGCTCGTAAGTCGTTGA
>CAZRJT010000050.1:0-14436 GCA_964600585.1 uncultured Bacteroides sp.
AAAAAAGACATCCATCCTTCCAATTATCGCGAAGTAGTGTTCAAAGATATGTCGAACGAAGAGATCTTCATCACTCGCTCTACAGTTGCTTCAAGGGAAACTATCGAAGTAGATGGCGTAACTTATCCTTTGGTTAAGCTTGAAATCACCAGCTCGTCACACCCGTTCTTCACAGGTAAGCAGAAACTTGTTGACACCGCCGGTCGTGTGGATAAGTTCATGAGCCGTTATGGCAATCGCAAGAAAAAATAATCGGGAACCCCGATATAGCCTGAGGCGAGTCTTTTAGATATAAAAGAAATATGATAGCGGTCGCATTTATAATGCGGCCGCTATTATTATGAGTGCCGTGGTGAGTCCGATGCAAACCATTACTCCGTTGACCGATATGAGGTGAACGGGGATTCGTATGGCCTCTATGGCCTGGAATGCAATTGGCGATGAGCTTACGGGCATTGACGAACGCATTGCGATGTCCTTGCGTTTGATGGTGTCGAAGCGACGTGCGCTGAAATATGTCAGAGAGCCGTAGAATGAGCCGATGATGGCTCCGACGAGTAGGTCGCCGGGATAGTGGACTCCAATATAGATTCGGGAGTAAGAGTTTAGGATGGCCCATCCGAAGATGAAAAGTGTGAATTTTTTACGAGGGATGAATAGCGACATAAATGTTGCCAAGGCAAAAGAGTTGGCTGAATGGCAGGACGGAAAACCATAAGGCCCTCCGCGATAGCCGTTGACAATATGGATGAATTGGGATATTGGGTTCTCGAGGTTTGAAGGACGGAGGCGTTCGACAAACGGCCTGATGAGGGTTGCACACGTTTGGTCGGTGAGCGCTATGGCCATAGCTATGGCGATGGTGTATATAACTACCATTTTAGGTTTGAGAGTGCGGATGAATATGAACATAATGGCGGCATACATCGGCACCCATATGAACCGTCCGGTGAACATCATCATAAACCGGTCGAGGAATGGCGAACGGAAGCCGTTCATAAGCAGCATTAGATTTGAATCGATTTGGTCGAGGAAGTCAATCATAGGTTTTCAAAGGTTAGAGATTGTAGTGTATAATTGTTGAAGATAAGCGTGGGCCCGTTGCATATGAGCTGAAGCGTCGGGGCCGGATTGCAGGATTACTGCATCGGCATCGCAGTTGAACACGGCTGTGTCGGCGGGAGCGACGATTGCCATTAATGACGGTTCGGTGAACACGGCATAATGAGTTGTGCGTGGGTCGAGGATGTCTTTGCTGAAAGCGAGAGCTGAATTGTCAATGCCAAGCATTGCCAACAGTGTGGCGGCAATGTCGGATTGGCATCCGATGGTGGGAATGGTGCGAGGTGCGGATGCGATGGCGTCACCAACCATTATCAAAGGAATGCGGTGGCGTTGAAGCGGTGACTCGATGTTTTGCGGATAAGCGCCATAGTGGTCGGGGACGATTATGAACAGCGAGCGAGCAGCAAGGGGCGAACGACGTATGGAGTCGACGAATGCAAAGGTGCAGCTATCGGTGTAGGCAAACGCATTTTTCTGAGGAGAATCGCTGTGTGCCGTATTACGATATGGCACCTCGAATGGTTCATGGCTCGAAGACGTCTGGATGATTCTCAGATGGGGGGTGGAATCGATGGAGCATTCGGCCACGTCGTCCAATACCTTGCGGAACAGCAGGTGGTCATGGGCACCCCACTTACCAGTGCGTTCAGTGAGTGGGAAGTCCTTGTCGGAGATGATTTTTTCGAAGCCGGAGTTTATCAGGTAAGCCTGCATATTGGTGAAGTTGGCGTCGCCGCCGTAGTAGTATGAGAGCTCGTATCCGGCATTTTTTAATAATTCGGGTAGCGAAGGGAGATTTTCGGTCTTGTCGACATATTTCATAATGCTTGTCGATGGCTGTGACGGGAATCCACTGATTATTGCCGGGAGGGCACGGTCGGTGCGGAAGCTGTTGGCATAGAAATTGGTGAACATAATGCCGTCGCGGGCGAGCGAGTCGAGCTTTACGGCAACATTTTCGCCTCCAAGCGAAGG
Organism: uncultured Bacteroides sp.; assembly: GCA_964600585.1. GTDB lineage: Bacteria > Bacteroidota > Bacteroidia > Bacteroidales > Muribaculaceae > Paramuribaculum. The sequence goes on from CAZRJT010000050.1 coordinate 2,041, forward strand.
GAACAGATGGGCCGAAAAACTTTCGAGAATAATTAGATATATGTCGGGCCGCGAGGATTTAAGCGTTATCAAGCTGTCGACATTGTCATCTGATATGATGGGTCTGTTAAGCTCTTCAAGCATAGAATTCGCTTCAGAGTCGTCCATAAATCGATATTGCTGATCAAAGCTGTCGTTGTGGAGCGCAGCGTACATCAGGCTGAACACCGGATTGATTGCAGCGTGGTTCAGGCGCTGATTCTGGCTGAAATATGCCCGGCTAAGATTCATTGTCGAGACAGTGATTCCTCCGCGAATGGGGATGAACAGCAATGCCGTGAGCAGTGTCAAAATCACGGCAGGGAACACGCGCCGATTAAACCGTGGAGTGGCAATGGAGATGACAGTGCGAAGTAACAACAAGTATGCCAATGCGGTGAGGGCCGCAATCGAGAGAAGTGCGATGGCGAGCTGCCACCATTGAGCGCTTGCGAGTGCCGATGATGGAGATGTGGCGAAGTAGAAAAACGGGGTCATATCAAGCCTGAAGCCCCAGTAACCGTAAAGGATGAGGTCGAGTGTGGCTATTGTGACGATGATGAATGAAGAGAGTGCAAAATAAGCTTTTTCGACGGGCCGGATTGCGTTGGATGAGGTGAAAATGCTTGCTATGAGCAATATACCCGGAATGACCGTGAAATATGCAGCCATACACATATCCATAGATAGCCCGTGGGCTATTACGGCGAAATAGTCGGATACGGAGATTGCCCCCATCAGGCTGCTGTATGTCAGCATAAATATGGGCTTTATGGCAATGAAAAGTATGGTGTAGACTAAGTATGTTATAAAAAATCGAAGAATTATCTGCTTCAAAATGCGAAAGTATTGGTCATATAGGATACAAATGTAGTCAAAAAAGCTGGAAGTCAAATTTTTTTTAATGGTTTTTTGATTGAATTTCCAAGTATTAGCATATAGGATGGGAAAAGAGTTTGAAATATGTTGAGAAAGAAGCCCCGCATTGGCTCCGGGAGAGGTCAATGCAGGGCATTTAGATGGTGATAGTGCGGCATAAGGGCCGTGCCGTCGTCAGATTGAATTCAGGAGATTGATTTTTCCTTCGTTTACGAGCTTGAGGATGAGTTCGCCAAAGAGGGTGTTCTGCCAAGCGAACCAGGGTCGTGTGAAGTTGGACGCATCGTCGACATTGAATGATTCGTGAATGAATCCGGTTTCGGCATCGGTGTCGAGCAACATACGGATGCATTGAGCTATTTCGGCGTCGTCGGTTGACGTGAATGCTTTCATCATAAGGCTCATAGGCCAAGCCATATTATAGCCGATATGCGGGCCGCCGATTCCTTCACCGGATTTACCGGAGAAGAAGTAGGGATTGTTCTTGCTCCAGACAAACCGGCGAGTATTCTGATAAATCGGGTCGTTTACGTCGACATCGCCGAGATAGGGCATGGCGAGCAGGCTTGGCACATTGGCGTCGTCCATCAGCATATGGTTGCCGAATCCGTCGACTTCAAATGCATATATCTGGCCGAATTCGGGGTGATTGTAGACGGCATGTGTTTTGAGGGCATTTTCAACTTCGTTGGCCAAATCGGTGCAGCGATTAGAAAGAGTCGAGTCGTTATTGACGGTTGATAGAATTTCGGCTGCTTTGCGGAGCGACGACACTGCAAAAAAGTTGGACGGAACGAGATATTGGAACGTGGTGGCGTCGTCGGACGGGCGGAAGGATGAAACTATCAGTCCGCAGCCGTTTACGGGCGCGCCGTATCCGTTGTTGTTCAACGTGTCAAGGGCTCTCTCGGTGCGTCGTTGGAAGCGGTATTTACCAATGGAGTCCTTGCGTTGCTGGTCGGTTAATGTGTCGAGCACTTTATTTATCGCGGCAATCCAGTTTTCGTCGAATATGGAGTCGTCGCCGGTCGTTTTCCAATATTCGTATGCAAGACGGATGGGATAGCACAATGAATCGATTTCCCATTTACGTTCATGTATGTCGGGGGTCATGTCGGTCATATCTGACATCCATTCACCGCCAGTGGGGCCATCGTTGAAAGCATTGGCGTAGGGATCCAGTATGATGCATTTCAATTGACGGCGAATTACGCCTTCAACAAGCGCTTTCAGCTCGGGATCGGCATTGCAGAGCTGTACGTAAGGCCACACTTGCGCACCGGAGTCGCGCAGCCACATGGCGTGTATGTCGCCGGTGTAGACGAAAGTGTCGTTTTTGCCGTTTTCGTCTTTGCGGTAATGTACTGTGGTGTCGAGCGTATTGGGGAAGCAATTTTCAAACATCCAGGCGAGTTTGGGATTCTTGAGGAGCTTTTTCACTCGCTTTATCTGTTTTTCGACTTCGTTGGACTGGAACAGGCGTTCGTTTTGCGGAGGCCGATTGGTAATGGCATATTTTTCGGCTGCTATGGCCGGAATGGCAGTGCGGTCTGCTTCGCAAGTGTTAGCGGAGAAAGCCATATTTGAGCCACAAATCAGAGCGGCGACGATAAATGCGTTTCGAGTCATATGATTTGTCTAATTGAAGTAAAAATGTTACGTGTCTACAAAATTAATAAAAATTGAGTATATTTGTGTGTTTAATTCGGATTTAAAACGTTTTTGTCGTAAAGTAACTGCCGAATAAATGAATTAATTAAAACCAGAATATAACAGATATGATGACCGTAGGATCGAAAGTGCCGGATTTGTTAGGCGTTGATGCATCAGGTGCGGAAGTGCGCCTAAGTGATTTCCCAGGAAAAAAGGTGGCATTGTACTTCTATCCGAAGGATAACACTTCGGGTTGTACGGCGCAGGCGTGTAATCTGCGCGACAATTATGGACAATTGCTTGAGTCTGGTTATCAGGTGGTTGGAGTGAGCGTAGACGATGCTGCATCACATAAGAAGTTCATCGCCAAAAATTCGTTGCCGTTCCCGTTGATATCAGATACTGACCATAAACTTGTTGAGGAGTTTGGCGTATGGGGCGAAAAATCGATGTACGGCCGGAAATATATGGGAACCTTCAGAACTACTTTCATAATTTCGCCCGATGGCGTTGTGGAACGCATAATAACACCCAAGGAGGTGAAGACGAAGGACCATGCTTCTCAGATAATGGGATGAGGATGCCGCGATGTGCGCGAAGCGAAAAGCTATATTATAGTTAAATTGGCGGGCCTGCGGATATTTTGGCTGCAATTGGCGTTATAATTATAGAATAATTAATTTGCACCCGATATGAAAGATATGATAATAGACAAGGAGTCGTCGGAGCGCGCAGTGCTTGTGGGCTTGATAACTCCGACTCAGAATGAGGCTAAGGTAACGGAATATCTCGATGAGCTGGCCTTCCTTGCCGATACGGCCGGTGCGGTGACGGTGAAGAGATTCGTACAACGTTTGAACGGGCCCGACTCGCGGACTTTCGTAGGCAAAGGCAAGCTTGAAGAGATAAAGCAGTTTGTAGAGGACAATGAGATAGGAATGGTGATATTCGACGAGGATTTGAGCTCAAAGCAGGTGGCCAACATAGAGCGGGAGCTTAAAGTGAAAATCCTTGACCGAACGAGTCTGATATTGGACATATTCGCCAAAAGAGCCCAGACAGCCAATGCCAAGACACAGGTTGAGCTCGCTCAATACAAGTATTTGTTGCCACGGTTGACTCGAATGTGGACTCACCTCGAGCGTCAGCGAGGCGGTATAGGTATGCGTGGTCCGGGTGAAACCCAGATAGAGACTGACCGCCGAATTATCCTCGACAAGATATCGCGGCTAAAGGAGGAGCTTAAAAATATCGACAGGCAGAAGTCGCTCCAGCGCAAGAACCGAGGCAAGCTGACCAGAGTGGCGTTGGTGGGATATACTAATGTTGGAAAGTCAACTTTGATGAACGTGCTGAGCAAGAGTGATGTATTTGCAGAGAATAAGCTTTTTGCCACGCTTGACACCACAGTGCGTAAGGTGATAATAGATAATCTGCCGTTTTTGCTGACTGACACGGTAGGATTCATACGTAAATTGCCAACGCATCTTGTAGAGTCGTTCAAGTCGACGCTCGACGAGGTGCGCGATGCCGACATATTGCTTCATGTGGTGGATATTTCGCATCCTAACTTTGAAGAACAGATTGATGTTGTGAACCGTACCCTTGCCGAAGTGTGTGGAAGTAGTGACAAGCCGATGATAATGGTGTTCAATAAAATAGATGCGTTTAACTTTGTGCGCAAGGACGATGACGATTTGACGCCCCGTACGCGTGAAAATGTGTCGCTTGAAGAACTGGAGGATTCGTGGATGAGCCGTATGGGCAATGACGCGGTGTTCATATCGGCCAAGAAGGGAATCAATATCGATGAACTTAAGGCGAAAATATATGAAAAAGCCAAGGAAGTGCATATGGCGCGTTTCCCTTATAACGATTTCCTGTTCGCGAAATATGACGACACAGAGCTTGACTCGTGAGAGAGGATCAGTGATATTTTGAATATTAAGCCAGCGTGCCCCGACGATTTCAGTATGCAAGAATTGTCGGGGCACGCTGGTCGTTGGGCCTATCGAAATGAGGGGTCAGATGTGAAGCAGGTCGCGGAAAATGTCGAGAGCAATGGCTATGTCGTCGGGCGAAGCCGTGTGTCCGAGTATTACTTTTCCCGGGGCTTCGATGAGCGAGAATGTGATGTCGTTGACAGAGGCATTTTTTTTGTCGTGTCTCATATATTCCAGCAATGCAGGATAGTCGTCGCATGTGATGGGGAGCACGCCGTAGTGGCTTAGTACAAAGGAGGCTACGCGCCGCAAATCGGTGGCGGAAAATCCGAGGGTATTGTGGGATAATATGAGGTCGACTATTAGGCCCCAAGCTACGGCGTAGCCATGCGGAACGGGCCGACTCTTTGCCATAGCCCATGACTCGAAGGCGTGGCCTGACGTGTGTCCGAGATTGAGGGCTTGTCGTAAGCCGTGTTCGAACGGGTCTTCTTCGACGATGCGTTTTTTCACGAGCACGTTTTTCTGAAGAAGTGGCAGCAATGACTCGAGGTCGGCGTCGGTAATGGAGAAGTTGATTAAATCTTCGAATGACTGGCGGCTGTCGATGAGTGCGTGTTTGAGCATTTCGGCGTATCCGGACAGGAGTTCGGAAGAGGGAAGAGTGGAGTAGAAGCATGTGGAGATTACCACGGCGTCGGCTTCACGGAATACACCTATCTCATTTTTCAGTCCGTTGAAATTTATGCCGGTTTTCCCACCGACGGCGGCGTCTACGGCCGACAGCAGCGTGGTTGGTACGTTTATGAACCGGATGCCGCGCTTGAATGTGGCGGCAGCGAAACCTCCAATGTCGGTGATTACGCCCCCACCAACGTTAATCAGAACGGCTCGTCGTGTGCCACCGTTTTTGCCGAGCATCGACCAGATGTGGGTTAGCGATTCGAGCGATTTGTTGATGTCGCCGGAGGGAATGGTGATTTCGATAGCGTTGCTGAGGCTTTTTGATGCTTCTTTCAGTCGGGGATAGACTAAATGCGATGTGTTTGAGTCGGTGAGTACGAAAATTTGAGGCGGATTAAGTTCTTGAATCCAATTGTCTATGGCCTGCGCCGGGGAATTGGTGAATATGAGATGCTGATGTGACATAGTAGAAGTGTATTGGGGGGAATCAGTTGAAGTTATTGGAGGTGGTGAGGAGCGAGTAAATGAGCAAGGGCATATATTCGGCGCATTCCTCCATAGAGTCAAAAACTATGGCGGCTCCGGCATCTTCAAGTTCTTTGCGGGGTAGGGGACCGGTGGTTATGCCGATTGTGAATGCTCCGGAAGCATTTCCGGCCATGATACCGAGCGGGGCATTTTCGATGACAATTGACCGAGATGGAGATGTACCGGCTTTTTCCATCGCCATAATGAAAGGTTCGGGGTCGGGTTTGCCGTGTTTTACGTCGCGTGATGTGATGCGCAGCTCGGGAGTGAATATGCCGGGGAAATCGGAGTCGAGACGGTTGAGAAGAGAGTTTTGTCCGGAACCGGTGACGAGCACACGCGTCATTCCAATCGATTTAAGGAAATCGAGCATCTGTTTTGCTCCAGGCATAGGATGGGGCGATGGCATTTCGTTGAAATATGCGCATTTCATTTTGTAAATGAAGTCGATTTCATCTTGAGTGGCTTTGCGACCTTTGGTGCGTTCATAAAGGATGTTGATGGTGGAGGCTGCCGTGCGACCTTCGAATCTAAAAAATTCGTCGCGCTCGATGGGCAGTGACATTTCGTCGGCAATGCGCTTCCACGCATCGGCATGCAATGGCATTGAGTCGTAGAGAGTGCCATCCATATCGATGAGTGCCGACCGGGGTTCGACGTTAATGTAGTTGTGTCGGGAGAGAAAATGATGTATTTCTTTGCTGAACATTTGAGCTGTGCGTTATTTTTTTCGTTTTCGTTTTTTGATTTTTTTCCCGTTTTCGGTTGCTGACATATTCAACGAATCGGTCATTTCGAATCCAGGAGGGGCTTCGATGATGCCTTGTTTGATGAACATCACAGAGTCGGCGTGTGTCAGAGTGTCGGCTACGGAAAATTCGTCGTTGTTGATATGCGGGGTGATGTGCAGGTGTGCTTGGTTGCCGTTGCGCACACCGAATTTGAACACCTTTTCGATTTCGTCGATGAGGTTTATGCGCGCCGTGTCGGTGAGTTGTCGTTGAGAAGCGACGGCATTTTCGTTGAAACGGGCTTTGCCCACAGAGAATCGCATATGTCCGGGACGCCCTTTTATCGTGACCCCGAATTTGAATGGCAACGGCGATTTAAGTACGGCAATGTGATAGTTGAAGTTCAAGTTGAGGTCGTTGCTACCGCTTACGCCAAACCTGTATCGGTCGATATCTAATACAAATGGAAATACGTCGAGTTTGGAATCTCGAATCATTATTTCGGTGGTCATATGGTCGATCATATTATGATCTTTATGCTTGAAATGCAGCCATTTCGAGATTTTGCGGAAGTTTTCGCTGTCGAGAAGCACCAAGCTGTCGCCACTGAGCTTGAGCGCCATATTGATGGTGTGGAATTTCAGATCCATCGTCGAATCGAGTTCGGACGTCATAGCGGCTTCGGCAGTTATGATGCCTTGCACTTCTTTAAGAAGCGGAAGCAGAGAGTCGATTTCGGGCAGCATGCTCAGAAACTGGTGGATGTGCAGCTGGCGTATGATAAGGCCTGCTGCAAATCGGATATCGTTTATCTCGGGAGCGGAATATAGTGCGGTGAGATTCATTGAGCCAATCGGTGTGTAGCCTCTGAGATGGTTCAGGTTGATTGCACCATCCTGTATGCCGATGAGCCCTGAGATGCGTTGGAACCAGATGTCTGCGTAGAGCACATTGTCTGCGTAGAGGTTGAGGTTTGCCGATATATTGGATGGTACGATGAAAGCCGAAGATTTTGTGGTGTCGGATTGCTGTGTGATGGCGATCTGCATTTTTTCTTCGTCGTCTGATTCGGATGAGTGGAATGAATCGGTGTGATGGGAAATGCGGGCATACGCCGAGCCACGCATGGCGGCTTTGGTTATTTCGTTTACATCGATTGTGTCTGATTTGATGTCAAAGTCGATTTGCAGCGGGTCGCCTCGGCGTGAAGTGAGTGCCTTTGCAAGATTGGATATCTTGCCATTGACAAATAAATCGCTTTTGCCGAGCCGAATATTAGTGTCGGTGATTATTACGCTATCGGTGGAAAAGTCGAGGTTAAAATTGTTTATGGTGTTGCGGATTGGGAAATGTGGGGTGAATACACGTGCAGTCTTGGACTTAACCGAACCGGCAGCATTCCACCACATTAGATATGACCGGAGTGAATTGTCGAGTCCGAATCTGATGTTTTCGCGTTGCGGGCGGCGTCGGCGTCCTGAGTGTGCCGAGGAGTCGCGCATAGCAGTGCGTTTAAGTGCCATAGTTTTTTGAGCCAGGCGGTATATTGAATCGGGACGAAGCGCGGGATGCTCATTTCGGATGGAGTCAAAGCAGGCAGCCATATTTATGTTCATGTCCGGCCGTTGCAAGGGGTGCATTTCGACGGATGTGTTTACGTCGGATAGTAACATCTTAAAGCTGGGTGAGGCGTATATGGCTCTGTCGTATTCCATATCGAACGTCAGCTGCGGAATTGCGGCGTCACTATTGTATCGCACAAGCGATGCTCGTATCGCGGCATTGCGTAGGCGGATGCTGATGGAGTCGCTGTCGGAGCGCAGATATAACATCGATGCTTTGATGCCACCTCCAAGCGGATTGATTCTTGTTGTGTCGGATGAGGCTGAGATGTTTTTTGTGGCTGCATTGATTTTAATATCTTTGCCTGTGAGTTTGATTCCTTTGCCTGAGGTGTGCAGGGTGTCGATGTCGAGAGTCACCGCGAGCAGGGAGTCTATTTTAAGTTCGCGTGCGGTGATGGTGCGGTTGGTCCCGAGGTTTATGTGGGCGTTTTTCGAATAGATTTGAAGGGAGGAGTCAGGTGTGGTGACTTCGAAATTTTTCAGGTGCAGGTTGCCATTGGCTTTTATGAAATGAAAACGATTGGGATTAAGGTCGGCAATACGGAGTCTGACTTCTGAATTTGCGGTTATCGAGCCTGTTGCTTTAAACGGTAGCTTTCGCCAGATTTTGCGCGGAATAGCGTTTAAATTTATGCTTCCATTCAGGGTTGCTTCGATTTTAGGGTCGGAGACTGGATTTGTCACTTCTCCGGAAACTGCAAGTGAAACCGTGCGTCCGAACAGTCGAAGGTCGTCGACGTGAACGGTTGATTTATCGATATCCTGTCCATCGATATTTACTTCTATAAGACCTTGAATCCTACGTAGATTCATATTTTCGTATGAGAGACTCCCTTCAGGAATATCCATTGAGACTTTTACAGACGGAATTGAGTCAATTTCGGGGGAATAGCGTTTCAGAAGCTCGACGTCGAGGTTGACATTAAGGTCGGTTTCTATTTTATCGAACTCACTACGATAGCGGTCGGGGATGAAACTTATGGCGTCCTGGATGTTTATGGCAATTCCACGCATCTTCAGGCGGTGTATCGACAATGGCGCATTGAATCTGATGTCGGTGTCGATGCTGAAATTAAGATTGTTTATGGCGATGTTGAAGTCGCTGACACTTAGCATGAGCGGTTCGGCGGGAGTATATTTTATCCCCCCGTCGAGTCGGAAAGCAATGTCAGGGATGTGGAACAGTGAAGATATTTGTGCAGCCCCTTTGCCCGACATGCTGAGTTTGTAGGCTGGTGCTTTTGCTCCGTTTATGTCGGCAGCATGTATGTGGGTGGTGATGTCGATTGAGTCGGTGCGTGAGAAATAGCGTATAGGAGCTGTGCCGGCGATGGCGAATTTGTTGATTGATATGGATGGAATGTGTGAAGTTGTGTCGGTTTTTTCGCGGTGTGGCACGATGTCGTAATTGGCGAGCGAGTCGGAGTATTTTACTATGTTTATCTGTGGCGATTGCAGATGTACGTCGCGAAGTTTTATGTCGCCGGCCATAAGACCCAATATGTCGAGTCCGCCGCCAAAATGTTTGACAATGGCCAGAGTGTCGGCATTCTTGGGAAGCTGAAGGCGTTGGGATGGTGTGAGATTGTCAAATGCGTGGCTTACAACTGCCAAATCGTCGATTTCAAGCCATATTGTGGGGAATGTGGACCAGAAGGAAAGCTCTACACGACTTGTGGTTATGCTCGCGTTGACATAGTCGGCTGAATATTTCGTGACTATCGGCGTGAGTCTGGTGGGCGAGAGAGTCCACAGGGTGATGGATATTGCGATTCCGATGGCAATGGCTGCAATGCAAACCAATGACAGCATCCATTTGGCGATGCGCCACAAAACAGGACGTTTGGATTTGGCGCCGTCGCTATTCATGTGTTCTTTTTCGGAATCAGGTGCCATATTAGGGTTGTAGATTTTTGAAAGGTAAAATTACAAATTATTCGTTAATTATTTCGTATGAATCTGGTGCTTTTACGGGCGAAATTACTAACTTTGTTGATATGAGATTGATTATATATTTATTTTTGATGATATTGTGTGGCGCGAACCCGATTGTGGCCGCGCATTCGGTTGAGGATGTGCCAAATGTGCATTTGGAGGATCGTCATCGTTACGTGTCTAATCCTGATGGAGTGCTGTCGGCGGAAGCGGTTTCGGCGATTGACAGGATTTTGGGCGATGTGTGGCAGTCGACGTCGTCGGAGTTTGTCGTTGTGGCGGTGGACGACGTTGACACTGACGATATAGATGGATTTGCCACTAAATTGTTTGAAGAATGGGGCATAGGCAAGCGCGACAATGATAATGGCGTGCTGATGCTGATAGTGCGCGATAAGCGCAGAGCGGTCATTCGCACTGGATATGGCGCAGAAGGTGTGCTGCCCGATATCGTGTGCGGTAGGGTGATACGCGAAAATATGATACCACATTACCGAGTGGGGGATTTTGATGCGGGAACTGTCGAGGCAGTGAAACGAATCGGCAATATACTAACCGACCCAGAAGTGGCAGAGGAAGTGCGTTCGAAATATGCGAACGACGAGACGCATGACACGAGCGGCGATGAGCTTTTCTCGGTGTATATATGGATTTGTGCGGTGATTGCGTTGGCTTACACTGTTGTGGTCGTTGCCAAATTGTGTTCGACGCGCAAGATGGATGCATTTGACCGTTATAACCAACTGAATAAATTTACGACTCTCGGGTTGTTTCTGTCGTTTGGGTGTCTGGGGATGCCGTTGCCGGGATTTTTGCTGCTAGTGCTGAGTATGAGGCGTATACGTAATCGTCGTCGTGAATGTCCGAATTGCGGGCATAAGATGAATAAGCTTGACGAAAAGCACGATAATGACTATCTGACTCCGGCACAAGACCTTGAAGAACGTATAAATTCGATTGATTATGACGTGTGGCTGTGTCCTGAATGCCACGAAAAGGATGTGATTCCATACGTCAACAGGTTATCGGCTTATACTGTGTGTCCGCATTGCGGGGCAAGGGCATGCACGCTCGTAGGCAATCGTATACTGTCTGCTCCAACGACGTCGCGTGCGGGTCGTGGCGTGAAAATATACAAGTGCTTGAATTGTGGCAATGGCAGTAATCAGCAGTATGAAATTCCGAAAGAGGAAGTGCCGGTGATTGTTCCGATAATCGGCGGCCGTGGCTTTGGCGACGGTGGTGGATTTTCGGGCGGAAGTTTTGGCGGTGGTATGACCGGTGGTGGCGGAGCTTCGGGTGGTTGGTGATTGCGGCGTATTGGATATCTTATTAAATTATAAGTTATATGACTGATTTTCTTATGTCCTACCATTTGTGTGGGATAACAATAGGGTTATCTACGTTTCTAATAATCGGTGCGTTTCATCCGATAGTGATTAAGAGTCATTATTATTTTGGCACTGGTTGTTGGTGGTGGTTTTTAGTATTGGGCATTGTGAGTGCTGCAGCTTCGATATTGGTTGCCGATGTGTTTTTCTCTTCTCTGCTTGGGGTGATTGCATTTTCTTCGTTTTGGACGATAAAGGAGGTCTTTGAACAGGAAGAGCGCGTAGCCAAGGGATGGTTTCCGGCTAATCCGAACAGGAAGAGCCGTAGATAGGACTGTATGCTGTCGGGAATGGCATTCCGGACGTGGAAGTGGTGTAATGTCGAGATGGCCGTTAGCTGTCTCATAGTAAATTGGTCTTGATTGCTGAAAACAATAAAGCCGACCATTTGGTCGGCTTTATTTTACTATGTGTCTCGGATTTATTTTTTACCAGAGAGCTTTTCTTTTAGTTCGGCAAGAGCTTCGAGGTCACCCAGAGTTGTCTTCTCGATAGGAGTAGAAAGCATCGGGGTTTCTTCGGCGCGCTTGGTGGCACGTTTAGCTTTGCGATTTTCGTTGCGTTCAGCTTTTGCTTCGTCTTCGAATATACGGCTGTGCGACAATATGATGCGCTTGCTATCTTTGTTAAATTCGATGACTTTGAAGTTGAGCTTTTCGTCAACTTTAGCGGGAGTGCCGTCTTCCTTAACGAGGTGTTTGGGAGTTGCAAAACCTTCAACACCGTAGGGGAGAGCGATTACAGCGCCTTTTTCTACCATTTCAACGATGGTACCTTCGTGTATGCTACCAACGGTGAACACTGTTTCGAATACGTCCCAAGGATTCTCCTCAAGCTGTTTGTGGCCGAGGCTCAAGCGACGGTTTTCCTTGTCGATTTCAAGAACCTGAACGTCGATGGGAGCACCGATTTGAGTGAATTCGCTGGGATGTTTGATTTTCTTGGTCCAAGAGAGGTCGCTGATGTGGATGAGGCCTTCAACGCCTTCTTCGATTTCAACGAATACGCC